>JAJRSP010000005.1 GCA_024278775.1 Planctomycetota bacterium
GACATGCAGGACCTGGAGTTCACCATCGAACGCGGCAAGCTCTATATGCTGCAATGCCGCACCGGGAAACGATCGCCGCAGGCCGCGTTCCGCATCGCTGTCGAACAGGCGACGAAACCGCTGCTCCATAAGGCGGCCGCGAAGAAACTCGTCAGCAAAAAATACCTCCTCAAGCGGTACGCCGACCTGGCCACGAAGCCGACGATCACCAGAGACGACGCCATGCTACGTATGCAGGCTGTCGATCTCGAACGCCTGTTCTACCCGGTGCTCGATCCGAAGGTGTCTTCCGGCGAACTCGCCACGCGCGAGATGGGTGAGGGCATCGGTGCGGTACCGGGTGCCGCCGGCGGCGAGATCGCCTTCTCCGCGGAGCGTGCAGAAGCGCGCGCCCAATCCGGTGTGGATGTCATTCTCGTTCGCAAAGAAACCTCGCCGGAAGATGTCGGCGGTATGCATGCCTCGGCCGGCATCCTCACGGCCACCGGCGGCAAGACGTCGCACGCGGCCGTCGTGGCTCGCGGCTGGGGCAAATGCTGCGTGGTCGGCTGCGACGCCCTGACGATCGACTACACCCAGAAGACGATGACCCTCGGCGGCAAAACGCTCCATGAGGGCGATACGATCACACTCGAAGGCAGCTCCGGCACAATCTACGAAGGGTTGATCGACCTGGTCCCGCCGGTCGCCCCCAAGGAATACGACACGATTATGGGCTGGTGTGACAAGAGGCGGCGCATGAAGGTTCGCGCCAACGCCGATGCCCCGGTCGATGCGTTGAAGGCCGTGGAGCTGGGTGCGCAGGGGATCGGCCTGTGTCGCACCGAGCACATGTTCTTCGATCCGTCGGAGCCGCAGCGGCTCACGTCGATGCGTCGCATGATCCTGGCCAACAACGAACCGGACCGCCGCGCCGCCCTCGACGCGCTGCTGCCGTTTCAGCGGGATGATTTCGAGGGCATCTTCGCGGCGATGCATAACCTGCCCGTTACCGTTCGGCTGCTTGATCCGCCGTTGCACGAGTTCCTGCCCCAGGCCGACAACCCGGAAGGCCAGCGTGCTGTGGTCGATCAGATCAACAAAGCCCTTGAGGATACGGGTTCGCGTAGCGCTCGTATCACGGTCGAAGATATCGCCCGTCGCGTCGAGCAGCTACATGAGGCCAACCCCATGCTCGGCCATCGCGGCTGCCGGCTCTGCATGACCTACCCCGAGATTCTCGAGATGCAGGTGCGTGCAATCATCGAGGCGGCCATCAACTGCACCGAGCGTGGCACCAAGGTACTGCCGGAGATCATGATTCCGCTGAGCATCGACGACCGGGAACTCGGCATTTTGATCGACCGGACGCGCGCGGTGGCCGACGCCATCATCAAAGAACGCAAAAGCAAGCTGAAGTACTTGGTCGGCACGATGATTGAAACGCCCCGGGCCGCCCTGCTCGCCGATCGGATGGCCCGCGTGTCCGAGTTCTTCAGCTTCGGCACAAACGACCTCACGCAAACGACGATGGCGCTCTCGCGCGACGACGCCGGCCGGTTCCTGCCGGAGTATGTGGACGCAGACCGCGCGGGCATCTTTACGGCGGATCCGTTCCAATCGCTCGACGTGGACGGCGTGGGGCGGCTCGTGCGAATCGCTTGCGAAGAATCACGCGGAGTGAAACGCGACATCAAGCTTGGTATCTGCGGCGAGCACGGCGGAGACCCGCAGTCCATCCAGTTCTGCCACGAAGTCGGGTTGGAATACGTGTCGTGCAGCCCGCTGCGCGTACCCATCGCCAGACTCGCCGCCGCTCAGGCGACCATCCGCTCCGAAGCCAAACCTAAGCCCGGGTCGACGATTCGCGTACGCACCATGAACAAAGCCTCGGTTCTGGCCAAGCCGCGTAAACGCAAACCGGTCACCAAGAAAAAGACGGCCAAGAAAACAAAGCCCAGCGCCAAGCGTAAGACCTCGGCCAGAGCCAAAACGGCTGCTAAGAAAACACGAAAAAGAAAACTCGCGCGCAGCCGCTAATGGTGATGTTGCGGGTCACTACGACTCCATGGCTCGTCTCTCGATGGATGTCGCGAGCGAACTTGCTTACTCGTGATCCACTCCGGGCGCGTGGCGCATTCCTGGTGAGCTGTCCCTGGGGCATCAGGAGCAGAATTGCTATGCCCGCTGGGGGACGAAAACGAAGACGTTAATGATCCGAATCTTGCATGCGAAGTCCGTCCCCCACTCCCGTTAGGAATGGGAAACTCGCTGCGATGAGCTGCATGCTTCAGCTTGCGCGGCGATGAAATGCCGAGCCTCGCACGAATTCTCGAAACCGCGCGGCTGAAGCCCGCGGCTCAGGTAGTCATAACTAATGAAACGCGGTACCAGCGTTACACCCGTGAACGGTTACGGCACGATGGGTCAGCCGCACGAGCGCGAATCGCGGCAAGAGAAGTCATACTCACTTGAATCGAGCGGTTCGTTTGGGTACAATCGCAGCCCGACGATCTGACAATCGAGAAATATCGGATCAAAGGTGAGGAAAACGCTTTGGGGTAGTAGGGTGGGTTCAGATGCGTATTCCGGCTGCACCCGAGAGGACACGTGGTCCTCGTTTTGATTGGGGCTGTGCGAAAGGCAAAGCTCACCTCGTTGGTGTGGATCGCTGTGATGATTACTAGAGCAGTCTCTCAATTTGTGTAGCGTTTCGTGCCGATAGATATAGTCAGCCAGGATGGCGGGAGGACACAGGCATGAGGCCCTATTCGATGGATTTGAGAGAGCGGGTGGTCGCGGCATGCGATCGCAAGGATGAAA
>JAJRSP010000109.1 GCA_024278775.1 Planctomycetota bacterium
CAGCTCCGACCGCGTCCTCGCGGGTATCCACATCCTTCAGGCTGACCCCCGCAAACAGGTAAGCTGGAATGTCACACGAGTGGAAGGTACACTCGGTGATCAGGGACCAGGCAACGGAACATCGAACGGCTTCGACGGTGAAACCGGATTTGTTCGTACATTTGACACAAAAATCACCAGCCCGTCTCAAACCTACAACGCCGTTGTGTTCATTAACCTTAACGATGCCGAATTGGGCGCGGCAGGCCTGGACCCGGCTGATGTTCGTCTCCACGTCCTCAATGCCGGACGGTGGGAAGTCGCCGGCACCAACGACCTCGGAGATTCCGTACCCACCACCACTGTCGGGGACTACGGTTTCACTTTCAGGAATGGAGAGCAGCAGTTCTGGGCCGTCCGCGATGACATCTCCATCTTCGCGGTGGGTAAGCCTGTCATCCCAGAAGCACCTCAACCCGAACAACCCCTACCCGGTGATGACGATGAGGACGGCGTCAACAATGATCTCGATCTTTGTCCCAATACTGTAGCCGGTGCCGTCGTCGATGCGGATGGTTGCGAAATCGTCGCCGATGAGGAACCGGCTCAGTCAACACCGGATAACTCGAATCAAGACGTCTGCGGTGCAGGATTACCCCTCTGCGGGGCCATGGGACTTGCCGCCATGCTGGGGATGATGCTCGGGTTAGTTGGTATGAAAAGCGGCATTCGGAAAACGCACTGCCGCCGCCGGTAGATACCGGACCTTACCTTCGCGTTAGGCGACGGACCCAAAACCAATAGCGACACGATCCCGGTTGGCCCTATACGGTGCCGGCCGGGATCGTGCGTCTGTACGGAACCGGAAGCCACGCATTACGTCGCATCAAGTTTGACGTCGGAGTCGTCGTGGATGATGCGCTGAATCGCCGTCTTCACGAAAGCCATCTTCGTGTTGGTCGACTCGTCCACCTTGAGGACGACTTCATGATCTTTCACGGAATGCACCGTACCGATCACCCCACCCACCGTTAGCACGCGGACGTTTTTGCTAAGCCCTTCGAAAAGCTGCTGCCTTTCGCGCTCTCGCTTCTTCGTCTGGCTGCGTTGATTGAGAAACATGAAGACGACCATGCCCATCATCAGCGCGAAAAACAAACCCATCCCCGCGCCGGGTGGTGCCTGAGTGGATGGGGTCGTGGGTCCGGCCGGGGCACCAGCGCCGCCGGCGGGATTGGCCTGTGCCAGAAGAGATACGATCGTGATCCAAACGTTCATGCGTGGTCCTCTTGGTCTGGTCCGGAAGTCGCCATCGCCGCGATGGGGAACTCGTCGGGGATTGTCGCCAGTTGTCCCGTGCGAATCAACTCCCGAATTCGGGCCATGAAACGCTGAAAAAACCGCAGATTGTGAATCGAGGTCAACGTGGGGCCAAGCATCTCCCCGGCATTGAATAGATGCCGGACGTAACCACGGGAATAATGCTGGCAGGAATAACAATCACAACCGAGTTCGATGGGCTCGGAATCGAGCTTGTGCCGCTCGTTTCGCATGCGGATTGGGCCTGTCGGGGTAAACGCCTGAGCATTGCGGCCGTTGCGCGTCGGCAAGACACAATCGAACATATCCACACCCGCTTGTACCGCTGCTAATATGTCTCGCGGCATGCCCACCCCCATCAGATAACGTGGCTTCTCGGCGGGGAGCGACTGTGCGGTCGGCCCGAGCGTCGCAATCATCTCCTCATGTGACTCCCCCACCGAAAGACCGCCAATAGCATATCCGGGGAAGTCGATCTCGATCAGGGCGGCCGCACAACGCCGCCGCTCGGCCAGATCAAGCCCCCCCTGGACAATACCGAACAGGGCCTGATCCACCCGCCGGTGGTGGGTTTTGCATTCTCGCGCCCAGCGGATGGTACGATCCACGGCCGTCCGCATGAACTCAGTCGAACACGGCAGCGGCGGACATTGGTCGAACGCCATGATGACGTCGGCACCGAGATCGTTTTGCACTGCCATCGCTATCTTCGGATCGAGCCGCATACGAGCACCGTCGATGTGCGACTGAAACTCAACGCCGTCGTCCGTAATATTGTTAATGTCGGCCAGCGAAAACACCTGATAGCCGCCGCTATCGGTGAGAATCGGCCCCTCCCAGCCCATAAACGTGTGAAGTCCACCCAGATCACGCACGATCTGCGCCGTCGGTCGAAGTTGCAAATGGTAGGTGTTGGCCAGGATCATGCCGGCACCGGTCTCGCGAACCTGGTCCGGCGTGACCCCCTTGATGGACCCGGCCGTCCCCACCGGCATGAACACCGGCGTCTCCACCAATCCATGCGGCGTGGTCAGCACACCGCAGCGTGCCGCACCGTCACCACACTCTACGGAAAAAGAAAACATGCGCGAAGCGTACCGCGTATCGCGACGCTCGGCCATTCGATTCATGCGGGTCTCTCTATTGCGTGTGTATGACGGAATCGGCAACCATGGCAAACAGTAGGGCAGGTCGTTCTTTCGCCTCAAGGCAAAAGGTTGACCTGCCTTTGCAATGACGCTTCGCCTTTTCTTTGGGTGTCGTTTGTTTGGTAACGCCACGGAGGAGGCAGGTACCCCCCACGTATGTCTTAGCCCCCTATCGTGTCAATCAGCGTGGAACGCCATTCAATCGGCGTAGTGTTCACGAAGGGCGGCGGCTACGGTCTCGACAATCTGACAGTCGCAGTACGCGCCGTGGCGGATGAAAACGAGCTTGGTGTCCCGGATAGCTTCCGCCGACCAGCCGGCCGCGGAAAGCACCTCGGCCACCCTCGCAAAATCGCCACCGCAGGCTTTCTGCGGTGACCGACCCATAGACTTTTTTAGTCCTGCGAAAAACGACGCTTTACTGAGTCGGGCGTAGATTTCGCCCTCGCGCTCGACCACATCTTCGCTACGGGGATGCTTGAGAAAAACGTCGATCGACTCATTCGGAGCGAGCTCCAGCCAGACAAACCCGGCCAGCCGGGACGCACGAAAGGAATCGGGGATCACACTCACCAACCGCTGAAACCGCTCCTCGGGAAGCAGATCGGCAAAACCGGACCAGCGAAAGATCACACTCATGCGATTCCACCGCTCGCTGTGGACAACCTCGACCGTGATGCCCGGGAACCCGTCCGAGAGCATCTCAATCAGTTCGTTCTCAACCGTCTTGTCGCGCGCGACACCAACCATGGGCGACTAATGTCTACAACCCCGAGCCTCTGTCAAGAAGCCGCACGCACCACCCCAGCGTCTCGTGGCACTTGTTAGGTTGGGCAAGCATAGGCTACAACACTAATCTTAACGTGGACGGTATCTCTTTCGTGGCCTCTGGTCGCCGATAGATATAGGCTCTCGGACGTTGTATGTTCCGTATCGAACCGTGCGAAAGGAATCGAAATCATGCTCGAAGTGGCACCGTTTGCGGCCATCCGGTTTGACCATACCAAGACCCACGGCGATCTGTCGGCGCTTATCGCTCCGCCATACGACGTGCTTGACAAGGGCGACAAAGACGCACTGCTCGCGCGGAGCGATCGCAACATCGTTGCCATTGACCTACCGCATCTTCCCCCGAAGTCAGCCGGCCCGGCCGAGTGCTACGATCGAGCGGCGAGAATGCTTACCACGCGGCTACACGACGGCACGCTCACCCGCGAAAACCAACCCGCGCTCTACCTCTATCACCAAACCTTCACCCATGAGGGGCAGACCTACACCCGAAAAAAATTCATCGCCCGCGTACGACTGCGGCCATTCACAGACGGCGTTATCCTCCCACACGAACTGACCTTCGGCGGACCGAAGGAAGACCGCCTCGCGCTCATGAAGGCAACCAAGTGTCAGCTCTCCCCGATCTTCGGGCTGTTTGCCGACCCGCAGCATCGCGTGGACCGGGCGTTTGCAAGTACGGCGGCCGCCACACCCCACGCCACGGCGATGTTGGACGACGTGCGAAACGATATGTGGATCGTGACGGACCACACCATAATCAACTCGGTCATCTCGACGCTAGGCGAGGGCAAGCTCTACATCGCCGATGGGCACCACCGCTACAGCACGGCCTTGATGTACCAATCTTGGGCATGGGAACAACACGGCGGCACGCTGCCTGAAGATCATCCGGCCAACTTTGTCATGTTCGTGCTGGCCAGCATGGACGACCCGGGCTGTCTGATTCTGCCATACTATCGTGCGTTGAAACGCATCACCCTGGACGCGCTGCTCACGGCTTGGTCCGATGGAGTCGAGCCGTGCGAAGCGACCGCGGCCGACCTCGTGCTGATGGACGGGGCCACGCAGCAAGACACGCCGGTACGGTTCACCCATCGCCCTGTGCTGAAAAAGCTGGAACCCGACCAGTGCGAACCGTGGTATGACCTGGACTACGCCTACCTGCACCGGTATCTGCTCGATGAGCTATACAAGAAGAACCTTGGCGCTGATCCGAAGATTCGCTATGTGAAGTCGGCCGCCGCCGCAAAGAAGACAGCACGTGATGAATCCGGCGTCGCGCTACTGACCAAACCGACGCCGCTGGCACACCTCCGCGCGGTCTCCGATGCCGGCGGGTACATGCCGCAAAAGAGCACCTACTTTTTCCCAAAGCTCGCGACGGGGCTGACGATCAATCCGTTGGAATAGAGCATGCAAAACGCACGTTTCCGAATGCACGCGGCGTGACAAGGCGGGTTGCTTTTTCGCCACCCATGGTGAGAGCTGGAATCACCGAATCAACCGGCACTAACCGTCGGCCGGTTCGAGCGTGGCCGACATGCTCCCCTCGCAACGGGAGATACGCCAGTCGCGCCCAAAGGTATGGATTTGGTCTCGCTTCAGCTCGGCCCGTTCGAGCGTCGTCGTATCGAGAATGACCCGGCCCGTGCGGTCCACCTGCGACGCCAGTTCGTACGACCGTTCTTCGGGAAAGCCAAAGACTCGTGCCAGCATGCCGATGACGTATTCGTAGGTGTGGTCGTCATCGTCCAGCAGGATCACGTGATAGAGCGGCGGCCGCTCGCTCTTATGCGAAGGCGTCGGCACCGGCTTGCGTGTGACCGCTTTCTTTTTCTCAACCAGAATCGTCATGGAGCCCACGCTACAATCATCAAACTATGAAACCGAAGTACCCGAGGAACCACCCGCCCCCAACACCGGCAAACCTACGGGTATTGTGCCGTTTGCGGTCGTCTCGGTCAAGCACTCCTCAATCAGTTCGCCGTGCAACGTCAACGCGGTGGCCGCGCTAATTCGTATGTCGGCAAACTGACCGATGTGTTCCGGCTTGCCGGGGAACACGACGATCTGATCCCGGCTGCTCCGCCCGACAAGCTGGTCGCTGCGCCGCCAATCCACCTCATCCCCGCGCGACTGCTCCGCCTCCTGCGCCTTGACGGCCGCCTTGCTATACCCCTCGACCAACACATGCAACGTCGTACCGAGTAGCGTCTGATTGTATTTTGTGGCAATGCCATCTTGCAGCGCGAGCAAGTCCTGGTTGCGCCGGCGCTTCACCTCATCGGGCACATCGTCCGCGCTGCGCTTCTCAGCCACCGTATCAGGACGCGGGGAGTACTTAAAAACAAAAATGTTCTTGAACCGACACCGCTCGATGAACCGGAGCGTGTCCTCGTGCTCCGCGTCTGTCTCACCGCAGAACCCGACGATAAAATCACTGGCGAGTGTGATGCCCGGTACGATCTCGCGGGCCCGACCGATCAGGTCCAGATAGCCCGACACCGTGTACTGCCGCCGCATGCGCTTCAGCACGTTATCATTCCCGTGCTGCGCCGGGAGGTGCAGATAGTCACACACCTCGGGCACGTCGCGCATCACCTCGAAGATATCATCGGAAAAATCTCCGGGGTAGCTGGTGACAAACCGCACGCGCTCGATGCCGTCCACCGCGGCCACCCGCGATAGCAGCTCGGCAAAGCGGACCGTCTTGCCGCCGTCCGTGTTGACATAGCTGTTGACCGTCTGCCCGAGAAGTGTCACCTCTCTGGCACCACGACCGGCCAGCATCTTCGCCTCTTCCACGATCTGCGACGGCGGACGGCTCCGCTCCGCGCCGCGTGTAAACGGCACGACGCAAAAGGTGCAAAACTTATCGCAGCCGCGCTGCACGCGAATGTACGACTGCAACACGTTGGCCCCGACAGCCGGATCACGCGACAGGTCCAGCGCCTCGACCGAGTCAAACTCCACGGCCCGCTCCAGTGGCGTGCTCCTACGCGAAAGCGACTGCGACAGCGCCACCGCCCGCGAACGATTCGCCTGCACGTCTTCAATCAACGCGGGCACTTTGTTCAGCTCACCCGGTCCACAGACCAGGTCGACGTGCGGCATCTTGGAAAAGATGCCGTCCGGATCGCGCTCGGCCATACAGCCGAGCACACCAATCACCATCCCCGGCCGCCCGTTCTTGGGCCTTCTCAACCGCCCCAGACGCGATAGCACCTTCTGCTCGGCGTGGTCACGAACGCTGCACGTATTCAGCAGCACAACGTCGGCCGCCGTCAGGTCGGAGACCGCGTCATACCCCCTCGCGCGGAGCCGCCCCATCACGAGCTCGCTATCGAGCACGTTCATCTGGCAACCCATCGTCTCCAGAAAAACCGTTTTCCGTTCCGCCACCACCATCTCCAAGAGGAACCACCGGCCCCGATTGCGCCGATCTGCACCACGCCCGCGACCCGTTATTCTACAGAATTCATGCCGCCGATGCACGCGCGACAATGTGTACCGCTACTTCGACATCAGACGGCGGGTGCCCCATTCTTCGGGTACTCCCGAAGGGTGGGGGACGGACTGCATATGCAATACTCTCTTCGCTTCCCAGATCGTTACCGCCTCCGTTTTCGTTCCCCACCCTTTGCCTTGGAGCAAAGAATGGGGCACCCGCTTGTACGCGGCATGTTCTGTAGTGACACGAAGAATGAGGTACCACACCCGATTCCAGGACGCCTACCCGTGGCACACTCTATTTCGACGGCATCCCATACCGCGCCACCCAATACATCGTGGCGTCGGCCAGACGGTGCGAACTGCGACGCATCATCGCGATCGCGTGACCTTCGAGTGAGAGCGTCACCTCCCGCTTGCGTTTTCGAGAGGCCGCCACCACCGCCCGCGCCACACGCTGCGGTGTGTACTGCGTTTTCGCCAGGCGCGTCGCCTTCGCATCCACGGTCGCGGCCGCGTCGAAAAAATCCGTTCGCGTCGAACTCGGCGCGATATTGATCACATCCACACCCGTGCCGCGCAGCTCCATCCGCAGACCCGTCGAAAACGAAGTGAGCGCCGCCTTGGTCGCGCTGTACACGGTCATCCGCGGGATCGCCTGGATACCCACTACAGACGAGATGTTGATAATCTGCCCGTGACCCCGCTCGATCATCTCCGGGAGCACCGCCTGCGTCATGGCCACCGGAGCCATAAGATTCAGCGATACCATCTGCTCCACATGCGCCAGCGGTGTTTTTTCCACCGTCGCAAACGTCGCCCACCCCGCGTTATTCACCAGCACATCCACCCGCCCGAAATGCTCTCGCGCCAGACGAAGCGCCGCCTCTCGCTGCGCGGCGTCTGTCACATCAAGCTGAAGCGGCAGCACATTCGGCTCGCCGAGCTGCTTCGCAAGCGATTGCAACTGATCCCACGAGCGGGCCGTCGCCACCACCCGAGCCCCCGCGCGAACAAACGCCTCCGCGCACGCCCGGCCGATGCCCCGAGACGCACCCGTGATAAACACCACCTTGTCGGATAAGTCGTATCCCAACGATCGTCCCGTTTCTGCCGAAACCTTCTGGATTCATGCGAGTCTTGTAGGGCATGCTATTTGCATGCCGACGACGTTCGACCTACGCGCCGTGATTCATCACCCGTGCGGGATCTTCCTGCACAACGTCACGAAGACGTTCGTCCGTCGCGCGTGGCCGATCACCCGGACCGGGATCGCCTCGTCTCCGTCATCGTATCGGAAGTGGGGATCATGGGCGAACTACGAGCCGGCCCAAATGGCGCGTCGCAGCAGAACCGTTCCGCCGATCAGCAGCAGCAAAGAAAGGCTCACGAGACCCCATTGGGAGGTTGTGGGTACGGTGGCACACGAACCGAGACCCATTTCCTGTCGCCAGACGCAGAGCGCCTCCCGAGAGTTGCCGTTCCCATCGAGCATACCCGTGTCCCGCCAGATAAAGTAGATCGGCGTAAGCGTCACACCCAACTGCAAAAGCCGCTCGTTCATCATGTCGTGATCGCGCGGCAAAAACCACACCACGAATTTCGCCTGGAGTTGCTTCAGCTCACTCATAAGCTGCTGCACGTACGCGGCCTGCCAACTCTCTCGCCCCTCCTGAAAAATACCCAGCTCAGGAATGTCGAGCGTTTCCGCGATGTAACCGGTCTCCCCTACGGCAAACGGTTTGTCCGGTGCCAGGTTGGCGATCCGGGTTAGCAGGTCACTCGGAATCTCGCTCGGGTCTCCGTGCGTGATGAGCGTGTTCGGATCACCAATCAGATAGGGATAGCTGCTCACGGCCACATAATCGGAATACGCAAGGATCCCGGAAGTCATGTCAAGAAACGGTTGCCCCACAGCGGCAGACGAGCTGGTCTGTACGGTGAGAAAAATCGGCAGGGTCGGGTTTTCGGCCTTGAGCGTCGCGTACACCTGTTGCGCCAGCGTGAGAAACGAGGCATACCCCGGATCGGTCACGCCGGTGAATCCCCCATTGCTTTCGATACCATAGGCGAAGAAATCCGGATGGAAGCGCGCGATCAGATAGCGACACCAGTTGGTAAACGCCTGGATCACGTCCGGGTCGTCCAGCGTCTTGGTGTCCCAGCCGGGCGGCAGCGGCAGGCCATCCGTCTCGGCCCAGTAGTCCGCCAACGCGGCGGCGCGAGCGCTGTTTTGCGGC
>JAJRSP010000110.1 GCA_024278775.1 Planctomycetota bacterium
GAGCGCATGACCCACGCCCGCCTCGAACATCGCAGGACGAGACGAACATGAACGCTCTCTCGCTCAAACCCTACCCCGCCTACAAGGACTCCGGCGTGCCGTGGCTCGGGGAGGTGCCGGAGCATTGGGAGGTGCGGCGGGCGAAAACGCTACTGGCACCGATTGATGTCCGGTCGGAATCCGGATCAGAAGAGTTGCTGACTGTTTCATCAAATCTCGGTGTTATTCCGCGGAACTCTGCGAACGTGACAATGTTCAAGGCGGAGTCGTATGTTGGGTACAAGCTGTGTTGGCCCTGCGACCTCGTCATAAACAGCTTGTGGGCATGGGCACGAGGCCTTGGCGTTTCGCGCTATCATGGGATCATAAGCACGGCCTATGGCGTATACCGAAAGCGGATCAACGCAGGTTTGGAGCCGTGGTTCCTGCACGAACTGGTGCGGTCGGAGCCTTTTCACTGGGAGCTCCGCGTTAGGTCGAAGGGCATTTGGACGTCCCGACTTCAGCTAACGGACGAGGCCTTTCTGGGCGCGCCCATCGTACTCCCACCCCTCCCCGAACAAACCGCCATTGTCCGCTTCCTGGACTGGGCGGACTGGCGGATTCGGCGGGCGATCCGGGCGCGGAAGCGGCGGATCGAGCTGCTAGAGGAGTACAAGCAGGCCATCATCCACCAGGCCATCACCGGCCAGATCGACGTCCGCACCGGCAAGCCCTACCCCAAGTATAAGGACTCCGGTATCGAGTGGTTGGGTCGGATGCCGAAGCATTGGAAGATAACGAACCTTGGCCGCTTAGTGAGTAATTTCAAGACAGGGCCGTTTGGGAGTATCTTACATCAATCGGACTACGTCCCTGACGGTATCCCTGTGATCAATCCGGTGCATTTGTCCGATGGGATGATTGTGCCAACTAAGAGCTCTGCGGTCTCAAAGGAAACCGCAGATCTACTCAGTGAATACGCACTTCAAATAGGAGATATAGTATTTGCGCGTCGCGGCGAGCTCGGTCGCTGTTCACTTGTTGAGACCGAGCATGCCGGTTGGCTATTAGGAACCGGCTGTATCCGTTTGAGGATCATTCAAGGCTCTGTAAATCTACGGTACATCATTGTGGCCTTGAGGTGCCAGTGGGTCAGCGATTACTTGTCAGTGATGTCTGTTGGTGCCACGATGCAAAATTTGAACACAGGCATCCTGGCAAAGGTGCCGTTACTTTTGCCTGCTTATGAAGAGCAAGAGAGCATTGTACAGTTCATCGACGAGAAAACGACTAAAATCCATGCTGCCATCACCGCCGATCGCCGGGTCATCGACCTTCTGGAGGAACTGCGCACCCGCCTGGTCGCCGACGTGGTCACCGGCAAGCTCGACGTGCGCGAGGCGGCGGCGCGGTTGCCGGAGGAGCATGCGGATGACCGGCCGGAGTCTCTGTGCGAGGAGGAGTCAGGCGGAACTATGGGAGGTTTTGCTGGCGGGGCCATGGAAACGGAGATTGCGGGATGCGCCTGACAGGGGCAGGGGCGCGGAGGGTACTTGACGGGTGTTTGACTCGTGGCGGCAGAGAGTAGGGATTGTCGTCAAAACTATATGGTTTTTATGGTATTTTGCGCGACGGGTTTACTTGACGGGTAATTGATGGGGAGGCGGCCATGCGCACCGCGGACACGTTTGAAGCCAGCCTCGAACGCCTCACCGTGGAGGCCATGGTGGGTCGCCTTGGCCTGCCGGATTTTGGGGCCAGGCTCCGGGGCGAGATCAAGCGCGGCGTGGTGGGCGATGGCTGAGTCTGGCGGCCGAACGCCCGAACCCCTTTCGGACGGTTCGGTGGGGCAAGCGAGGTACGGACCATGATCCAGCGGCTCGAGGTTTCAAACTACCGGAGCATGGGGCCGAACGTCCACGTCGAGCCCGGGCGGCTGTCGGTGTTCATCGGGCCGAACGGGTCCGGCAAGTCGAACCTGCTCGACGTGCTGTCGTTCGTGCGCGACGCGGTCACCCAAGGACTCCCGGCGGCCATCACCCATCGCGGTGGCATCGACAACGTGCGGCGACGGAGTTCGGGGCACCCGTTCGACGTTCAGATCCGTTTGAGACTGAAACTCGCCGAGGGATCGGCAGGGTACGAGTTCACCCTCGGCGGCGACCGGGTGGAAGAGTACCGCGTGAAATCGGAAGTCGCTTGGCTTGAGCGCGGGGGACAGCGTTGGGAGTTCCGCAGACGGGGGAACGATTGGAGCGGCCCCTCCGGGGTGATGCCCCGGGTCGACGAACAGTCGCTGGCCTTGACTGCGCTGGGGGGGACCGAGCAGTTCAAGCCGGTCGCCGACTTCTTGGCGACGGTGAGCGTCTACTCGATCTTTCCGGATCGGCTCCGGATGCCGCAGCGGTTCGACCCCACGTTTCCCATGCAGCGGCATGGCGAGAACTGGGTCTCGGTATTGCGCGAGCTCATCCGAGATCCGGAGGCAAAGGAGGAGCTGGTCAAAGGACTCCACAAGCTCACCGGTGACATCGAAGACGTCCAGGTCCGGAGTGCGGCCGGGCACCTGATCGCCGAGTTCAGGCAGAAAAAGGTGGCTGGCAAGAAGAGCAAACGCTGGTTCGAGGCCGCCCAGCAGTCGGACGGCACGTTGCGTGTGGCCGGGCTCCTCACGGCCCTTCTGCAGCAGCCGAGACTTCCCGTGATCGGGGTGGAAGAACCCGAACTCACGGTGCATCCGGGGGCGCTACCCCTGGTGTACGACTATCTCCGTGAGGCCTCCGAGATCTCCCAGGTGCTCGTGACGACCCACAGCCCGCATCTCCTGGACTTGATCGATCCGGACCGCGATGCGATCTACGTGGTTCAGCGGATTGACGGCAAGACGGAGGTGGCGCGTGTGACCGAGCAACAGCTCGAGCCGGTGAGGCGCAGCCTCCTACGGCTGGGCGACCTGTTTCTCACCGGGGACCTCCAGCTCGAGCTCTTCGAGGACGCAGCCGCGGGGTAGGCGATGCGCTGC
>JAJRSP010000111.1 GCA_024278775.1 Planctomycetota bacterium
ACCGACTGTTTCTCTCGACGCAAGGCCACAGCCAACTCCTTCGCTGCACCATCTCGCGTTACCGTCAAAGGTGTTCTCATAAGAGCAAGCCTCCATGCTTGAACACCATCTTTATCGGCATATTTATGCTAGATTCAGTATGAGTGGTCCGTCTCTCCAGCGGCGGTTGGTGTCGGTAATGATCGAATGTGTCTACGCCGGCGAGCGGATTCCTGCGTTCTCGGGGGCGTCAAGATCGAGTGGGTCAGGATCGGCCGTGATCGTATACAAGCGACATCGTGATCGTGTGTCCGTATGTCCCGTCGACGCGCCGCACATCCTCATGCAGCCGCGCCTCTTCGACAAACCCCATGGCCTCATACATGCGCCGCGCACGTTGGTTGTAGTGGACCACGCGAAGATACATCTTGCGAAGCCCCACGCGCCGACCCCACTCGACGTTGATGTCCATCATCTTACGGCCAATACCCTGCCCCCAGAACTCTTTGAGAATGACCAGGCCGATCTCGGCGTGGTGGTGCATGCGTTTCCATTCGGGGGCTGCTGCGCCGGCGAGTCCGATGATTCTCCCGTCCACGTGGGCTGCCATGGATATGGAGAGTGGGTTCGCGAACCGTGAGCGTAGGAACTCCCGCTCCCTTTCGACGGTCCAATCAAACTCACCGGGTAGGTAGTTGACGAAATCGGTCTCGACGTGCGTGATCGGTAGAAACTCGATGATGCCGGCCGCGTCGTCTTCCACCATCTCTCGCAGCAGACAGACGCGCCCGTCCGAAAGCGGCAGCGCACACGGCAGCAGATCGTCCGCGGGGCGAATGGGTGGGGCGTCGTCGTGGGCCATGGGTAGCATCATACGCTCTGAGGACGAAAAAAAACAAGTGATCCCTCTCCCAGGGTGCTCGTTACGTCCCAATTGCTGGTATCATCTCTGCGATGAGCGCCGCCGCCGATACGATTCGAGAGCGAACCCACGCGCTGCTGCGTACTGCGGCCGAGCGCAACGCCTCCGACCTGCACTTGGTGCCGGGCTATCCCGTGACACTTCGCATTCACGGGCGGATGGAAACGGCGGCCTCCGAGCCGTTGGCGGCTGACCACATTCGGCAGATGATCGAGTCGATCCTGCCCGAGCCGCTCGTGGAGAAACTTTCCGAGGGCCGCAATTTGGATTTTTCCCTATCGCTGGATCATCCGGACGGTGCCTGCCGGTTTCGGGCGAACGCGTTTCTCGCACAAGGGAGCTGGTGTGCCTGCCTCCGGCACGTGCCGAACGAGATCCCGACGTTTGAGTGGATGGGCTTTCCCGAGGGACTGGCCCAACGGCTGGTCGCGCACAAAAACGGACTCGTCATCATTACCGGCGTGACCGGCTCGGGAAAATCAACAACCCTGGCCGCGATGATTAACTTGCTCAATGAGCAAGGGGGGCGGCGGATTATTACCGTCGAGGAGCCTATCGAATATGTTCACCCGCGTCACGGCACGACGCTCATCACGCAGCGCGAAGTCGGGCGAGACGTGGATTCTTTTTTCGAGGGGCTGAGGTCCGGACTGCGACAAGACCCGGATGTGATTCTCGTCGGTGAGATTCGCGATCGAGAAACGGCGCACATGGCCATCAGTGCGGCCGAGACCGGACACCTGATCCTGACCACGCTGCACACGCAGGATGCCAAGGGGGCGATCACACGGATGGTTGATCTTTTTCCGCACCAGGCCCAGGACGACATCCGAGCGCAGCTCGCGCTGAGCCTTCGGTCGGTGGTTTCACAACACCTGTTGCCTTCGGCCGTGGCGGGCGACAAGCGCGCTCTGGCTATCGAAATCCTTCACGTCAACAACCCGGTTCGCGTGGGGATCAAGTTCGGTAAAATCGAGTCGATCGAGTCGGCGATACAGACCGGCCGACGCGATGGCATGGTAACGTTGGACGATGACCTGCAGCGGCTTGTCGTGGCGGGTAAAATCAGCCGCGAGACGGCGAAACACTTCGCCAAAGACCCGGGCGCTGTGTGACTCAGTTGCCGCCGCTCTGGCTGTCGTCAGCCCACGGGAGCCAGGGTACCGCCGGACAGACGGGGTTCTTGCGGAGTGCCTTACCGCTGCGGCGGCCAGAAGACGTAATCGTCGGAGCCTTGCTCGTTTCCGCCGTGATCGCTCCATTGTGGTGAGTGGCTCCCGCCATTGTCGATACCATCCTCGGAGAGCGAATAGATCCTCGGGCCATCCTCCGTCAGTTGGTAGCCAAATGGCCTACCCGTAAACGGATCGGTTGTCATGCCGGCGTTGCGACCGGGCGGAATGGCGTCGAGCGACTCCGGGTAATAACCGTTCTGCGTCTTGAAGACTTCCACGGCAAAGGCGAGTTGGGTGGCTCTTCGATCGGCCCGGCCCCGAGTTTGGAGTAGGTAGTATCGGCTCAAACTGGGCATGATGGATTCCGTCAACGGACTGGTATTCACCTTCCGCTGCTCCAAGGCGGCGACGTCGGCCGCCCGGACCTGTGGATAACCGATTCTCATCATGTCACCTAGTTCGTGGTAAAAGTCATCCATCGCATCCAGCGTCTTGCGAACGTCATCGGGTGTCATTTTTGAAGTCCTATCCACGAGATCGGCCGTCCGTTTCTCGTCGTTCCACCAGGACATGGCTCGCGTGGCGCGCCGGCGGTTGAAGTGCGGCGCTCCATTCGCTGTCGGCGGCGTAAAGAGGTGCTGAGTGAAGTCCATGGCAAAGGCGTGCTCACCGCGAAGTGTCTTTTGGGGATCTCTGTCGTCGACATCGCGTTGTTGAAGGGTATCCAACACGGATTTCATTTCCTCGGGGGAGAATACGCCACGCTTGAGCGCCCATCTCGCGTTCTTGTTGGTGTGAGCGCTGATCGCTATTCCGACAAGGTCTTCGATGATGGTCGATCCCTGACGCATGTGGTTGGCCGCGCGCAAGGTCGCATCAATCGCCTCCTCCATGCGTTGCGGCGACACCTGGCCATCCGGCGAACGCCAGGCATCGGCGAGAATCGCTTTCGCCAGCGTTCGGTGCGAACTCAGGTCGGGTAGGAGTATCCCCATGAGCAAGTCTCGCTCCGCCGCGTCCATGTCCGGATCGTTGGGAGCTCGATACGGGATCGCATATCCCTTGTGTTGGGAAGCTTCCTTGTATTTCTCAAACAGATCGGCAGCGGCCTGGCTTGTCGCTTCCCACTCGGGATGGTCCTTGGGGTTCCACGGAGCCGGCGGTCCGTCATACTCGGTATCATGAAACATATCGTGAAACTTGGGCCATTCGGGCTTGTCACCTGGTTGGTCCTCCAGCTGAGGCATCAACGCGGCATAAAAATCGGCGGCGTTATCAGCCGGATGCCCGAGCGCATACTCTTTATACCACTCAATGTAGCTCACCTTGTGGTCAAAACCTGGCCGCGGCGCGAATCCGCCGGCGGACTCGGCGTCGTAGCCGTCGAGATTGCCACCATCGGTACCAAAATCATCCATCAACGCGACTGTTTCAGCAGCGGGTTTCTGCGTTTCCGGCTCACCCGGCGAGGCTGAGTCATCCCACGAGTCGTCACTGGCCTCCGGCCCGACGATATGATCGACGCTCACCAGCGTGGAGGAGGGGGGCGACTCCTGGGTGCGGGCGGCGCAGTATGCCATCAAGAACGAATGGGGGCCGAGCTGAACCACGCCCGCATCCCAACCCTGGGGCAGGTGCGCCCCGGGACGCGGCTTCCACACGCGACCGTCATCCGAATCGAAGACCTTCATGCTGGATGGGGAAGAAACATACGCGCGTACGCCACGTTCCGTGGGGATCATGCTCCCGCAAAACCGCACATCTTTCATGGTGAATGTCTTGCCCTTGGCGAAGCGATGAGCGTCGTGTGAGACGATCCGCTGCACGCCCGGTCGACGTAACGCGCCGAACGTATCGACCATGACATTCAGGCGTGTTCCGACCCAACCGGCGACGGGGTACAGATGGTGGCCACGCGGCAGCAGCAGGCGAGAATCGTCTTGGGTTCGATAGTTTATGCCATCGCGTGTCACTGCCATACGAATCTGTTCCGGTCGCGCGTACCGGCCCGGTGTCGTACTTTCCGCGGCAAAGAACAGTTGGAACGGCCCACCGGGGCGCACGACGAGGTCGAGGTGATGGGCACGCAGGTCGTCGCCACCTCGGATACGAATCCGACGCGCAGCAGACCAGTTTCGGCCGTCGTCCTTTGAGCGAACCACCACGGGTACGCTTTGATAACCACGCCCCGGCTCGATCGCTGCGTCAAAAATGGCGATGAGATCACCGTTGGGCAGGAGGGTCAGATCGGGAGAACCGCCGCCGATGGTCAGGATCTCACCCGTGTCGGTAAAACTCAGGCCATCATGGGATCGCGCGAGCCGTAGGATCGTTTGCGCTGGGAGGGGAAACGGTCTGTCGGCCGCGCGATCATCTGCTGCGGCGGTGGGCACCAGCGCAATACTCATGGCCAACACGGCTTGTAACACGGTGAAACTCGATAGGGTGCGATTCATCAGCGTTTGTCTCCCGTCAATAGGCGAATTCGTTGCGAACAGCCTCTCTGACGGGTCCGGACCGGAGGTGTTAACCCGTATTTTGGCGATAAGAGGCCCCAATCGCTTGACGCGGCCATACTAAAAGGGCGGGTCGCCCAGGCGCTTGCCACACGTAGGGCATGCTATTGCATGGCGGAACGTTCTCGAATTGTTTGCCGCCCGTAGGCCGTTCGATCATCGACTCCCCCACCGCCAAAGGCGATGGGGCACCCGGCGAATTGTTTGCCACACGGATGAATCATCCGTATCCACGCTATGGCATGCCGCGGTTTCTCGACCGCACGCGAACGATGGTCGGTTGCCTGTCGGTTATCGGTTGGCGACGGCGCGGCCGGTTCCGCGTCGACCGCGTCGGGGTCGGCGACCGGCACCGCCCTTCGTGGGGAAACGAGATCGGTGCCGACTCGTGTCACCTCGACCACGGGAGTCCGAACGTGCGCTGCCGTTGGATGGCGCGGCGATCACCTTCGGCGCGACATACCCGGGAAGATCGGCCGCGGGTTGCAGCGGGGTGCCAATCAGTCGCTCGATGTCGCGGAGGCTGTCGTGGTCTTCGCTGCTGATGAAGGAGAGTGCGATGCCGCTTGCCCCGGCGCGACCGGTTCGACCGATACGGTGAACGTAGGTTTCCGGTTCGGTGGTCAGGTCATAATTGATGACATGGGAAATGTCATCGATATCCAATCCCCGGGCCGCAATATCAGTGGCCACCAGCACGGCGGTCTTACCCGATCGAAAGCCGGCGAGCGCCCGGGTGCGGGCGTTCTGGCTCTTGTTGCCGTGTATGGCAGCCGCGAGCACGCCGGCACGAGTCAGATAACGGACGACCTTGTCCGCTCCGTATTTGGTCCGTGTGAAGACCAAAGCCCTCGAATAGGGTGTGTTGTCCAACAGGTTGCACAACAGGGCCGGCTTTTCTTTTTTCTCGACACGGTAGGCCCAGTGCTCGACGGCCTCCGCCGGGGCGGACACCCGCGCGACCTCCACCGATACCGGATTCTTCAAGATATCCGTGGCGAGACCACGAATCGAAGGTGGCATGGTGGCCGAAAGCAGCAGCGTCTGCCGCCGTTTGGGGATCTTCGACAGGATCCGCCGGATATCCGGCATAAAGCCCATGTCCAACATGCGGTCGGCTTCATCCAGCACCAACACCTCTATGGCATCGAGCGCGATGACGCCGTCAGACATGTGGTCCAACAGCCGCCCCGGGGTGGCCACCAGGATATCCACACCAGCCCGCAACGTGCGAATCTGCGGGTTTTTGTTGACCCCACCGAAGACGACGGTGTGCTTCAATTGGCAAAAACGCCCATACGTGGAAAAACTATCCGCAATCTGCTGGGCCAGCTCACGAGTTGGGGCCAGCACCAGGGCTCGAACCCTTCGCGCACGTGGTCGCCCCCCGTCCTTCCGTTTCAGTGGCGGGGTATCGCCCAAGCGCTGCAGGATCGGCAGGGCAAAGGCCGCCGTCTTGCCCGTCCCGGTCTGCGCACACGCCAGAACATCCTTCCCGTCGAGAACCAACGGGATGACTTCTGCCTGGATCGGCGTAGGGACATCGTAACCAGCGGTGCGAACCGCATCCAAAAGCGGCTTTTCGAGCCGCAAATCATCAAATCTCATACAAACATACTTCCTGAGGAAACTACAGGCGGGACGTGTCAAACGCGCGTTGCATCTGCCAAAGCCATCAATGCCTGGCTGTTATCGGGCTCTTCATATACCCTGGCCGTAAACACTCCGGCCCAGCGGATCCTAGTCGTTGGATCATGACCTGTCAAACGAGCGAGCATTCTCGTTGGTGGCGACGACTTTTTTGGACCGCGCTTTGGCGGTGGGGTATGCCCGTGTTCAAACCATCTCTGCATACGGGCGGTTCTTGATGCGTGACCATGCCGTCTCGGCTTATCTCGTTGAATGACCTTTTCGGTGGTGGGATTATTGGTCATATCGCTTGTTTGACCTGTTTCGGTTGGTATAATCTCACAAAGGTAACGGGAGGTATCGGCCCCAGTGGGAGCGCCTTTCGTGGTGCGGTTCACACCTAACATTATCAGGGATAAGCGGTTACAGAGCAATGCCTGCCAGCGTTGAAGAGACAACCTCGATAGCCGTCGCACCCAGAAGGCACCCCCACCCGGTGCAATGGGTCATCGCCACGGCACTGGTCATCATCGCGGTGAAGATGGTTCTGGCTCCGGCGGGTCCGGACCTATCAAGCATGGCGTTGGCCCAACCCTCGGGTATGGTCGGGGCTCGGGGTGTTTTTGCCTTTTCGGGACAGTTGTCCAAAGGCTCCTACGGGCTCTACATGGTCGACGCAGATACCATGACCATTTGGGTCTACGAGTATCTTCCCCACAAGGGATGTATGCGACTGGCGGCGTCTCGGACGTGGCGATATGATCGCTACCTGGAGAACTATAATAGTTGCGATTTGCCGCCGGCGATGGTGGAGCAGATGATCGACCAGCAGCGGCAGGAGAGGCTGCGGGCGAGCGAAGAAGACATGCCGTAGTGACGTGACCGTGGTCACGAGGCACCGGGATATGAAGCACCGGGATATGAGGCGCTGGGATTATAGTAGGTATCGGGAATATGACGAGGTTCTGATCGGCCATGGCGAAGATGTTCTACACGGCAACAGAGGCGGCTGAAAAGCTCGGAAAAACGGAAGACGATCTGAAGGCATTGGCCCGCGAGGGTAAGCTGCGCGAGTTTCGTGATGCCGGCAAGGTCAATTACAAAACCGCGGACATTGATCGTCTTGCCGAGGAATCAGGTAATGCTTCGGCCGGATCGAGCAGTGCCCCGGTTGAGATCGAGCTGGAATCTCCCGAAGACTCCTCCGAGATCATGCTGGAGCCGGTGGAAGACTCCAGCATTGAGCTGTCTCCTTCCGGCACAGACATTCTGGAAATGGACAGCGTCGAGTTTGACGACACGGCTGTCGGTGCTCAGCTGAACGAAGGTTCTTCCGTGCCATCGGTGGGCATTAGCGTCTTTGATGATGACGCGGACGATGAGACCGATCCCTTGGCCAAGACGGCCGTCACGGACCTCGCCGGCATGGCGCTGGAAGATTCGGGAAGCGGTTCCGGGATCATGGACCTCGGCCGCGAGAGTGATGATACCTCCCTCGGCCAGGAACTCCTCGACGAGATCTATACGGATGACCAAGAATCCACGCCGGACATGAGCGACGATACACGCGCCGGTCTGGACGAAGCCCCACCCGAGGGTACCGCGGCCGGTGCCGACGCCTCCTCTGCCTTTGATGCGGAGGAAGAAGAAGCCGACGTGGCGTCTGCGATGCTCTTGGGTGACGTTGACGCACCCAGGGGTGATCCCGCTTCGGCCGCGTTGACGGCGGCTCTGGCCGTGGCCGTGGTGATTATGGGTTTCGGTGGTTTGGCGACGGCGTCTCTTACGCGCGGCACGATGCCCGGTCTGGTCGGCTGGATGAACGACAACATGATGATTTTCGCCGGTGCGGCGGTGGGGCTTGCCGTTGTGGCGGCCGGTGTGACCTTCGTGCTCGCGAAGCGTTCGTCTTGAGTCGAGCCGGCTCGCGGTCTGAATGAAATCGAGTTGGGGCAGATCGGCGTATTCCGTGTGGGATGTCTCCCGGGGTGAGGCTCGCGCGGCGCGTAAGGTAGTACGGGTGCAGGAAGGAATCGGCGGGGGCCCCACCCTTTTGGGAGCACCCGAAGAATGGGGCACCCGTACTGAGCCGCAAGCTTCAGCTTGCGCGGTGCCATGCGTGTTACGGATGAGATGGGATCGTCGCGGTATTGCGAGTGTCGGGTCTCCTTGTTTCCGGTGCGGTGTGTGTTGTGTCGGATGGACCGAGGTTTCGTGGTGGGCGGATCAGGTTTTTCATAGCGGACGGACCGGTACTCGGTCTTTTGGAAAGAATACAGGAGGTATGTGATGGGCGCACGTCGTTGGTTGCTGCAGGGGTTTGTGGGTTGTTGGATTATGGCTTCGGTGTCGGGGTGTATGTCCATGGAGGAGCATCGTC
The DNA here is from genome assembly GCA_024278775.1 of Planctomycetota bacterium. Next base: position 8,602 of record JAJRSP010000111.1, read on the forward strand.
GTGTCCAGGCGCGGAACCGAATGCTCACGGCGGAGCGTGAGACGCTCGCTCAGGATCTTGTGGATGCACGGACGGCCAACGAATCCATGCGGGCGCGTCTCGAGGCGTTGGACCGCGAAATGAGCACCAAGGGCGAACTCATCGCCAACCTCCGCAGCGAGAATGAGGTGTTGGACGAGATGCGCCTTTTGGCACAGTCTCAGCTTGAGGGGATGGCCGGGAGGCAGGGGCTCGGAGATATCACGATTGCCGGGCAGGCGCTTCCGGAGCCGCTGGATACTGCACTGCGGCGGTTCGCCGAGCAAAACCCGGAGGTGGTTGCCTACGATGCCAACCGGGGCACGATGAAATGGAAGTCCGACTTGGTGTTTGCCATCGGTAGCGACGTGATCAAGCAGTCCTCGAGGGCGTCACTCAAGGCGTTTGCCGACATCATCAAGTCGGATGCCGCCAAGGATTTCGAGGTGATTATTGTCGGGCATACGGACAACACGCCGATCGGCAAGCCCTCCACCAAAAAGAAACACCCGACCAACTGGCATCTGTCGGTACACCGGGCGATCTCCGTGGCCTCGAACCTTCGACGAAGTGGGTATGGTGGTGAGCGCGTGGGGATCATGGGTTTTGGGGAGTATCGTCCGATCGCCGACAACGCGACCGCCGCGGGTCGGAGCCAGAACCGTCGGGTAGAGATTTTCCTCGTTCCGCGCGGCACGATGGCCCGGACCTCGATCGGTATGGCCCCTAGTTACGGGGGTGAAGCGCTCGCTTCCAAGCCAGTCCAGCCATAGGGCCGAACGTGGCACGTATTATGTAGGAGTGCGTTGGTGATTCGTCGCGAACGCGCTCTTTTTTCTTAACGGAAATGACGTTTCGCGGTGCAGATGACCGAGGCAGCGACTATACTCCCCATGTGGACCGGGATCACAGGATTGGTTGAACAGAATCGCAGCACACTTCGAGATAGGGGTGCCATCTTATGACCGAATCTACTTCGACAGCCAGCCCGACCACGGGAGCCGCAGCACGACGCGGTGTCTTTGGTGCGGTATTGGCCTTGTTCTCAAACCTCTGGTTCGGGATCTTCTGGGCCGTCGTCTTGTTCCTGTATTGCTCGGTGGGCAGTGGTGCGTCGGAGTTGCGTCAGCTTCCTTGGTTTGAAATGACGGAGTACGAGTGGTTTCACTGGTGGCCCTTCAACGTGATGGTGATCTGTCTGACGTTGTGCATGAGCGTGATCACGATCCGGCGCATTCCGCTTCGCAAGATCAACGCCGGCGTCTGGATGATCCACACGGGTATCGTGATTCTCACGCTTGGCAGCTACTACTACTTCACCACCAAGGTGGAGGGGGACGCGCCGGTGTTTCGCCGTCAGGTGCGTGTGGTGCTTCCTGGGATGACGGAACCGGTATCGTTTGTTGCTATTCCCGGCAGCTTTGCCGAGGCGATCGCCGGTCCGGATGCGTGGCATTTTGAGGTGCAAAGTACGAATACGTCTTGGCCGATTCTCTCCGACAAGCACAAGGGAGATAAGGCGTATGCCGTCAGCGTGATGGTGCATCCGCCGGGTGGTGAACCATTCATCCGGCAGCTTTTGGATGGCTACCCGCAGTACACCGAAGACATCATCCCCGGTAAGGGCCGGGCCCAAAAAACCATCGGACGCAAGCTCGTCAAGGAGGAACTGCAACTCACGCTCGACTACGAACCCACCACGGTGTTTCATGTGATGAAAACGTGGGCGCTGTTTGTGCGTCGGGTGGGGGATAAGGCGTGGCGGCAACGTCCGATCGAAGGATTGCCGCGGTATAACGACCACATCGCCTCACGAGATCAGGTGTTTATGGACTCCCAGACGAAACTTCCCTTGCGCGCGCTTGATCTTCCCGTCCCTGCGACCGAAGGGGCTGACGCTCTCGGCGATGCCGACGTCCGCATTACCGGCTACCTTCGCTATGCCCAGATGCGTCAGCAGTGGCGTGACGGCGGCGAGCGACTGAATCCCGTAGTCAACATCAGCACGGTCTCCGACACCGGTGATACGCAATCCTATGAGCTCATGGCGTTTGATCCGGCGCACCGCAGTGCGGGTTCGGGCTCGATCGAGTTTGTGTGGCTCGACAGCGCGGAAGAGATCACCGATCTACCTTCCAGTTCGACGGCCAAGCTGCGGCTACACATTCCGGAGACCGGTAAGACGCACGATATCACCCTGTCCGACAAGACCGTCGTGGGTGCCGACGGACCTTTTACGCCGATTGAAAACACGAAGTACCGTTTTCGTATTCGTGGCGTGCAGGATGGGCTCTCGCTCCCGGGATCGCGCGGTATGGTCTCGGTGGCGCTGGTGGACGTCATCACACCCGAGGGAGAGTTCACGCGCTGGGTGGCCGACCAACCCCGTATGACCCGCGACATGCACCACACAAAAGACGGTTCGGGCGATCCCCATGCGGCGGCCGATCGTGATATAGACAAACGGCTGGAGTTTTCCTACACACCGGCCGGTGCGCCGATCATATTGGCCGGTTATCCGGGTGGGTTGCACTTTGTGTTTAACACACAGGATCAACGTCTGATCGACCGGACGGTACACACTGGAGAGACCGTGGCGGTGGTGCCCGGTCTGAGTATTCGCATCAATGATTTCTGGACGCACGCCACAAGCGACACCAAGCCGTACATCGTGCCGCGTGAGTCAAGGCAGCGCAAAGCCGAAGAGATGTTTGCCATGATTCGGCTTGAGATTGATACCGGGTCGGGACGCCAGACCTCCTGGTTACGTTTCAATCGGTATGCCCTTCCGAATGAGACCTACGCCTACCAGGGGCGATTTGCCTACGCTCCGGAAACGTTTCGTTTGCCCAATGGCGAGCGGGTCGAGGTGCTGTTTTCGCGCCAACAACTTCCCCTTCCATCGCCGATCGCGTTGGAAGCATTCACGCTCGATACTCATTTTGGCGGATACAGCGGGTCTGTGTCCACCATTCGCAACTACGTAAGCAGTTTGAAGTTCTTTGAGCAGGGTCATTGGTCTGACGCAGCGGATAAGATTTCAGTGAACAGCCCCACGGAGCATGGCGGGTATTGGTATTTCCAGTCGATGTGGGATAAGCCCTCGTCCGGTAACCCCGGTGGTGGCATGAACTACACCGGGCTGGGCGTGGGCAACCGAAACGGTGTGTACATACAACTGTTTGGATGCTGCCTGTCCGTCGTCGGGATGATGTTTACGTTCTATGTAAAGCCGATATTGACGAGGCGGCGTGCCCAGGCCGCTCGGGCACGAACGCACCGCACCCGTGAAAAAGAAGACGACACGAAGGATCCCCTCGTGCGTGAAGAAGCGGTGAATGTGTAACCCAATCCGAAATCGAAACGGGAAACAGTCTTATGGCGGGTAAACTGAAATTTCGTCCGATCGATGGCATGGCGGTGCTCGGCATTCTCATGTTCGTGGGCTACCGCGGGCTCATGCGTGCGCCGGTCCCCACTGGAGAAACGAATGCTTTCGCAAAGCAGGTAGACCTTTCGCCGCTGAATCATACGGCCGTCCACGCTGACGGCAGGCTGCGTGCCTTTGCCTCTCATGCCAAGACGTTCATGAGGTATGTCACCGGACCGCGGCACATCCACGGACAATCTCCCGGCTTTACCTATCTGGACCTGATGTTCCGTCCGACGGCGTACGAAGACGTGGATCTGATCTACGTAAAGAACAAAAACGTGCGGGCGGAAATCGTCAGTGTGTTCAAACCACAGACCGCCGACGATACCGGTTGGACCGAAACCTTCATGAAGCGCGGGCTTATCTCACGCAATCGGGTGATGCAGCCCGAATGTCTCGGGCTGCTACAGCGTATGGGTAAGGATTTGATCCGCACGTCGAAGGCCGTAGACGCGATCCAGTCGGCACTGACCGTGTCCGAGCCGAAGTTCCTTCTGGACCAGCTTCGGCTGATACCGTCCCCGGACGGGGACAGCAAGAAACCGTGGCTTTCTCCCGAGGCACTGTTCAGCGATAGCCACACGCCGCACGCGGCACACGCCGGCGTTGAGGAATCTGCGGATGGGACGGAGTTGAGTCCCATCTCCGGGCTGAGTGAGGACAAACAAGTCGCGTTGTCAACCGCCTGGGCGAAACTACGTCAGGCGTGGGTGGATCAAAATGCGGACGGCGTGAATGAGCAACTGGTGACTTTGGCGTCCATTCTCCCCACCATCTCGCCGGTGCTGTACCCCTCCACCGGGCGCCTTTCGATGGAAAGCTGGTATTTTAAATTCGGCGGTATGACGTGGGTGTGGCTGCTCTACCTGGTGAGCATCGTTCCGCTGTTGATGTCGGTGGTTTACCAGTGGGATCGCGCTCGGACCACCGGGCTGGTGTTGTTCGTGATTGCGTTTGCGGCGCAAACCGTATCGCTTGGCATACGTTGGTATGTGTCGGGGCGTTGGCCTAACTCGAACATGTTCGAGGCGGTCACGACGACAGCTTGGTTTGGTGGTGTGGCCGCCCTTGTTCTCGAGCGTATCGTACGCAAGACCCCCTTCCGCAATTTGTTTGCGCTGGGGTCTGCGGTCGTGTCGATGGTGTCGCTCATGGCGGCGTACTTCCTACCGGTACAACTCGACGCGAGCATCAGCAACAAGATGGCCGCCCTTAACGACGTCTGGCTCTACATCCACACCAATGTCATTATCTGGAGCTATGCGGTGATTGGCCTGGCGTGCATCCCCGCTTTGCTTCTGCTTCGTGATCGCTGGAATCTCGCGTGGGATGCCGGCATCGTTCCGAAGCTGCGCATGTTGCTTCTGCCGATCGCCGCGGTGACCGCCAACTACACCCTGTACTTGTTGCTGATGCACCTGATCGACAACACCCATCGTGGGCTGGGCCGATCGGAACTGCTGGGGGTGACGGGAGCTTGCTGGGGGTCGCTGATGATTCTCATTATGGAAGGCGTGCTCGCGCGCTCGCGCCGTCAAGCCGGCATCGTCAAAGTGGAGCGGTTTGCCTCGGGCGGCGCGTCGGCGCTGATCCTCGGGGCGGGCTCGCGTGGCGCGGGGGGGTTCCTGAATCCCGAAAAACCGACATCCGGTCAGGTGTTCGACGGCGCGACGATGGTACTGGTCGAGCTTTCGTTTGTGATGCTCTGGACCGGCGTGGTGATGGGCGCGATCTGGGCGGACCATTCCTGGGGCCGGCCGTGGGGTTGGGATCCGAAGGAGGTCTTCGCTCTGAACACATTCCTGATCTTTCTGGTGCTTCTGCACGTGCGACTCAAGGTGCGTGACAAAGCGTTCTGGACGGCCGTCCTCGCGATTGTGGGGTTCGAGGTGATGATGTTCAACTGGATCGTGGTGAATTTCATCATCACCGGGTTGCACAGCTATGCGTAGAGTGATACGACGCAACTGATTGGGCGGTGCCCTTCGCACCGGCGGCCCTTCTTTTCAGAAGCGGAGACTCGAATCGGCACCCCCGCCTCCGATTCTGTCTTGGCGCACAACATTCCCGCGGTGCGTGCAGAACATTCCCGCCGTGCGTACTGGGGGTGCATACGCACGCCATTGCAGTATCATACCTTATCGGTCGTGCGTGATCGCCGACAATCCGATAGAGATATGATCCTGCTGCCACCGAAGACGAACGTCGACACGCCGTGGTGCAACGCGTCGTCTTGTGACACGTAAACGGAGAATGAGTCGATGCCGAGTAGTGAGTTCCCCCGCCGTTTCCTTGACCAAGATGCTGCGCTGGACGACTGGGACGTGATCGAGCCCTATTTTGATGATCTGCGCGATCGCGTGATCGGCGATACCGACGCACTCGAGCGGTGGTTGGTCGATTACAGTGAACTGATCGCCGCCGTCGACGAAGTGGGCACGGACCGTCACGTCAAGATGACCTGTCAGACGGATGACGAACAGCGCAAGGCTGCTTTTCTTGACTTTATCGAGAACATCGATCCGAAGTGCAAACCGCGCTGTCACGAACTCAACGTGAAGTACCTCGAAGCCGCAGCGGATACCAAACTGGATCCCAGCCGGTACCACGTGCTCGACCGCAGCATCCGCGCAAGTGTGGCACTGTTTCGCGAGGAGAACGTCGCACTCCAAACGGAGGAAGCCAAACTATCGCAGCAGTTTCAGGAAATCACCGGTGCGCAAATGGTCAACTTCGATGGCAAGGAACAAACGCTCCAACAGCTTGCCATGTATGCGGAGCGTACCGATCGTGACCTTCGCCAACGGGCCTGGGAGGTGGAAACGACGCGGCGGTTGGAAGACGCCGAAGCACTGGAAGATATTTTCGATCAGATGATCGAGCTTCGTGGACGCATCGCCGCCCACGCCGACTGCCGCGACTACCGCGACTACGCGTTCAAGTCCAAACAGCGGTTTGACTACACCCCGGAGGATTGTCTCGCGTTTCACGATGCCGTGGCGCATCGGGCTGTGCCGGTGTTTCGGGCCATGCAACGGGAGCGTATGGAAAACCTCGGACTCAGCGCGTTGCGTCCCTGGGACACGTCGGTGGATGTGTTCGGCCGGGAACCACTTCGTCCGTTCACCGGCAGCAACGAGCTGTGCGACGGCGGATCGCGCGTGTTTCACCGTGTGGATCCTGAGCTCGGAGATCAATTCGACGAGATGCGCAAGGCCGGCTATCTCGATCTGGACAGCCGCAAGGGGAAAGCCCCCGGTGGTTATCAAGCCACCTATGACGAGGGTCGCCATCCGTTTATCTTCATGAACGCGGTCGGTGTCCAGCGAGATGTACGCACACTCATACACGAGGGTGGCCACGCGTTCCATTGCTACGCTGCGCGTCATGATGACCTGCTTCCCTACCGCAGCAGCCCGATCGAGTTTGCCGAGGTGGCCTCATTTGGTATGGAATTGCTCTCGATGGATTCGCTGGATGAGTTTTACACCGGGGATCAACTGGACCGGGCCAGGCGTTCTCAACTCGAAGGGATCGTTGCCCTGTTCCCGTGGGTGGCGACGATCGACGCCTTTCAACATTTTCTCTACACCACACCGGGTCATTCACGGGACGAACGCCGGGCGTACTGGTTGCAATTGCGCAAACGCTTCGGAGGGATCGTCGACTACAGCGGCTACGAAGACGCGCTCGCGTTCGCCTGGCAACGACAGCTACACCTGTTCGAAGTGCCCTTTTACTACATCGAATACGGCATCGCCAAACTCGGCGCACTCCAGGTGTGGCGCAACGCCATGAGTGATCGCGTAAAGGCCACCAAGCAGTACCGAGCGGCTCTGGCGCTCGGCGGCAGCCGTCCTCTACCGGAGCTGTTTGCCACGGCGGGGGCGACGTTCGATTTTTCAGAAAAGACGGTAGGACCGCTGATCGAACTCGTGCAGCATGAGCTGCAGAGGCTCCCGGCCTGACGGATTCGGCAGCACACACGACCATAGGAAACGAACACGATGAAGCACATACGCATCGTTCCCCCGTGGCTCAAACGGTTGCTCACCACGCCGACAGCCGAGTTGACCCGGTGGCAATTCGCCGTGAGATATTTCCTGGAACTCTGCCGCCACGGCGCGCGGCAGTTGCGCGACCATCGGGCCACGCAGATGGCGGCCGCGCTCGCGTTTCGAACCATCTTCGGGTTGATTCCTGTTTTTGTCATCGCCACGCTGCTCTTTCGTGCGTATGGCGGTGCCTCGCTCGTGAGCGACTTCACCGATCGGATGCTCTCGGCGGCTCACCTGACAGATGTGGCCAGCCCACAAGAAGGGATCACGCTGGGCGAGTGGGCGCGCAATGCGATCCACCACATCAACACCAACCTTAGCGCAAGGACCATCGGCGTGGTTGGCGCGCTTGTCTTGGCTTGGGCGGCGATGGGGCTGCTTACGACCATCGAACGATGCTTCAATACCATTTGCCAGGCACAACAGCACCGGTCGCTACATCGCCGTGTGCCGTTGTATTGGATGACGGCCACCATCGGTCCGGCGTTGCTCTACTTCAGTTTCGTTTTCCAGAGTCGCCTTGTCCGATGGGTCAAAACGGCCGATGTGGGTGGCTCGTTGGCCGACGTCGCGGGGGTCGTGGTCGCGTTCGCCGCCACATGGCTATTTCTTCTGGCGCTCTACGAACTCCTACCCCACACTCAGGTGAAACTCGGAGCGGCGATTGCGGGTTCGCTGGTCGCCGCGGTGTTTTGGACCATCGCCACGCATGGTTTTAATACCTATGTCGGCTGGTCTTTCCACAGGGAAGGCTCCGTTTTCACTTTGCTCTACGGTACGCTCGGTCTGATCCCGCTATTCATGTTTTGGATCTACATTCTATGGCTCATCGTGTTGTACGGACTGGAGCTGACCTCGCTGCTCCAATTTGTGGGAAACCGTCTTGACGGTACGATGCCGCACCGTCCGGATCTGCCGCCGCTCACAGATCCCGCTAGCATTGTGCCCGTCGCCCAGGTCGTGGCTGACCGTTTCGCACGTGGATTGGCCACGTCGAGAGATGCGGTCGTCGAGGAGACCCAGCTTCCCGAGCGGGCTATAGAGCTGATGTTGGAGGCGTTGGCGAAAGACGGCATCCTGCACCGGGTAGAGGCTGACGCCGAACAAGCGTTCACCCTATCACGACCACCCGATTCAATATCCACCGCGGAGTTGTTGCGCATTGCCCAAGAACTCTCTCGCAGCGAGCACGCTTCCTGCGGGTCCGCATGGTCTTGGGTCCAAAGGCTGCACGACGCACAGCTCGAACTCAGCGTCCACAAAACATTGGTCGAGTTGTGGCGTGATCGTTCGGAAAACCCCCACGCCACGGCTGGTTAATAGAACAATGTCAGCACCACGTGCGGCTCGGCGTGCTTTCCTTCGAACATGCCGATGGTCGAGTTCGAAAACTTAATCGTGATGTTTTCGTTCTCGTCAAGCCAGTCGTTAATCAACTCGCTCATGTAGTCCAGCGCCGAGGCAGTCAACTTGGAATGAAACGTTCGGCATCGTGTGGCCGAAATCGCCCGGGTGTCCAGCGGACGCTTGTATTTCGAATCATCCCAGCCATGGGCACCCCCGAGCATGGCGGACGAAGACTGGATGCGGGAGGAGGTCATGTCGACCTGGGTATCTTCCTCTCCGCCGTCGTCGAACTCGATCGGTGCCAACGCACCCGTCCCCGAAGCCGCTGCCGATTCCTCTGCCCTCTCGAAGTCGACGAGGCAGGGTGGACACAGCAGCTTGCCATCGGCATATCGCGCGATACCCTGATCAAGATGCTCTTTGTAGATCGTCGCACCGCACTCACCACATGTGCTGTGCTGTTCCTCTTCGACATGCTTCATGACACGCACTCCTTGACAAGGCCTCGAAGATCATCCACAGACCGTCAACGCGGCGGAGACCCTCCTCGTTGTTGAAGAGTCTCGACAAGGGCTACGCCCGATGAGGTGCCAATCCGACACGCTCCGGCCGCAACCATAGCTGAAAATGCCTCCACCGTTCGAATGCCACCCGAAGCCTTGACGCGAATAGGCGACGCGTGACGGTGCAATAATCGTACATGCTCGACCGTGGCCCCGCCAGCGGGATGAAATCCGGTCGAGGTCTTCACAAAATCAGCTTCTCCCTCGGCCGCACAACGGCAGCCCAAGATCATTTGCTCCTCCGTTAGGGCGGCCGTCTCCAGAATCACCTTCAGCAGAGCACCTGGCATCTGGTGGACCACGCCGCTTACGGCCTCAATCTCTTTCCGGACGGCGATGCGATCCCCCGAACACAGTGCCCCCAGCGAAACCACCATGTCGATCTCACGGGCACCGTCCTCGATCGCCCGAGCCGCTTCGGCGGCCTTCACCTCGGTCGTGTTGGCACCCAGCGGAAACCCCACCACCGATGCCACGACCGGATGATCTTGACCTGGTGCCTCGCCCCCGGATTCGCGGCACCACGACGATGGCGATAGGGCCTCGACAGCCGCCGGAACAAGCCAGGGATTCACACAAACCGCGAAGAATCCACAGCGGAGTGCCTCTGCGCAGAGCCGCCGAACATCATCGACGCCCGCCTCCGGGGCGAGCAAGGTGTGATCGATCATGCGGGCGGCGGAGGCCGCGCTAAGCTCTGAAAAGTGGGAATCATCCATTCTCGTCGTCCACCAGCCGATTCGCTGCCACGAGACGAGCCACGCCGTCGTTTTGCAGCAAATACCTCACTCGGGCACGCTCGGCCACCGTACCCAATGCCGGCAGGCGAGACGCCGCGCGATCCACGACGCCGAGCACACGGCCGACATCCTCAAACGTCAGCCGTGCCCGACGCTCACCGGCCGCACGATACCGCGCAAGCCAACCGACCACGGCCACCGAGAGCCACAACGCCGTGATCCCCACAAACATCGGCCAGCCGTAGTACCCCCGTCCGAACACGCTCCGTCCCTGAAGTCTGGCGAGCAGATAACGACGCAGCAGGTCTTCGATTCGCTCATGGTCTGCGCTGGCCGGACAAACCGCCTCCACCTCATCAAACGTCGGTCCGCAGGAAAACTCCGGCAGGTGTGGCACGACACCACGCCCACGCAAAAACTTTTTCGCACTGCGCAACTGCCCCCACCGACGGGCGGCACGAGCGAAAAGCGACCGTCGCTGTTGAAGCGTGAGGTGCTCTGCATGCGCAAACGCCAATTGTCGAAGAAAACCGCCCTGCCGTGGGGTGGGGCGATCCGGCGTGCCGCTGGGGGACTGACCCGCCGCACCAAGCAGAAGATCGAGCAGCTCCGCAAAACGCGGTCCGCGTACCTTTTCGTAACGCGCCTCGTGCAAGGTGGTCGTCGCACGCGCTACGTCTATCAGACGAACAACCAGCGGAGCCTCTTCGGCCGCCAACGATCTCGATACACGCCCGATCACCGCGTCAATCTCATCCGGCGAGGCCGGCACGCCGCGCGACAAATCAGCCTCGTGCTTGGCAAGACTGCGCCGCGGCAGCAGATTGGCCGGCGCCGACACACTATGACGATGCTGAAGAATCGGCTCGCCCTTAGAGTCGATCACGCTTGGGCAGTCAAACCGGAGCGAAGCTTGCCAGCCGTGATCCGCCTCACGCACGGAAAAAGGAAAGATGCGACATGCCAGCGGCTTTTGTGATTCTCCAAAGTCGCGATGAATCATGCAACGGTTGTCTTCGAGAAACACGCAGGTTCCATCGTCGCGTTTGTTCAGCGCCCAGCCTCGCCCCACGCGGACATACGGGGCGACGCCGAGCTTGTCCGCCCAGCCCTGCTCATCGATGGTGGTTCGTTCCGATTCGCTGATGCTTCCGACCAAACTGCGGCAACAGTCTCCGCAGCTATGGCATGACCAGCGTTGCCCGGACACCTTGGGCATGAGCACGGGAAGTGATCGCGAGGGGTTCATGGGTGGATTGTGGTCGCTATTGAACACGTTCGCAAACGCTGAGCCGCACCGTCGTCATGGGCCACGGTGTTACCGTTGCGTCGCGCGATCCACGTGCGCCTTTACTACGTCGAGCGAGCGATCCGCATAGTCCATCTGTGCCGCGAGCTGACACGTGGTAATTCGCATCCCGGAAGACCCCATGAATTTGCAGTGGGCGTCCGTCCCTCCCTCGACGGCATCTCCGAAATCGGTCGTGTTTGTATGCAGCCAGGTCGACACGACCTGAGACGAGGAGATCGCATAGATCAACACCGTCACATCTGACGGCGCAAACTCATACGCCTTGGCCAGCACAAGTTCAACGCAGGCTCCGATCGGGTGCCGATGTGCGGTCGCACAAAGCGCCTCATAGTCACGCCGGGCCTCGGCACTGCTCTCCCGTAGAAAACAGATCGCCTCGATCGTGCCGAGCCGGTCTTCGGTCGAACCGCGTAGCTCGAACGCCCCATGCTCATCGACACGATAAATCTCATACGCCGTACCGCCGCGATACTCCGGCAATGCGCGGAGCATACGCACCTCATTGGCCGTATAACCGACCGAGACGTGATCCCCGAAATCGTACACATACAACCCGGCATATCGGTATGGATCGTGAACCGGCGGCAGTTTCACCTTGTCTATCCCCCGCCACCCCTACGACACGATCAGACGAACGAATTTCCGCTTGCCCCGTTGCAACACATCACCGGTCTTGATCGCCACGGGCGATTCATCCGCGATGACCGTACCGTTGAGCCGTGCGCCGCCTTCCTTAATGAGCCGTCGAGCCGAGCCGCGAGACTTCTCAGCGAGGCATGACACCAGCAGATCCACCGGTGACACCTGGCCGCCTTGAACCACAGCCGGGTCCACGGACACCTCGGGTATATCATCCGGCAGACCGCCACCGCCACCATGCACGCGACGAAACTCTTCCGCGGCTGCGTCGGCGGCACCGGTCGAGTGGTATTGGGCGATGATCCGCTTGGCCAGCAACTCCTTGGCGTCGCGCGGATTGTGCCGTGCCGGATCGGTCAGCGCGGCGATCTCCTCTTCCGGTGTTCGCGTCAGCAACTCAAAATAGCTACGCATCAGTTCATCCGGGATGCGCATGACTTTTCCGAACATCTCGCTCGGACTATCGGTGACGGCGATGTAGTTTCCGAGCGATTTGCTCATTTTTTCGACGCCGTCGGTCCCTACCAGGAGCGGCATCACCATCACAATCTGCGGCGGCTGCCCGGCGTGTCTCTGCAAGTCCCGGCCGCAGAGGTTGTTGAACGTCTGGTCCGTGCCGCCGAGTTCGACATCCGCCTCCACGGCCACGCTGTCATGCGCCTGCATCAGCGGGTAGAGCAGTTCGTGCAGGTAAATCTCTTTTCCTTCGGACTGCCGCTTGGCAAAGGTATCCCGTTCCAGCATGCGGGCGACGGTCATCTGACTCATCAGACGAATCACGTCGGAAAACGTCATCGGCGTGAGCCACTCGCTGTTGTGTCGTACTTCGAGCTTGTCCGGAGAGAGATCAAGCACCGTACCCGCCTGTTCGAGGTAGGTCTGCGCATTGGCCTCGACCTGCGACTTCGTCAGCACCGGTCGTGCCTTGGATCGCCCGGTCGGATCGCCGATCATGGCCGTATAATCGCCAATGATGAGCACCGCTTGGTGACCGGCATCTTGAAACTGCCGGAGCTTTCCGAGTACGACAGTGTGACCGAGCGTCAGGTCCGGCGCGGTAGGGTCCATGCCCAGTTTCACGCGCAGACGCTTTCCGGACGCGATACGATCGGCCAACTCTTTGGGTGAATAGGTTTGATCGGCCCCACGAAGTAGCAGCGACAAAGAATCGGAAGGAGTCGTATGGCTCATGTCGTCCGCCTCACCTTGGCTTATAACAGATACGTTCCACGTGCGTGGCCCGACCGGTGACCGAATCGACCGAGACAAGAATACCACACATGCGCGCGTCGTCCTCGGCCACGTCAAACGAACACGGCACACCGCTGACCATCGCACTGATCACGCGGTGTTTGTCGCGGCCAAGCACGGAGTCATAAGGACCGGTCATGCCCAGGTCGGAAATATAAGCCGTACCTTGCGGCAACACGCGCTCATCAGCCGTGGGGATGTGCGTGTGTGTGCCGAACACGACGCTCACCTTCCCGTCTAAGCGCCATCCCATCGCCACCTTTTCGCTCGTGACCTCGGCGTGAATCTCCACGACGACTATTTTTACGTCGGTTGGGATCCTGGCAAGCGTTCGCTCGACGGCCGTAAACGGACAGTCGCCCATCGGCTTCATGTGCATACGCCCGAGTACGGAAAGCACGGCTACCCGTGCCCCGGAGGCCGTTTCATAGACCGCGAAACTCTTTCCGGGTGCCATAATCGGCAGATTGGCCGGGCGGCATATGTTGTCCTCGGTCTCGAGTACGGGAATGATATCGCGTCGACGGTAGACGTGGTCACCGAGCGTCAGCAAGTGGGCACCGCTCGCCACGATTTTCTTGTAGAGCGATGCGGTCAGGCCGGATCCGGAAGCGGCGTTTTCGGCATTGACGATCACGCAATCGACACCGTGAGCCGGTACGATCTCCTCCAGCCCCTCTTGCAACACCCGTCTGCCCGGTGTGCCGACGACATCACCCACACAAAGAATCTTAAGTTCCATGATCGATCCCGCGGCCTGGAATTCAACTCGACCGCTGGTGCGGCGGCGTCGCGTCGGCCAACATGACACCGTTGGGTGGGACTAACGAGCGTGTGCGACCGCACGAACCTCGCGCAGCACCGTCACACGAATCTCACCCGGATAGGTCATCTGCTCCTCGATGTCCTTGGCGACGTCATGAGAAATCTTGGAGGCCGTGGCGTCATCAACCTTCTTGGCATCCACAATCACGCGAATCTCACGACCGGCCTGTATCGCAAAGGCTTCCTTCACACCGTGTTGCACCTTGGCGATGTCTTCCAACTGCTGAAGTCGCTGAATGTAACGCTCCAGTGATTCCCGACGACCGCCGGGACGTGCGGCGCTGATGGCGTCGGCGGCCATTACGATGGGGGTATAGGGACTGGTGGAAGGAATGTCGCCGTGGTGACCCTCGATCGCGTTGAGCACCTCCGAGCGCTCGTTGAACTTCTTGCAGAAATCGGCACCGATTTTCGGATGGCTTCCTTCGACCTCGTGGTCTACAGCTTTTCCGATATCGTGCAGAAGACCACATCGTCTGGCGAGGCGACCGTCAAGCCCGAGTTCGTCTGCAATGGCCTGACACAGAAACCCGACTTCGATACTGTGACGCAGCACATTCTGGCCGTAACTCGTCCGAAACTTGAGCCGCCCGAGAAGATCCAACTGCTTGCGGTGCAGCCCACCCACGTTGGCTTCGATGGACGCTTTCTTGCCCGTCTCCATCAGTTCCTCTTGAAGCTCCTTGCGGACCTGCTCCACGAGTTCTTCGATGCGACCGGGGTGAATACGCCCATCGGAAATCAGCCGTTCCAACGATCGACGAGCCACCTCACGACGCACGGGGTCAAAAGCACTAACGACCACCACGCCCGGCGTGTCGTCCACGATTACGTCGACGCCGGTGACGCGCTCAAACGCACGGATGTTACGTCCCTCTCGCCCGATGACACGACCTTTCATTTCATCGGACGGAATATCCACGGTGGACACCGACGCCTCGCACGTATGTTCTCCGGCATAACGCTGAATGGCCGTCAACGTGATCTCACGTGATTTAATCGTGGCTTCGTCCTTCGCAGCGGACAATGTTTTATCGATGAGCTCCGCGCACTCATGATCCATTTCTTGTTTGACATCCTGGAGCACGGTTCTGCGTGCATCATCACTCGACAGACCACTGATCTTGAGAAGCTCCTGACGACGTTGCGTTAATAGGGATTCGACTTCCACTTCCTTCTTGTCGAGAGCTTCGTTTCTCTTGTCCAGCCTGGCTTGCGATTGCTCCAAGTTACGCTCTTTGGTCACCAGCGTGTCGAGCTTGCCCTCCAGGTTATCCTCTCGCTTGGCGAGGCGCTTTTCGCTCTGCTTGAGCTCCGCCCGCATCTGGTTGCCTTCTTCGCGGAGCTTTTCCTGCCCTTTGATGAACTCGGCCTTCGCGTCGACCTCACCGGCCTTACGAGTGACGTCAGCCTCAACACGCGCATCGTGAACGATACGCTCCGCCTCTTCCCGGGCTGCAACCAGGCGTTTTCGTCCGACCCAATTAGTCAATAGGAAACCGGCCAGCAGCGCTACCACAGCACCCACGGCACCGGCAACAAGAAGACCCGCCACCGACACGCCGGAAAAAAACTGCGACAGCAGAGGCAGTACGAATGTGTTTTCTATCATCGGATCGATCCGCTAATAATGAGGACAGCACGGTTGAACCGGGCGGTGCGGATCGAACGAAGCAAACCTCGCCGGGCGACACCGCGTCCGACGATCAGGAAAGCAAAATGTAGTAGGCGAGACCGGACAGTCGTCAACAGGGAGCGCCGGCGGCCATCCACGCGACTCACGTCGCCAAGATGATCGGGCAGGTAGTTCGCATGCACATCGTGCTAAAAACAATCAACAACGTCTAAATCGGAGCCGCCGCGATCTCGTTCTTACCCATTGCACGCTCTCTCAAACCCTGGCCGAGCCGCTCTTCGAAAAACCAACGCTCTTCGAAAAACCTATCGCCTCTTTCGAGAAACGAGACCCGCGATACCCGATGGGCGCTCGAATGGAGCCTGTCACCACCGACGGCACGCCAAACCCGCACGTCGTTTCGACCATC
Source organism: Planctomycetota bacterium (assembly GCA_024278775.1). The sequence goes on from JAJRSP010000111.1 coordinate 24,833, forward strand.
CCGAAGACGCGAAGCTCACCGCTATTCTGTTGTCTACAAAGTCCAAACAGTGGCGCGTGGAATCACCCACACGCCGCCTGATGCATACATCCATGCCGCTCAAGCGGCACAGCAATCGCTTCCAACCCGCCCTCGCTCGCCTAAGCGGCATCCACCGCCATGAGCTCTCCTTGCATTCGCCGAATGTCTAAATCCGCAAACAATTCAGCCCGGAAACCGAAAATCCAGTACCGGTAAACAAACCTCGCGCGCACCAGCACGCACACGGAGTATATTCTTAACAACCACCGTGTCAAGGTTTACCGGACCCCGCATCGAGCTTCGAGCTTCGAGCTTTCGATTGCCGCTCTGTCTTGCCCGGAACCACCCCGAAATGTGGATGCATACAAACTTCACTCACCTTTTTACAAACCAGCGTCGTAGCTGCTGCCCGACGAAGATATAATCGCTAGACTTAGCGGTTCCGGCGGTGCTGGATGTACCATGGAGCGTTGACCGCCCGGGTAACCGACTGGATCGTTTTGATAACCAGAGAACCTACATGACCCAACGAACCCGTTTTCCCGTCCTTTTCGCTGCCAGTTTGGCCATGCTCCTTCCGGCGACGCTATTCGCCCAGTTGGGATCCACGCGGACCGGCAAGACGCCGGCTGGGGGGCGCAAAGCGAAGGTGGACTTGGTCGCTTCCGTGGATGCCGTCACACCGGGTGAACCGTTGGAACTTGGTTTGCGGTTCAAGATCAAAGACCACTGGCATATTTACTGGCACAACAGCGGCGACAGCGGCATGCCGCCGCGACTCTCGTGGACGCTTCCCGAAGGATTCCGCGCGGGTGACCTCCAATTTCCGGTTCCCAAGCGACAATCTGACGCCGGGGGATTCATCACCACGAACGTGCTCGAAGGTGAGCCGGTGTTGCTGGTGACTTTCGACACACCCGACTCCCTGTCGGACACGGAAGTCACACTCTCTGCCAAGGTCCAGTACCTGGTCTGCGACGAGACCTGCCTCCGAGAGCACACGACGGTATCCGTGACGCTACCGGTTCGCGCCTCGGGCGGCAAGCCGGATCACATTGACCTATTCAAGACCGCCCATGCCAAACTCCCCAAGCCGTCCAGCAAGTATGTGACCGTTAAGGCCACGGTGGGCAAGGGTTCGATGGCACCAGGTAAGACCTTCGAGTTGGATGTCAAAGTGGTGGTTCGCAAGGGCTTTCACATTCAGTCGAACAAGCCGACGAACAAGGCGCTCTTCGGCTGCGACGTGTTCCTCAAAAAGATCGACGACGTTTACTGGGAGGCGGCCATCTTCCCCGAGCCGCGAATTCGCAAGGACAAAGCGTTTGGTACGTTGAGCGAATACGCCGGTACCTTCCACGTTCGTGTGCCGGGCGAAGTCGATAGCGAGGCCTCCGGACCCTACCCCGTCGGAGGCGTGTTCGTTTTTCAAGCCTGCAACGACCTTGGCCGCTGTTTCCCTCCGGAGTCGGTCGCGTTCTCCATGACCAAGGGTTCGACCGGTGCCACACCCCCAACGAGCATTATTGCACAAACCGACCTCGCGGGACGATCGCAGGATACCGCTACACCGACCGATACCGGCTCGCCGACAACTGCGGCTTCCGCGACGCCCGATGCGGCCACAACGCCATCTGTGCCACCTGCGCCGGATGACGTTTTTAACGGCGTCGCCAGTTCGTTTCTGGGGTTGCTGGGATTGGCCTTCCTTGGCGGGCTTATTCTCAACATCATGCCGTGCGTGCTCCCGGTGATCTCGATCAAAGTGCTGAGTTTCGTGCAGCAAGCCGGCGAATCACGAGCTAGGGTCTTTCGGCTCGGACTGACTTTTGCAGCCGGCATGTTGCTATCCTTCTGGGCACTTGCGGGGGCGATCATCGCGATCAAGGCCACGGGTGAACAGTTGGGGTGGGGGTTTCAGTTCCAGTCGCCACGGTTCGTGATCGGAATGATCGCGCTGATGTTTGTGTTTGGTTTGAGCTTGCTCGGCGTCTTCATCATCACCCTGCCCGGCGCGACGGTCACCAAGCTGGCCGCCGCCGAAGAAAAAGAAGGCTACCTCGGCGCTTTTATGAAGGGCGTGCTGGGTACGATACTGGCCACGCCTTGCACCGCACCTTTCCTCGGACCGGCCCTCGGCGTGGCGTTTCAGAGTTCGTCGGCGGAGTTGTTTCTAATCTTCACGGCCGTCGGCGTAGGCATGTCCAGCCCGTTCGTGTTACTCACCGCCTTCCCGGCGTGGCTGAAGTTCCTCCCCCGACCGGGCGCTTGGATGGAG
>JAJRSP010000112.1 GCA_024278775.1 Planctomycetota bacterium
AATTCGTTTTCGCAGGCCGGCGTGAATCTTGAATCGTGAGGGTAGCGACGTGGCCAACGCTACCACATGATGATCGAGAAACGGCACACGGGCTTCCAACGATTGCGACATGCTGCCCAGGTCCACCTTCTGAAGCATGTCAGCCGGCAGTTGGTGTTGCAGATCAAGCCGCAACACCCGAGACAGATCACCGCCATTTGTGTCAGCCGTGATCGAACGCGCCACTTTCAGAAAACGCTCGTCACCTGCGGCAGCGGTCGAACCATCCGCAAAGATCACCTCCGCCTCGGGGCTGAGGATGCGTGACCAGGCGATGTGCCTTGCGAGCGCGTTCGGCGAGTTTGTCCGGAGCAGCTTGCGAAACTGCCGCGCGCGATTGCCGATCCGGGACGACTTCGAGATTGACCATCGTGACAACGCCGGCTCGATGATGCCCGAGCGGAGAAAACGGGGCAGGCGTCGATAGGCATCGAGTGATCGGTGCCCCAGGTATCGCCAGTAGCCGCCGAAGAGTTCATCGCCGCCGTCGCCACTGAGCACGACCGTGGCAAACTGCCGGGCCATGCGAGAGATCAGCGTTGTGGGTACGATCGAACTGTCACCCACCGGCTCGCCAAGATGGTCGAGGATGGCGGGCAGCGACGCGACCACGTCCGACTCCCCCAGCATCAGCTCGTGATGATCCGTGCCGAACCGCCTGGCCACGATCCGCGCATAGGGCGATTCGTCATAAGCCCCGGCCTCTTCATACCCGACGCAGAAGGTTTGGATCGGCCGACCGGACGCCTGCGCCAGATGCGCCACGATAATGGAAGAGTCCAACCCGCCGGAGAAATACGCCCCGATCGGCACATCGCTCACGCGGCGACGGACCACCGCATCGGCCAGGGTGCGCCGGACGGTGCTGCGGGCGGCCGCATAATCCAGACCCTCTGCTTTCGCCGGCTCGGGAAGCTGGTAATAACGCTGCGGAACCTGAAGGCCGGCCTTGTCAAACGCGATGTAATGTCCCGGTGCGAGCCGACTTGCCGCACGATAGATCGTGCGCGGGTGGGTGATGTAGCCGAACTGGAGATGCTCGATCAGTGCGGTTTGATCCACGGTCTGATCGAGCGGTCCCAGTTTTCGTAGCGCGGTCAACTCGCTAGCGAACCGCACTTCACTATCCGTTTCGGTGTAGAGCAACGGCTTAATCCCGAAGCGGTCCCTGGCCAAAAACCCCCGTTGAGATGGCTCGTCGAAAAACGCAAGGGCAAACATGCCGTTGAACTTGGATAGCGCGGAAACGCCCCACTCGGCGCAGGCGTGGGCCACCACTTCGGTATCCCCTTGCGTGGAGAACTGGCATCCGAGCGCGATCAGCTCGCGTCGCAGCTCTTGAAAATTGTAGACCTCTCCGTTGTAGACAAGGGTGACGCGGCCGTCATGAATGCGCATCGGCTGATGGGCGGCGGCCACCGGGTGGATCACGGCTAACCGGGTAGCCCCAAACGCCACACGCTGATCGGGGCTTTCATAAACACCCGTATGATCCGGTCCGCGATGGCGCAACGCACGGCAGGCGCGCGCGACGGCGTTACGGTCGACGGGTCGATCGGTGAACCGAGCGATTCCGCATATGCCACACATGAGGGTACTACGGGCTCGGGGTCGGCAGTGTTTTCGGTGCGTGTTCCAGTTGTGGTCGTTGCGAGACCAGCGCCGGTATGGCACCACGCTTGGACAGTTCATCCGTCACCCACGAATCGAGCGGGTTGATTCGATAAGCCTTCTGAAGATGAAAGACGGCCGCCTGTTCGGTACCGTGTTTCAGTAGAAAGGCCGCGAAGTTGCGGTGGGCATCGAAGCTCGTAGGCTCCGCCGAGACGGCCTGTCGGTACCGCAGAAAAGCCCCGTCGATGTCACCACGTTCTTCCAAGCTCTCGGCAAGAAACGTAAATTGGCGGGCGGAAGGCCCGGTGAACTCGGCGGCCCACTCGGCGTTCTTCAGCGCTTCATCAAACTGCCCCTTGAGTTTCAGCGCGACGCTCTTACCTTCGATGGCGGCAAAAAACCCGGGGTGGGCGTCGATTGCCTGGGAGTAATAACTGATCGCGCTATCGAGTTCGCGCCGGGCGGCCGCCTCATTACCCTCACGAAACCGCTGACGCGCGAGGATCACACTGCAGGCCCCCAGATCGTGTAGATTTTCGGCACGACGCGGTCGTTTTTCTTCCGCCTGGAGGAAAAACACCCGAGCGGGTCCGTAAGCCTTGTCGGCCATCGCCCTTTGACCCTGCCGGCGAAGCGAGTAATAATTCTGGCCGCACCCGACGATGGGCGCGAGTGCCGCCGCCACCAGCACGAGGCTGATCGGGCCGCGAGAAAGAGTCCGTACTGCGTGCATGATCTTCTCTCCGAAAAGCGGGAAGCGTGCTCCGTGATCCGACATCCGCCATGAGCCCCACGCCCAGACGCTTCACCATTCTACATCACACCGACTACGGACGCGAGCATTGGGATTTGCTGCTCGAATCGGATCGGTCGCTGCTGACGTGGAAGCTCTGGCTCGATCCGGCGTCCGCCGAGCCCTGGCCACGCGACGCCGTGAGGATGGCCGATCATCGAATGGCCTACCTCGACTACGAAGGCCCGGTCAGTGGTAATCGGGGCCGCGTTTGGGCCACGGATCGGGGGAAACTGACCATGATGTCACAGGCGGCGGATTGCCTTCAATTCGAGCTTACCGGGCGGCACCTTACCGGCGGGTTCGTCCTAACTCGGGTTAGCGAAAGCCTTTGGCGTTTCGAGCGGGGATGAGTCTGTCACGGTGATTCACTTGTTACTCGCGGACGACCGGCAGCGGCACCGAGCCGTCCGTGCGTGGTAGCGGGTCGGGCGGCGCGATGTGGACGCGACCATGGCCTAACTGGACTTCACCGCGCTCCACGCGATTGGCGAACGCCAGCGTTTCCTCGTACAGGGCATCCAGCATGTCGGCCTCTGTGACCGTGCGTTTCTGTTCGCCCTGAACGTAGACAATCCCCTTGCCGTTTCCCGCGAAGATGGCCACGTCGGCACCCTCCGCCTCACCGGGACCGTTCACGACGCAGCCCATCACGGCGACCTTGACCGGCGTTTTGATCGTGGCGAGCTTTTGACGGATCTTGGCCGTCAGTGCAATCAGATCGATCTCGATGCGCCCGCAGGTCGGGCAGGCGATCAGCTCCGGCTCCACCCGGTTCCGCAGGCCCAGCGAGCAGAGCAACTCCTTCGCGTCGTCCACCTCATAAATCGGATCAGCCGCGTAGGATATCCGGATCGTATCTCCGATGCCCATCGACAGCAGCGAGCCTAGTGCGGCCACCGAGCGAATCCGGCCGGTTTCCGGCGGTCCGGCGTGGGTCACGCCAAGGTGCAACGGCAGGTCACACCGTTCGCTGATGGCCCGGTAGGCGTCGACGACCATGGTGGCGTCGATGCTCTTGGCGCTGATGACGACATCGTGAAAATCGTTCTCGTCAAACATGCGCATGTACTGCTCGACGGCTTCCACCATCAGGCGGATCATCTCGCCCCGGTAATCGTCGCTTAATCCGCTCTGCTGTTTGGCGCGCCGGGTTTTGTCTCTACGCTCGACGACGCTGCCTTCATTCACGCCGACCCGTATGGGGATGCTTCGTTCCCGGCACGCGGCGATTACGCGGTCCACCTGTTTTCGATCGGCGATGTTGCCGGGGTTCAGCCGGATCTTATGGACGCCGGCGCGTACCGCTTCCAACGCCCGCTCGAAGTGAAAGTGAACGTCTGCGATGATCGGCACGGGCGACTGTTCGAGGATGGACGGCAGGGCCTCGGTGTCACGTTTTTCGGGCACGGCCACACGAACCAACTCGCAGC
>JAJRSP010000113.1 GCA_024278775.1 Planctomycetota bacterium
AGCTTCGAAAAATGGTAGAAACGTGGACGCGCCAAACCAAGACCGAACACGCCGCCACCTGAACTTGTTCTGATACCGCGTGTCATAAGTCCTACAACGACCTGAGCTGTGGGTTTCAGCCCGCGCGGTTGCGAGAATTCGTGCGTGGCTCGGTGTTCCAGCGCCGCGCTAGCTATAGCATGCGGCTCGGCGGCCCCATCTCGAAAGATAATCCGTCTGACAACTTCTTACCGGCTGCCCGTCCAAACGGCGGCGCGTCATGTTCTGGTTTACCCGTTATCTCCTCGCACACCTTCTCATCTCTTGAAAACCACGAAGACCTCGATTACCCTACCGACGAGGGTCGGACCGGGATGAGTCGCGCCGGAGCGAAAGTTTTTATGACGTGAGGCGGGCGCCGGGAGTGCCATCTATCTGGCACTCAGTGCCGGGCAGGGATATCCGTTTATGGTGAGCGCACATCTTCAATACAAACGATCCAGATTTTCGACGCGGTTGCCGTCCGACCGTCTCTACGCGGCCGGTCACGCCTGGCTTAAAGAAGCATCCCCCGGCCTGTGGCATATCGGCTTTACCAGATTCGCCACACGCCTTCTCGGCGAACCCGTGGAACTGGATTTCGAGGTCGAGCCCGAAACCCCCGTCCGCACCGGGGATACCGTCGGGTGGGTGGAAGGCTTCAAGGCGGTCACCGATCTGTTCTGTCCGCTGCCCGGTCTCTTTGCCGGCCCCAATCCAAACCTCGATCAGGATATCGCGTCCGTGCAATCCGACCCGTATGGGAAGGGGTGGCTCTATGCCGTGGCGGGCGCTCCGCCGGATGACTGCGTTGACGCCACCGGGTACGCGGAGGTTCTCGATACCGCCATCGACAAGATGATGGGAAAGACCCTATGAGTGCAAACGCTACGCCCACGGCGCGATATATCATGATCGGCGGCTTCCTCGGCGCGGGCAAGACAACGGCCGTGGCCCGCCTCGGCCACTATCTGAAAGGCCGTGGGCTTCGTGTGGGCTTGATCGCCAACGACCAGAGCGTGGGGCTGGTGGACACCACCATGCTACGCGCGCAAGGTTTCCATGTGGCCGAGATCGCCGGTGGTTGCCTGTGCTGCCGGTTCAACTCTCTCGTCGACGCGGCCAATCATCTGACGACCGAAACGCGCCCGGAAGTGTTCATCGCAGAGCCGGTCGGAAGCTGCACGGATCTGGTCGCCACCGTGAGTTACCCGCTCCGCAGAATCTACGGTGATCGCTTCTCAATCGCACCGCTCAGCGTACTGGTGGACCCGAATCGCTGCGCGAAAATCCTCGGCCTCTCTCCAAGCCGATCGTTTTCGGACAAGGTAGTTTACGTCTACCAGAAACAACTGGAAGAGGCCGAGATCATCGTCATCAACAAGTGTGATGTGATCGACGAATCGCTTCGCGAGACACTCCGCGCCACCCTCCAGGAATCGTATCCGCATAGCGAGATCGTGTGCGTCTCCGCGCGCGACGGCACGGGCTTGGACGAATGGTTCGGGAAAATCGCCGATGCCGAATGCCGCAACGCGGCCACCATGCCCATCGACTATGCGGTCTATGCAGAGGGGGAGGCGCGGCTGGGCTGGCTCAACGCCACCGTGCATCTACAGGCAGACGAACCGTTTGATGGGAACGAATGGCTCTTGCGGCTGGCGGATCATTTAAAAAGACGGCTCGCTGTCGAGGCGTCCGAAATCGCGCACCTCAAGATGACCTTGGACTCCGGAGGTTCTAACGGTAACCTATCCATCGTCAGCCTCGTGGGCTGCGACGAAGTACCGGATTTGCGTGAATCTTTGCTCGATCGCATAGACCATGGTGAGTTGATCGTGAACCTTCGGGCGGAGGCCGACCCGGAGTGGCTGAAGTCCGCAACGATCGACGCGCTCGATACATGCACCGCCGGAGTGTCGATGAAGGTTGAACACCTGGAGTACTTTCGCCCCGGGAAACCCACACCGACGCACCGGATCACGAAGCCGGATGCCGCGCGTGCGCAGACCGGCTAGTGTCCCGGTTGCTTTGGGTAGCGGTATTGCGTCGACAGGCGGAGGCATGGAGACCATAACACAAAGATGATACCACAGCCGCGAATCCTCTATTGCAACTGCACCTATGCCAAGGTGATCCCTCCGGAGACAAAGCGAGAAGTGTTGCGCAGGCTTTGCGCGTCCGGTGTGGCGTTCGATTCTGTAGCCGACCTTTGCGAAATGTCGGCCAGGCGTGACCCGGCCCTGAAGGAGATCGCCAACGCCGGACACGTGAAGATGGCGGCTTGTTTCCCTCGCGCGGTCAAGTGGTTGTTCCACGCGGCTGGCGCGCCCCTGCCCGAGGCGGGTGTCGAGGTCTTTAACATGCGCGAGCGGGATGCTGATGACATTGTTCCGCTGCTCCTGAACGGCCGCCCGGCGGTGGAGGCACCCACACCATGAGCAGGCTTACGGCCGCACGCCTACGTGTCGTTCTCTACGAAGGATCCGGCAGCGAATCCATCTCGGACGATGAACGCTTCGGTTTGATAAGCGACCTGCTCGACGGCGGGTACAACGTGACGCTCGCGAATGGAAACGGCGATGTAGTGAGCCCTGACCGCGCGCCCATGGTCGTACTCGGACGGTTCGACGACAAGCAACCGATACCCGTGCGAGCCGAAGGCGCAGGTAACGGGGGGGCGTCTATCACGTTCCGCGACATCCAAGGGAAACACTGCGACGCAGTGTTACGAATCGTGGCCGAAGTCGAGGCGCACAAGAACACTTCGCCACCGGGTGGATGGAAGCCCTGGTTTCCCGTGATCGACTTCGATCGCTGCACAAACTGCATGCAGTGCCTGAGCTTCTGCCTCTTTGATGTCTATGCGGTTGATCCAAACGACTCGATTACTGTTCAGAATCAGGACAAGTGCAAGACGGACTGTCCGGCTTGTTCCCGCGTTTGCCCGGAGGTGGCCATTCTTTTTCCCAAGTACGCCAAAGGCCCGATCAACGGTGACGTCGTTCGAGAGGCCGACATCCAGCATGAGGCGATGAAGGTAGACGTCTCCACGTTGCTCGGCGGCAACATCTACGCCGCGCTGCGAGACCGCCAGCGAGAAGCGCGCAAACGCTTCTCCACGGAGCGGGACGAATCGAGAGCCCTGATCGAACGCCGCCGTTGCCTGAAAAAACTCCAAGGAAGTCTGGACATTCCGGATGAGGTGCTGATGAGTCTCCCGAGCGTGGGAGATATAGAGGAGCGTGCCGCCCGCGCCAGAGAGAAATCGGAAAAACGCCGGGCTCGATCACAAACGGCGAAAGACCAACGCCCCGTACCCACACAAGAAGAGTGGGGCATCTAGGAGCGCGGTGTATCTGAAACGGCCGGATTGTGCCGTTTCCAAAAAGGTTGGCTAGTTTCTTCCCCCCTTACCAAGGGGGGATTGAGGGGGGTTCTTCGGAAGAGAAAGAACCGTCCCTTGCTCCTCCTAGTTAAGGAGGGGAGCAAGATTAAAACAGTCCTTTGGGACGGGTAAAAGCATCGTACGAGTCGGCAAGCCAAAGCGGTGTAGCCGGCGATGGATAGGAAGGCAGCGACCGCGGAGAATGATTGCATCGCTCGGCTATCGTATCTGGCGCACCACCGACACGCGCATACTCTGGAAGTTTGCGTACAACTTCGGCTACAAGGGCATGCGCTCCGTGCAGCGTTTTAAGAAGCGGCTCAAACGCGGGACCACCTTCCCGCCGTTTCTCTACATCTCCATCACCAACAGTTGCAACCTCCGCTGTACGGGCTGTTGGATTGACGTGGCCGCCCCCCAGGCGATCATCACCTTCGATGAGATGAACACGCTCATCGAAAACGCCAAAAGGCACGGAAACAGCTTCTTCGGTATCCTCGGCGGCGAGCCGTTCATGCACCCGGATCTGCTTCGCATTCTCGCCGCCCATCCCGACTGCTATTTTCAGATCTTCACCAACGGCCACTTCATCACAGATAGCGTGGCCGCAGAAATGCGCCGCATCGGTAACGCCACACCGCTCATCAGCGTCGAGGGCACCGAACTCGTCAGCGACCAGCGACGCGGCCGACTCGGCGTGCTAAGCAAAACATTATCCGGCATCGACGCCTGTGTTCGTAACCGCCTCATCACCGGAGTCGCCACGAGTGTCTGCCAGACCAACATCGACGACCTCGTCAACGAAGACTGGGTGGATGCGCTCATCAAACGCGGCGTGCATTACATGTGGTACCATACCTACCGACCCGTCGGCCCGGATGCCGCGCCGGAGCTCGCACTGCGGCCGGATCAAGTGCTGGCCGTACGGCGTTTCGCCGTGGAGATGCGATCGAGAAAGGCCATCGGGTTCGTCGACGCCTACTGGGACGACAAAGGCCGGGCCCTCTGCCCGGCCGCCACGGGTATCAGCCATCACGTCGGACCCTGGGGTGACATCGAGCCCTGCCCGATCATACAACTGGCCACCGAAAACATCCGGGACAACCACGGCGACATCTACAAAACCTTGACCGAATCGGCCTACCTGAGAGACTTTCGGGAGACGGCCGCCAAGGCGACGCGCGGCTGCATCGTGCTGGAACGCCCCGACCTGCTAAAAGAGCTGGCGATGAGGCACGGCGCGAAGGACACGACGGATCGAAAAGAGATGATGACCGAGCTCGACACCATGTACTCGCTCAACAGTCAGCACAACCCCGGAAACGAGATTCCCGAAGACCAGTGGCTCTACCGGTTTGCGAAAAAGCATTGGTTCTTCGGGTTTGGGGCCTATACCTAAACCATGGCGGACAGCAAGGGGTTCAGGCTCATGATAACACCAAACGACGTAACACAGACCGACGGACTCGCGGGCGTGGACTCGCAGTGTGACGCACGATCCCGTGACGCGCAGTCTTCCCGCGTGAGGTCAAAAACCCTCCCGTTGCTTACGCTGCCTCCGCGCGTGCCGACGCCCATCGTACGTCCGGCCCAGTCCAACATACCCAACAATCGCACCGTGCGAGATCGTCTGAAAAAAATCGCCGCCGAGCATGTAGACAGCCTATCGCTCATACCGCCGATCGACATCACGGAGCTGCGCTCGCTTACCGTGGCCGTTCGCAAGCTCGCCGATGTGGCTGACACCTACGATGACTACGTGGCCATCCTCGTCAACAACGCCGTCTGGCGAGACGCCGTCGCAAAAATCCCCTATGACCGACGTCTGCTGTTGCTGCCCAAGTGTCTACGTCTGGAGGAACACTGCCCGGCCCCGTTCGACGAGTTCGGCTTGCTCTGTAAGGAGTGTGGCCTCTGCTCGTTGCACGACCTCACCGTCGAAGCAGAGCGTCTAGGTTACGCCGTTCTCGTGGCCGAAGGCTCTGCGATCGTCCGCAGCATGATCGAGACCGGGCGGATCGAGGCCATCGTGGGGGTGAGCTGCCTGAATGTCTTGGAAAAATGCTTCCCCCACCTGGAGGCGACGGCCGTCCCCGGCGTGGCCATCCCGCTGTTGCAAGATGACTGCGTCAACACCACCGTCGACATGGATTGGATCTGGGATGTCATTCATCTCACCTCCGACGATCACACCTATCGCCTGGACCTCAACGCCTTACAGGGCGAGGTACAGACATGGTTTGAGCCGCCGTCGCTGGCAGAACACATGGGACAGCCTAACGATGAGACCGAACGCATCGCCCACGAATGGCTGGCCCGAGCCGGCAAACGCTGGCGACCCTACCTCGCCGCCTGCGTCTATGTGGCCCTTCAGAAAACGCGAGCCGGCGAGCCCCCCTTGATGCCGCCCGACCTCAAAAAACTGGCGATGGCCGTGGAATGCTTTCACAAGGCATCACTCATCCACGACGACATCGAGGACGACGACGAGCAGCGCTACGGTGAACCGTCCCTACATGCGCAGTATGGCATGCCGGTCGCGCTCAACGTCGGCGATTTCCTTCTCGGGGAGGGCTATCGCCTGATCGGAGAATTGGTTGTTTCTGCCTCCGTCAAAGTGGCGATGCTCCGGGCTGCCGCCGAAGGTCACCTCACACTAAGCCGAGGACAGGGGGCTGAATTATGCTGGTCACGAAACCCCGAGCCTCTTAGTTCGTTGGAGGTGCTCGGTATCTTCCGTCAAAAAACAGCCCCCGCGTTTGAGATTGCGCTACGCCTCGGGGCCTACTTCGGAGGCGCAGACTCGGAAACGCATGATGTATTGCGTGAGTACAGCGAATCACTCGGGATCGCCTATCAGATTCGCGATGACCTGGAAGATTTCTCCGGCGAGAGTGACTCGCACGACCTCCGTGATTTGCGGCCTTCCGTGATTCTCTCCATCGCCCACAAACGCGCCCAGCCCGGCCCCGACAAAGACCTGTTGACGGGCCTCTGGCGGTGTGAGTATGACTACGCCGACATCGCTGCAGACGTAAACCGCATCATCATCGAACGCGGCGTCGCGGAGAAAGCATGTGAACTGAAGGACGCCTACACCGAGCAAGCGATACGATCGCTGCGGCTTCTTACCAATCCCACGCTGAAAGGGTTGTTGCGACGCGTCGTCGGAAAAATCTTCGGCGACAACCTCATCGAAGGATACTGCAGTGACTTTGAGGCTCGAAATGCTTCAGGTAGCCCGGCTCGCACCGAGTCTGCTACATGACGCCGGCGATCGAGTGGTCGAATTCCTGCGCCGACAATTCAACGAAGACGGCGGTGCCAGAGATCGCGCCGGTGATAGCGACCTCTACTACACGGTGTTCGTCACGGAGGGGCTAATCGCCTTCCGTGAACAACCCGACACCCAAGCGATACGGCGCTACCTAAAAGCCTTTGGCACCGGCCAAGATCTGGATTTCGTCCACCTGACATGCTTGGCCAGATGCGGGGCCGCATTGGGGGGAAACGCGCTACCAGAAAAAACGACTCGGACCATCCTCGATCGTATCGAGGCATGCCGTGCCCGGGACGGCGGCTACAACGTCTCCCCCAGTGCAGAAACCGGCACGGTGTATCACAGCTTCCTCGCGTTCGGAGCCTATCAAGACCTCGGCGAAACCATGCCCCAGCCCAAGCGGCTACTCGAATCGATTAACGCGCTTCGCACGGAAGATGGCGGATACGCCAACGACCAGACCATCAACATCGGTACTACCCCCACAACAGCCGCCGCCGTCGCCCTCCAGCGACAATTGGGTGAGCCGGTCCCGCCCCCGGCCGGGGATTGGCTCAAACGTCAGTGCCACGCCCAGGGCGGTTTCCTGGCCATGCCGCTCGCCCCCATGCCCGACCTCCTCTCGACCGCGACCGCGCTCCACGCCCTCGTCGGCATGCACGTCCCCATCGACGACATCAAAGACCGCTGCCTGGATTTCATCGACTCACTATGGACCGGACAAGCCTTCTGCGCCACCTGGGCCGACGACGAAGTCGACAGCGAATACACCTACTACGCCCTCCTGGCCCTCGGCCACCTGAGCTTGTAACCCATGCCCCTCGACCTCAAAACATTCCATGCGGCTCTAGCCTCCGCAAGAGCAAAGCTCCTCGCCTGTCGCACGCCGGACGGGCATTGGGTTGGCCACTTATCCAGCAGCGCACTCTCCACAGCTACCGCCGCCTGCGCACTAGAGCTATATCGCCGCGCCGCGCCGGATGAACATCACGATCTTGCGGACATGGTGCGGAACGCACTCGAATGGATCGCCACCTCTCAGAACGACGACGGTGGCTGGGGCGACACCCCGGACAGCCCGAGCAACATCAGCACCACGGTCCTCTGCTGGGCCGCAATCCACTTGGCTACGGACATTCCCGATACCCTTCGATCGGCCGAAGCCCGCGCCGAGGAATGGATTCGCCGCGCGGCCGGCGGACTCACACCGCCGCACCTGACCGACGCCATCGAAAGTGTATACGGCAAAGACCGAACTTTCGCCGTACCGATACTCACCATGTGTGCGATCGCCGGCCGCTTCGGAAAAGGTCAAGAGGCATGGTGCCACATCAAGGCACTCCCCTTCGAGTTGGCCGCCTGTCCCCATCAACTATTTCGTTGGCTGCGGCTCTCCGTTGTGAGCTACGCCCTCCCCGCGCTGATCGCCATCGGTCAAGCTCGACACCACCACCGGCCGACACGAAACCCAATCACGCGACTGCTGCGAGATTTGACGAAAGGCGTCACGCTTCGTGTCCTGCAACGCATCCAACCCGATTCGGGCGGCTTCCTGGAGGCCGCACCGCTCACAAGTTTCGTATTGATGTCGCTCGTGTCGATCGGTCAGAGGGATCACATCGTGGCCCGTCGCGCCGCAGCCTTCCTTGAATCCACAGTACGCGAAGACGGAAGCTGGCCCATCGACACCAATCTAGCCCTATGGGCGACGACACTCTCGATCAACGCCCTTGCCGCCGGTAGCGAACTCACCACCGGCTATTCCAAGGATGACCGATCTCGCACGAAGTCGTGGCTGTTGCGGCAACAATACCGCATCGAACACCCCTACACCCACGCGGCACCCGGCGGTTGGGCGTGGACCCACCTCCCCGGTGGCGTCCCTGACGCGGATGACACGGCTGGAGCGATTCTCGCGCTGCGCAACCTCTGGGATGCCGATGATCCTTCAAAACGCCCCCCCGATGATCTCCGGCAGGCGGCCGCCCGAGGCATCGAATGGTTGATCCATCTGCAAAACCGCGACGGCGGCATTCCCACCTTCTGTCGTGGTTGGGGAAAGCTGCCCTTCGACCAGAGCAGTCCGGATCTCACCGCGCACGCACTTCGAGCCTTTGCGGCATGGCACGAACACCTGTCGCCAACACTTCGTAAGCGAATCGCTCGCGCCACTCGTGCGGCCGTCCGCTACCTCCTCGCGACGCAGCGGACCGACGGTTCTTTCATCCCGCTCTGGTTCGGGAATCAATCAGCCCCCAAACAACACAACCCCCTATACGGAACGTCGCGTGTGTTGTGTATCGGCGCATTGCCCGAAGTCGGGGGAGTCCGCGCAGCATCCCGAGAGCAGACCCGCACGTCCTACGCTCGGAGCAGTATCCCACGAATCGCCCAGTGGCAGCGCTCCAGACACCGCGCGATCCGGTGGTTGCTGAACGCACAAGGCGAAGATGGGGGATGGGGCGGCGCGGCGTCTACACCATCATCAATCGAAGAAACGGCGCTGGCTGTGGAGGCGTTGGCCGCTGTCATGGAGCCTATTGGTGAAGCAGAAAGTGTGGCGGGATCACGGCAGGATCAGCTCGCGGACGAAGTGCTCGCGGCCATCCTTTGCGGTGTCTCCTGGCTGATTGCCAAAACCAACGGCGGGATGGCGTTCAAACCAGCGCCGATCGGACTGTACTTCGCGAAGCTCTGGTACTCTGAAAAGCTCTACCCGTTGATG
>JAJRSP010000114.1 GCA_024278775.1 Planctomycetota bacterium
CAACGCCATCACCTCCGGCCCATTCAAGGATGCCGGTTCACCCTTTCGACAAATGCGGCCGGCAGAACACGCCGTGTTTCAGTCCATCGTCGATGATATGTTCGACCGGTTCGTGGCCGTCGTCGACGCCGGAAGACCCAACCTCAACGAGGACACCATCCGCAAGCTGGCCGACGGCCGCGTCTACTCCGCGAAACAGGCTCTCCGCCTCGGTCTGATTGATCGCATCAGCAACATGCGCGAGTCGATCGAGATCATCAAACAGCGCGCCCACCTGGGGCCGGTGCGACTCGTCACCTACAACCGCCCACTCGGATACCGTCCCAATTACTATGCCACGGCACCGCACAGGGGCACGCCCACGGTGAACCTGCTCAACGTCGACGTGCGCGGTTTGTTCGAGGGAGCCACGCCGCGGTTCATGTACCTGTGGCGTCCGATCCCGTAACGACGGAGTCCATGACACAATCGGCGGGTGCCCCATTCTTCGCCCCAAGGCGAAGGGTGGGGGACGAACATACGAATAACTGTAGCCGCCCACGCGTCCCCTGAAGAGTAGATTAGTGGTCGTGGTCTTCGTCTTCTTCGTCTTGATAGACGTCGTGACAGTCCCCGCACGTGCTTTTTAACGCACGAAAGAGTTTCTTCAACTTAGCGTTGCTGGCGTTTTCCGCCTTACCGGCCTCGGCACTCAGCGCGAGCGCCTCATCGCGAAGCTCTCGTGCCCATGCCTGGTAGTCGGCCTTGGTCTCGTTGTATTGGTTGACGTTGGAAAGCTCGGCCAGCACCTGCGAATAGTTTTTGATCACCCCGAGTCGATGTGGGGTTTCGGCGACGGCAATCGCTTTCTTGATTCGCTTGAACAACATCCCCTGCCCGTGCATCAGGCTGGATACCTTGGCCACCGGCTTGAACGCACCCGGTGCCGTGCCATTTTCAGCATTTGACACACCCGCCAAGACCACCATGCCCAACACCATCGCGCCTAACGCACCCACCGTCACAATCAACCGTCGATTCATCCCGTAGTCTCCCATGAAGGCTCACACTCCGTATAGCCGATCCACCATTTACCTATCGTCGAAAAAACCCGGCAGTCCAAGCGTCACATCTTCAATTGCCGCTCCACGAGGCCATGTTCCCGACAATAGCGAAGCAGTAACCGCACATACGACTCGTGTACGTGTTCGGCACTACCAAGCCCAATCGCCGACTGTACATCCGCGATTGCTTCCTCGCTCGGACCTTCCACTTCCACAAATAATCCCAACTGAGCCGGCTCGTCCAACTCTACGCGACACCCGCCCAGATGCCAACTCTCTCGCCGCTTTTCATAAGAAAGGATCGACAAAAAACCACAACTCGCCATGATCTGTTCAGCGGTGGCCGCGTCGCTTACCGTGACCTCCCATTCCTCGCGCGTCTTGAGTGGTCCCGGTTTTCGTGGTCCCTTGAATGTGAGCGTGGCCGCCCCCGTCGAGCCGTCGGCCCGCTGCGTGGCGCGAACACGCAGACCGCAACCGGCCTCACGCAATGATCCATCGCTTCGGTCGAGAATGACGTTCGTCTCCGTCACCGATCCGTCACACACCGCCCCGGCCGCACGCAGGCGATCCCGTACCGCCTCGTGCGACGCCACGCGAAACTTGGCTTCCATCTCTATCGACATAAATGATCAAACCGGTGGACGGTATGGTTCACGCGTGTGACCAGGTGGGGCACCACAGTCCGGGTGCCTTGTGGCCGGACACCACGTCTGCCCTAATTCGCCACCACGTTCACGAGACGACCCTTGACCACAATCACCTTCCGCACCGTCTTACCCGTCAGCGCCGCCTTCACGCGCTCATCCGCCAGCGCCGCCGCCTGCAGTGCCTCTTCATCCGCATCCGCAGAAACGGTAATTCTCGCCTTTACCTTGCCGGCCACCTGTACCGCGATCTCCACCTCGTCGTCCCGCGTCAGCGCTTCGTCAAACTGCGGCCACGGCTCAAACGCCAGCGTCGTGTCATGACCGAGCCGCCGCCACAGCTCCTCGGCCAGATGCGGCGCAAACGGTGCCAGCAGCAACACAAACGGCTCGATCACCGACCGCGATCGACTTTTCAGCGGCGTCATATAATTGACAAAATCAAACAGCGCGGCGATGGCCGTATTGAGCTTGAGTTGCTCCAGGTCTTCACCCACGCGCTGGATCGTCTTGTGCAACATGCGTAGCGCGTTTTTCTCCGGCGCGTCATCACTCAGCGCCGGCGAAAGCTCGCCCGTCATCTCGTTCACCACAAGTCGCCAGATACGCTGACACAGCTTAAAAAGCCCCGGCACATCACGGGTGTTCCACGGCTTCGACGCATCGAGCGGTCCCATGTACATCTCATACAGCCGAAACGTATCCGCCCCATACTCCGCGATAATCTCATCCGGGTTCACCACGTTCTTGAGCGACTTGCTCATCTTCGCAATCACACGAGACACCGGCTCACCCGACTCTGCCAGCGCGAAATGATCCGGCGCGGTTTCCTTCACCCGCTCTCCCGGCACCAGTACACCGCGCTGATCCTTAAACGCAAACCCCTGAATCATCCCCTGGTTGAACAGCTTCTGAAACGGCTCGCGCGTCGTTACGTGCCCCAGGTCAAACAACACCTTATGCCAGAACCGGCCATACAACAGGTGCAGCACCGCATGTTCCGCACCGCCGACGTACAAATCCACCGGCATCCAATACTTCTCGGCCGCCTCATCACAAAAACGGTTTTCGTTATGCGGATCAAGAAACCGCAGATAATACCAACAGGAGCCCGCCCACTGCGGCATCGTGTTCAGGTCTCGTCGATAGTTCTTGCCATCGCGCGACACGTGGACCCACGCCTTCGCCCGACCCAGCGGCGGCTCGGGAAGCGTGTCGGCATCATCCGCCGAGGGCGTCGGCTTGAAATCCTTCATCGGAGGTAGCTCGACCGGCAGTTCATCTTCCCCCAGCGCCAGCGAAGAGCCATCCTCACCGTGCATCACGGGGAACGGCTCCCCCCAATACTTTTGCCGGCTGAAAATCCAATCTCTCAGCTTGTAGTTGACGGCCGACCGACCCAAACCGTGATTGGCAAGCCATGCCGTGATTCGCTTCATCGCCTCGGCCGTCGACGCGCCATTCAGGTCGCACGCCGTACCGACCACACAAACCGTCACATCATCCGCAGGAGAATTAACGGCCTCACCCTTTTCGGTAAACGCCGCGCCCCAGGTATCGCAATGCCGCACGTAATGCGCGATCAGCTTCTCCACGCCCGCGCCACCACGCAACACGTCGAGCGTTTTTTGACTCAGCCCGGCGCTGCGATCGCGACATGTCGCAATCGAATCCTCCAACTCGGGGAAGGCGGCCGCCACCTCATCAAAACCCGTCGCCACCTGCGCATCCATCGAAGACACCATCGCCCCCAGCCGCGCCTCGATCCACTCTGCCGACGGCTTCACGACACAGCGGATCGGCAGTTGGAACTTCGTCGCAAACTCATAATCACGAGAATCACCACTCGGCACGGCCATGATCGCACCGGTGCCATACCCCATCAGCACGTAGTCCGCGATCCAAATCGGAATCGGCTCACCCGTCACCGGGTTGATCGCAAACGCCCCGGTAAACACACCCGTCTTGTCTTTCGTGTCGGATGTTCGATCCAAATCCGATCGATGACGCGCGGCGGCCACATATTGATCCACCGCCGCCCGCTGCGCCTCGGTCGTGATCGTTTCGACCAGCTCGTGCTCCGGGGCCAGCACCATATACGACGCCCCAAAAAGCGTATCGGGACGCGTCGTATAAACCCGGATCGCGTCCGGCATCGTCTCAAAATCCGGCTTGTCCGTAGACCACTCGGCCCGTTCCGCGTGTACCCACCGGTCCCCCTCGATCCGCCACTTGCCGGCCAGGGGAAAAAGCACCTCGGCCCCGGTACTCCGCCCGACCCAGTTGCGCTGCATGAGCTTGATCGGCTCCGGCCAATCCAACCCGTCGAGATCGGACAGCAACCGATCCGCGTATTTCGTGATGCGCAACATCCACTGCCGCAGCGGCCGGCGAAACACGGGGTGGCTACCACGATCGCTCAGCCCCTGGTTATCCACCTCCTCGTTGGACAGCACCGTCCCCAACGCCGGGCACCAGTTCACCGCCACCTCATCGAGATACGCCAGCCGCTGCTTATCGAGCACGGTCCGCTGCTCCACGTCGGTCAGCTCCGACCAACCGCGTCGCCCCGGCGCGTCTTTCTCTCGAACCAGCCCCAACGCCGCGTTCACGCCCCACGCGCCGGACTCCAACTCAGCCACCAATTCTGATATCGGCCTCGCGCGACCCTCCACGGCCACACCGTCCGGACCGGTCCAGCGGCACTGCGCGTCATACCAACTGTGGTACATCTGCAGAAAAATCCACTGCGTGAAGCGATAATACTTCGGCTCGCAGGTGACCACCTCCCGGTCCCAATCGTAGCTGAACCCGAACATCCGAAGCTGCCGCCGATACATGTCGAGATTCTTGTTGGTGGTGTCGGCCGGGTGAACATTATGCTCGATGGCGTATTGCTCGGCCGGAAGCCCGAACGCATCAAACCCCATCGGGTGCAGCACGTTGAAGCCGCACATGCGCTTGTACCGGGCGATGATGTCCGTCGCACAGTAACCGAGCGGATGCCCCACGTGCAGCCCCGACCCGCTCGGGTAGGGAAACATATCGAGAATGTAATACTTCGGTTTGGTCGTATCCGCCCCCGGTTCGCCGGGGTTGGCCGTCTTGAAAGTCCGGTGCTCGGCCCAATAGGCCTGCCACCGCTTTTCAATCGCCGTAAACTGATACCGTCCGAGTTTCTCCGGCCGCTTGTCGCCGGATGCCGATGGCACGTCTTGGTTCGCCTGAGTCATCACTAGATCAACAGCCTTAGCAGTATGTCAAGAACTCAAAGGGGGGATGGTAGGCCAGACGGATAGCCCCCACAAGCGAGCCTCCGACTGAAACGCCGACCGGTCCAGCGTCACGCGCCAGTTGATGGTGGGGTGGTATGGGCAAGCATCGCGGCAAGGCGTTACCGATTCAGGAGAGGCATCCGGGGCGACGCTTGCCCGTGCTTTTTCTAGGTAGTACCCGCACGGGCAATCTCCACGGGCATCATCCATAGCCCGCATTATTCATTGCTTGGTTGTGACAATCTCTGACCGACGATTCGATGCCGCGGGGACGGACTTGTGCCCCAGGAGGGGTGGGCGTGCGCACAAAACCCCCTTTCCCCCATGAAAAAACCGGCGTGTCAG
>JAJRSP010000115.1 GCA_024278775.1 Planctomycetota bacterium
CAACGATCTTTGCAGGCCAGCGCGCGGTCCAAGTCGACGGCACACTCTACGCAAACACCCCGAGCACAAGCCGAGCATATGCCGATGGCATCGTGTTCAGGGTGTCGCGCGCATTTCACGAACCAAGGTTCCTGTCAATAATGCGGCGGACGAGTAGCGCCTACTTCACCGCCAGCTTCCGTACGGGCCTCACCGATTCGCCGATGTACTTGCTGAGCGGTCGGAAGATGCGGTTGTTCTGCGACTGCTCGATGTAATGGGCACACCACCCGGTGATACGACTGCACACGAACAGCGGCGTGTACAGATCAAGGGGGAGGTCCATCAGGTAATAGGTTAGCCCGCACGGGTAGTCCACGTTCGGATAGATCGGGCGTTCCTTGTTGACGATCGGGTCTTTGATCGCGTCGTAAATCGCGACGAGGTCTTGTCGGCCCTTTTGCTCTGCGAGCTTGCGCATCTCTCGCTCAAGAATCTTGGCCCGGTGGTCACCGTTTTTATAGACCCGGTGGCCAAAGCCCATCACCTTTTCCTTGCGAGCCAGGGCATCCTTCACCCACGCGCCGGCCTCCTCGGCATTCTTAAACCGGCACATCAGCTCCATCGCGGCTTCATTAGCGCCACCGTGGAGCGGGCCTTTCAGTGCGCCGATCGCACCGGTGACGGACGACACCATGTCCGACGTGGTCGAGCCGATCACACGTGTCGTAAAGGTGGAGGCGTTGAAATCGTGCTCCGCATAGAGCACGAGCGTGAGATCGAGCAGGCGGGCCGACGTCTCATCCGGCTCCGTACCGTGACACATGTACAAAATCTGGGCGGCGTGGGAGAGACCATCCTTCGGGGCCAGCGGCTCCTTCCCGTTGACCAGCCGATACCGGGCGGCCACCACGTCCGAAGTCACCGCCATCAGCCAGACCGCGCGGGTTCGTTGGGCGTCGATGTCCGTCCCCTTGACCGGATCAAAATGACCGGCGATCGACACGCCGGTGCGCAGCACGTCCATCATTGGTGCGTCTTTGGGAATGCTCCGAATCGCCTCGATGACCGGCTGTGGCAGACCGTGGAAACCGTGCAACGTGTCTCGCAGGGCGGCCAGTTGCGACTCGTCGGGTAGCTCACCATAGAGCAACAGATGCGCCACCTCGCTAAAGACTGTGTGCTCCGCGAGGTCCGCAATGGTGTATCCTCGGTAGAGCAACTGCCCCTGATCCACACAGCAGATGTCAGTCTCTCCGGCGATCACGCCGGCCAGTCCCGGGCTAAAATCCTCAGTCATCATCGCAGTTTCTCCAGGTTGTTTTGATCCATCATCCGCCTCGCGCGGTCGACGACTTCGCCAACACGGCCGAGCGGTTTACTTTTCGGGTACCTTCATGTCATAGTCGAGCAGCGCGTACAACTCCGCCCGCGTTTGCATGTCATCCACGAGCGATTTCTGAGACCGCTCCGACTTCATCGTATTCAACGCTCGTTCGGTCGCCTTCATCACGTAACGCTGCAACGTCACCGGGAAGATCACAATGTCGTATCCCATCCCCGCGAACTCGTCGGCCGACAGGTAGGGCGTCTTGCCGAACTCCGTCATGTTCGCCAGCAAGATCGTCTCCACATCCTTGGCAAATCGAGAGAACTCTTCTTCACACTGCAGCGCCTCCGGGAAAATACCATCGGCTCCGGCCCTGAGGTACGCATGTGCTCGCTCGACGGCCGCGTCGTACCCGTCCACACTTCGCGCGTCGGTCCGGGCCAGAAGCAAGAAATCCTTTGATTCTTTCGCCTCGGCCGCCGCGGAAATTTTATCACACATTTCCGAGATCGAGATGAGCTGTTTGCCGTCCAGGTGGCCGCATCGTTTGGGAAACACCTGGTCCTCGATATGCACCGCGGAGACCCCGGCGTGTTCAAGCTCGGTGATTGTACGGGCCACATTCAGCGGCCCCTCACCAAAGCCCGTATCCGCATCCATCAGAATCGGCAGCGAGCAAGCCCGAGCCGTGTGGCCGGCATGGTCCCGAGCCTCCGTCAGCGTCATCAGCCCCACATCGGGCACGCCCCCGACCGAGTTGGCCAGCACCGCCCCGGAGAGGTACATCGCGTCAAAACCGCACCGCTCGATCATCCGTGCGGACAGCGCGTTGTACGCCCCAGGCATCATCACCACACCCTGTGAGATTAACTCGCGAAGCCGTTTGGATCGCCTGGCCGATGATACCATGATTCCGCCTAACCACTGCTTGTTGTGCAATCGCACCCAGGGCATCATTTTGCGCCAGATCAGCGGTTTTGGCAAGTTTTCACTGATGATGGGCGGCGGAAAATGAATCAAGAGTTTGGACTGAACCTCGTCTGAGCATGTCTGGGGTCTCACGTTTCCGGGTGGCATCCCACCTTGGGTTCACGGCGGTGGGAGGCATGCCCAAGCCGTAGGCGCTGGCATGTTTGATCTCAAGCTGACGACATCACTCGAGCCGCCATGCCTAAGCGAAGCGTAGGCATGGCGCACCCCGTGGACAGATCTCTTATGTTGAATAATCG
>JAJRSP010000116.1 GCA_024278775.1 Planctomycetota bacterium
CAGCATTTTCACGAATGACATCGCGGCTCATTATGTCGGGCATGACAAGCTGACCGACAAACAAAAATTGATTTTGGGACGCGGTTTCGTGATCTTGATCGTCGCCTTGACCTACTTCATCGCCGTCAAATGGCGGAGCAAGAGCGTGTTTCAGATGGCGATCTGGTGTTTCAGCGGGTTTGCGAGTTTGTTTCCGCTCGTGTTCGCGTCGGTCTACTGGCGGCGCGCCTCGAAGGCCGGGGCATACGCATGCGTGTTGACGGCGGCGGCCAGTTGGATCTACCTGTTCCGGGAATCCGGCTACGGGGCCAACCGAGAGTATTTGTTTCTGGATATGATGCCGGTGGCCACGATGGTGATTCTGTCATCTCTGGCGTTGGTGATTGTGTCGCTGATGAGTGCGCCGCCGTCGCGTGAGACGTTGGATAAGTTTTTTACGCCGAGTAGCGGGACGAAACCCGTGGGAGCTTTGTCTCATAGTGGGAGCCCTGTCGTATGAGCGTTGAGTTCACTTCCACACGCCGGGTGCAGTTTGCCGAGACGGACCTGGCCGGTGTCCTCCATTTTTCCAACTACTACCGCTACATGGAGGAGTTGGAGCACGAGTTCTGGCGATCCCTCGGTGAATCCGTCATTATGGAAAAAGGCGAAGGGGCTGTCAGTTGGCCGCGCGTGGCGACGAGCTGTGAGTATGGCGAGCCGGCGCGCTTTGAAGAGGTGTTGGAGCTTGCCCTGACCGTGGCCTCTGTCGGTGCGCGCTCGGTGACGTATGAAGTGGCGTTTCGCCGTGATGGAAAACGCATTGCGTTTGGCAAGATGACGGTCGTCTGTTGTGTCATGCATCGGGGTCGGTTTGAGCCGGCCCCGATCCCGGACGGCGTTCGGAAAAAACTGGCGGGGTCGGCCTGTTCGTGATCTTGGACATTCGGTGATCCGGCTGGCTGTGCGAAGGAGTGTTCGATGAAAGTTTGGATGGTTTATGTGGCGTTGACGGTGTTGTGTTGGGGGGCGTATGTTCCCACGCTGCACACCGGGCAGATGGCGTTGGGGAAGAACAGCCCCCTGCGGGCGTTTCTTTTTGTAGGCGTGGCCTATTTCGTGATGGCGGGTGTGGTGGTGGCTTATCTGGCGATGACCAAGGCCGAGCCGATGACCTTCACCACTAAGGGCATCACGCTCTCGACAGTCGCCGGGATTCTCGGTGCGATCGGCGCGCTGGGTATTGTGTTTGCGATGAAGGGTGGCGGAAGTCCGATCATTGTTGCGCCGCTCGTGTTTGCCGGCGCGCCGATCGTCAACACGATCGTGTCGATGTTCTATCACAAGCCGACCAGGGCACCGCACATGCTTTTTTACGTCGGCATCGTGCTGGCCGCCGTGGGTGCGGCCACGGCGCTGAAATACAAACCGACGTAGCTCACGCGGGCGATGGCGAGCGGGTTCGTATGAACGATCCGATGAATCAACATCTTGACACTAAGCTCGGTCCTAGTGCCGTTTCCACTGAGGCCGTTGGACTTCATGCTCCCCTCCTTGGCAAGGAGGGGCTGGGGGTTCTTTCTCACTCGAAGAACCCCCCTCTATCCCCCCTTAGTAAGGGGGGAAGAAAGAGAGCCAGCCTGATTGGAAATGGTACTGGCTTCGTGCGGCGCGGTCGAGCCCCGCGTGCATTACTGGCGATCGTCCTGTGTGCCTTCGCCGGTCCTGCGGTGGGGGCGGATGGGCTGGCCGCGACGGCGAGAGATTGGCCGATGTTTCGCGGTGGTTCGACGCTGACCGGTGTCGCCAAGAGCCGCTTGCCCAAGAAAATCGCCGTTCGTTGGACGTTAGAGTGCGGTGAGGCGATCACGTCGTCGGCAGCGATCGTCGACGGCGTGGTATACGTGGGATCGGAGGACGGCGTGTTGTTCGCCGTGGATCTGGCGTCGGGCAAGCCGCTGTGGAAATACCAAACGGAGGACGCGATTCACTCCTCCCCCACGGTGTATCGCGGCACCGTGTTTTTCGGCGATGCGGCCGGGATCATGCACGCCGTAGACACCAAGACCGGATCGGGCCGGTGGAAGTTCACGACGAACGGTGAAATTATTTCGTCGGTCAACCCGATGGGCGACCGCATCTTCTTCGGTTCCTATGACGGCAGTTTGTACTGTCTCGCCGCGTCAGACGGCAAGTTGATATGGAAGCATGAAACGGAAGGGCGCGTTCACGGCACGCCGGGGATCATCGACGGGCGTGTGATCGCGGCCGGGTGTGATGAACATCTGCACGTGGTGGACACGGCGAGCGGGAAGGCGATCCCGTCGGTGTCGCTCGGCTCTGTCGTGGGGGTGGCGGCTGCGGTAGACGGCCCCATGGTGTATCTCGGCACGTACGGCAGTCGAGTCGTCGCGAACGACTGGCGTGCGAACAAGCGGGTGTGGGAGTTCCAAGACCTGGACCGAGAGTTTCCGTACATGTCATCGGCCGCGATCTCGGAAAAAGTCATCGTGCTTGGCAGCCGCGATAAGACGCTGCGCGCGCTCGATCGAGCAACGGGCAAGCTGCGATGGTCGCTACGCACACGCGGACGGATTGATTCGTCGCCCGTGATCGTGGGCGATCGTGTGTTTGTGGGATCGTCGGACGGGAACCTGTACGAGGTCGACCTGGCGAACGGTAGCGAGCGCTGGCGATATGAGGCTGGCGCGCCGATTTCCGCCTCACCGGCCGTGGCCGATGGGTGTTTGGTGGTTGGCACGGAAGACGGGCTGCTGTATTGTTTCTCGGGGAAATAGCCTTTCGCGGCGTGATGGCTGCGTGGGTGGTTCGGGCAAAAACGGAACAGGATAAGATCACATGAAGATATCCATCGGAGTGATGGTGTCGGCTCTGGCTGGCATGGTTGGCTGCGCCGCGGCACCGGTTCAGGCGCAGTGGCCCCAGTGGGGCGGACCGGACGGCAACTTTGTGGTCCCCTCGGGGAGGCTGGCCGACAAGTGGTCGGAAGCCGGCCCGCCAATGCTTTGGAAACGTGAACTGGGTGACGGCTACTCCGCGATTGCGGTCGATGCGGGCACGCTCCTTACGACCTATCGAACAGGAGGGGACGAGGTGGTTATCGCGATCGACGCGGCCACCGGTAAGACAAAATGGGAGTATGCGTACAGCGCCCCGGTAGGCACGCATTATGAAGATCGGTTCGGGTTGGGGCCTCATGCGACGCCGCTCGTCGCCGGTGAGTACGTCTATACTCTCGGCTTCACCGCCAAACTCCACTGCCTCGACAAGCGTACCGGCCAGGTGGTTTGGTCGAAAGATACCGAGACGGAATGGGGTGTGACCGCACCGCGTTTCGGATCTTCTGCGAGCCCGATCCTATATCAAGACAGGCTGCTGGTGGTGCTCGGCGGCAAGGATAACGGCATCGCCGCGCTCTCTCCGAAGACGGGTGATGTGATTTGGAAACGTCACTCGTTCGAAAACACCTACTCATCACCGGTAATCGTTCACGTCGGAGGGCAGGATCAGATTGCCTTGTTGGTATCAGACAAGATCGTCGGGCTTGATCCCGAAAACGGCGACCTGTTGTGGGCGCATGAGCACGTCAACCAATGGAAAACCAACATCTCGACGCCCGTGTTTGCCCATGACGGCACGCTCTACGTGTCATCCAGCGGCGACGCGGGATCGCGCATGCTCAAGCTCGGACGCAAGGAGGGCAAGACCACCGTCGAGGAGCTTTGGATATCTCGGAAAATGCAGGTCGGACAAGGAAACGCGATCCGGGTGGCCGATCGAATCTTCGGCTCCGCCGGAGGCAACACGTCTTTCATTGGTGCTTCAGATGCCAGGACGGGAAAAGTGGCGTGGCGACAGCGCGGTTTCTCCAAGGCAACGATGATTTATGCCGACGGCAAGCTGATTATCCTCGACGAGGACGGCGTGTTGGCCATCGCCCGACCGCAGCCCGACCGGCTGGAGGTATTGTCGAAGTTCCAACTTTTTCACGATCGTTCCTGGTCGGTTCCGACACTCATCGGCAAGAAGTTGTATGTCCGGAACCAAAAGAGGATTGTGGCACTAGACTTAGGCTGATCTCGTGCTTGGTGTTCGTCTGTGGATACGTGCCCTGGCAAACGTCGATCCGGAACGTCGATCCAGAGCAGCGGGCCGGAATACCTAATCGGTAGGAGCAGGATGATGATGAAAACTCGGGTAGTGGCCATGCTGTTGGTGTTGTCCTCGTGGAGTCATGTGGCTTCGGCGCAGTGGACGCAGTGGGGCGGTCCCCATCAAGATTTCAAAGCGGACGCACGCGGTCTTGCGGACAAGTGGGGCGAGGATGGCCCCGACCGTCTGTGGGATCGCGATCTCGGTGAGGGTTACTCATCGATTCTTGTGGACGACGGCCGGTTGTACACGATGTACCGACCGGACGAGCAGGAATCAGTCGTGTGTCTCGACGCCAAGAGTGGCAAGACGGTCTGGGAACACAAGTACGATTCAAACCCGGCCGAGGGACACGTCGACCAGTTTGGTCGGGGACCGCGATCGACGCCGCTGATTGTGGGGGATCGGATCTATACGATCGGCGTCTCCGGTGCGATGCACTGCCTCAACAAGAAAGACGGCAAGGTGTATTGGAAGCATGAGCTGTGGAAGGAACTGGGCGGCAACGTCCTCCCGCACGGCTATGCCTCCAGTCCGATCGCCTACAAGGATACCGTGATTGCGTTGGTCGGCGGGGAGGGGGCCAGCGTCGTCGCGTTCGATCAGATGACCGGGAAGGTCGTCTGGAAAAAGAATGATTTTAAGAACAGCTATGCCACGCCCATGGTGATCCCACTGGACGGGAAGGATCATCTGGTGACCTTCATGGCCGAGGAGATTATCGGGTTGGACCCGAGTACCGGTGATCTGAAGTGGAAGTATGACATCAGCAACCAGTGGAAGCAGAACATCTGTCCTCCGATCTGGGATGCCGATTCCAACACGTTGTTCTTCTCCGTATCCGGGCCGGGCTCGCGGGGGCTGCGGCTGACGCGGAAGGGTGATTCGGTGGATACCGAAGAACTCTGGACGCAGCGAAAGATTCAGTTCTACCACGTCACCTCGGTCAAACTGGGCGATTACGTGTACGGTTCCACCGGCGGTGGTGCGCCGCACTTCTTCTCTTCGATCAACATGAAAACCGGTAAAATCGCATGGCGAAAGCGCGGATTCTCTATGGCGACGTGTGTGCATGCGGATGGAAAGCTCATCATTTTGGATGAGGAAGGTCTGCTGGCGTTGGTGTCGGCCACACCGGAGAAGTTCACCGTGCTCTCCAAGTATAAGCTGTTTGATGACGTCGCGTGGACCGTGCCCACGATCGTGGGAAAGACGATGTACGTGCGAGACAAGCACAAGATCATGGCGTTGGACCTCGGTTAAGACAAACGTATTTGTGAAAGGCGGCAAGATGACCGGCGCTGCGATACGTCTGATTTGATGGGTGGCATGCACGGGCAGCAAATAGGGGTGGCCCGTTTTCCTCAGAGGTGGGGGGCTCGAACTGGCTCCCGGAATCGCCTCTCCCACGGCGTTAGCCACGGGCACCCAACCGCGAGATGGAAAGGTTGAATATGGCGATGGATCATACCGCGCGGCGGTTCGGTGCGATCGGCGTTCCTGTGCTTTCGGTCCTCAGTGTGATGTCGATTTCCGTTCCGTCGCACGCGCAGTGGCCCCAGTTCGGCGGTCCCGATCGCAACTTTCACGCGCCCACGACCGGTCTCTCGACGGATTGGCCAAAGACGGGTCCGCCGAAACTCTGGATGCGGGATCTCGGCGACGGTTATTCCGGAGTGGTCGTCGCAGACGGCACCCTCTACACGATGTACCGCAAGGGTGGCGAGGAAATCGTTATCGCGATGGATGCTGCATCCGGAGGGACGAGATGGGAGTACGCCTATCCGGCGGCGCTGTCAAAGAAGATGTCCAAAAACTATGGGCTTGGTCCTCGTTCGACTCCGGCCATCGTGGGCGATCGTCTCTTTACCGTGGGCATCACGGGTCTGATGCATTGCCTCCAGCGGGGTTCGGGTAAGGTCGTCTGGTCGCATGATCTGCAGAAGGAATATCACGCCACCGAGCTTTACTGGGGCTATTCGTCCAGTCCGTTGGCGTATGAGGAGCTGGTGATCGTTCCGGTCGGCGGTACAGGGGCCAGCCTCATGGCGTTCCATCAATCGGACGGCGCGGTCGTCTGGAAGGCCGGGAGCGAGCCGAATGCCTATTCATCCCCGACACTGCTCGATATTGGCGGCACCACGCAGGTGGTGTCCGTTCATGCCCGGGGTCTTTCCGGGTTGAACCCGGCCGACGGCAAGGAACTGTGGCGGTTCAAGCACAAGACGGACTACGATATCAACGCGGCGCTTCCGGTAGTGTACGATAGCAACGTGCTCTTTTATTCGTCGGCCTACGGTTCGGGTAGTCACGCGATCAAGATAGATACGTCGGGAACGCAGGTCGAAGCCAGGCAGTTGTGGCGGCAGCGCAAGATGAACCTTCACTTCGGCAGTGCCGTCGAACATGGCGGGTATGTGTATGGCTCAAGCGGCGACAACGGTCCCGTCTTCTTTACCGGTATCCATATGAAAGACGGTTCGATTGCCTTCAAAGATCGAAACATCGCCAAATCTCAGCTACTGCTGGCAGACGGTAAGCTCATCATGCTGGACGAGGAGGGTTTTCTGGCTATCGCGACACCCTCTCCCGAGGGGGTGACGGTTCATGCCAAGGTCAAGGTTCTGGATCGTGTGGCCTGGACATCCCCGACGCTTGTGAACAAGACGCTGTACCTTCGCGATAAGAAGGTCATCATGGCGCTGGCGTTGCCGTAAAGGTTTCGTCGTTCTCTCCACACGAGCCACCCATTACATGAGTGTGTGGTAGTGCCGGTACCCCCTACCCCTTCGATGGCTCGCGCAGGGCTTTGATCTTCTCAATCTCTTCGTGCATCTCGTCGTTGTCTTCGCGGAGCTTGTCGAGCTCTTTACGCAGCTCGTCCACTTGTACGTTCGCCGGCTCATCGGAGACGATCCTTTTGACCGCCTTCTCGGCCGCCTCCCGCAACCGTCCGCTGGGGTCGTTCGCGGCCACATCACGAAGCACGGTCAGCGCGGGTCGTGCCGACTCGCCCATCTTGCCGAGCGTATTGATTGCGACTCCGGGCACATAGCTATTGATTCCTCTGGTGCAGGCGGCGATGGCCTCCACCGCGCTGCGTGTCTGGGGTTCACTCAACACGCGACGTTCTTGAAGCGAGCCCAGTGCCGAGATGGCGGCCATGCGACAAAAACGCGGCTTGCCGATCTTTGTCCACTCCAGCAGCGTGCCAAAGCCGGAGTCATCTGCGAGCGCACCCATCGCACGAAGTGCCGCGGAGCGAAGTTTTTCCTGGTGGGAATCACGATCCATCAATCCCGCGAGGAACGACCCCGCGTCATCCGGCTGAAGTTTCCCGTAAGAGGAGATCGCGGCTGCCTCCACGCCATAGCTGGGGTCACCCTGTTGAACCAGGGCGTGCAGCGCGTCGATCACCGTTTGATCCTTAAGGAACGAGCCGAGTTCCGCCGCCACCTGCCGCCGCACCTTGGGATGCTCGATGGACAGATGGGTCAGCAGTGCGTCCCGGGCCTCATCACCACCGACCTTTCCGAGCGCCTTGGCGATCTCGACGCCCACGCCCCAGAACGGCTCTTTCCCAAGCGCCTCCGACAGCGTGTTCGCATCACGGACTTTACCCGACTCGCCGAAGTGTTTGGCCGCCCGGATACGCGAGATGACACCCGGTGCCTGCGATAGCTGGGTCACCCAGAGATCGCGCGGTTTCTTCGCGGAAAAGTCCATCAGCACGGCCTGCCCCGGATCAAACAAGACCATGGTCGGGCGCTCCCGAAGGGGCACGTAAAAATGCGTCTCCTTTTCCGTGATGTCTCGCCGTAGTGTCCGGCTTGTTCCGTCCGCGAAATGGAATTCGATCACGAACGGGAAATGAAATGCGTCGTCGTCCTGTTTTTGTTTGATCGTGATCTCGGCCAGCCCGTTATCCTCATCCCATGCGTAGCGCGCCTTCACTTCCGGTGCCCCGGCTCTTCGTGTCCAGTCGTAAAAAAACCGTTCGAGGGATCGGCCGCTGACCGTTTCAAACGATTGCCGTAGGTCGGACGTTTCCACCGGATGATGACCCCACTTCGTGAGATAATGTTTGATCGAAGCCCAAAACACATCGGTGCCGACGCGCTCACGCAACATGTGTAGAATCGAGGACCCCTTGGGGTACGATCGTGCGTCGAACATTTGCCCCGGATGGTCATAGGCGCGGTCGACGACGGGCTTCTTTTTCGCACCGCGGTAACCGCCGCCCATGTCCTTGAAAATCTGATAGTCATATTCGTCCTGCCCCAGGTCATCTTCAAACCAGACGGCCGTGGCGTACGTCGCAAAGCCCTCATTGAGCCACAGGTGGGACCAGTCCTTGCACGTCACCAGATCTCCGAACCATTGGTGGGCCAGTTCGTGGGAGATGAGTCCGTCGGAAGAATAGTCGAGGTGGGCACGCGCGTCGTGCAGCGTACGCGGACCGAGCGTCGTGGCTGAGGTGTTTTCCATGCCGCCGCCATAGCCGTAAACCACCGTCTGGGTGTATCCGTCCCAGGGGTATTCCACACCGAAGGTGTTGCTAAAGTACTCCAGCATGCGCACGGTGTGATCGAAAGACCGTTGCAGATCATCAGCCCGGTCTTTGGGAACGTAGTACGTCACCGGCTTGCCGCGCCAGGTCTCTTGCGCTTTGTGAAACTCGCCGACGATTAGCGTCACCAGGTAGATCGCGTGTGGCTTGTCCTGCGTGTAGTGGAACGTGGTGGTACCGTCGCCGTGCTTCTTGGTACGCAGCAGCCGACCGTTGGATATGGCCTCGTTCCCGTTATCCACAGTGACGATCATCTCCGTCGTTTGCATTTCGTTGGGATGGTCGAAACAGGGAATCCAGTACCGGTTCGTGATGGACTCGCCTTGGGACCACACGACGTATGGGATGTCCGGATCCGCTTCGGTCGGAGCATAGAAATGCAATCCCGATTTCGGGTTCACTACAGTGTAATCGATCGAGACGCTTGCTTTCTCGCCGGCGGCGAGTGGTCTAGCGCCAAGCAGAAGCGTGATCGATTGACCGTCGTTTTGGTAGCTCGTGCTACTACGACGACCGCCGCGCGTCATCGTCACACTTGTCACGTCGAAATCTACGGCGTCGAAACGAATCGATCGTAACTCGCGCAGTGCCACAAGGTCGATGGTCGCGGTACCCCCGACACTTTTGTCAGGGACGTTGACGTGAAGATCGAGCTTGATGTGCACAATGTCGGCCGGTCGATCGGCGGGAAAGTGTAATTCCCCTGCGTCTGTTGTTGCCATGCCCGTCAGCACGACCCACACGGTAACCATGCGCAAGTGGTTCAATAACAAAGCGATCTCCTCTTTGAACTCGCCTGGTGAAAGCCCGTGCTGCCGATGAGCTCAGGACAGCGCATGATTGTAGAAAAAAAGAGGTTTGCGGTCGAACGCTGCAGCCTACGAGTTGTGTAAAGGTGTCAGTCGCAGGATCGAGCGGCGTGATCCGTTGTCGCGATGCGGTCCTGATGAACCAGTCGACGTAATCCAATGCTATTGAGCCGCAGACGTCAGCCTGCGCGGCGCACCGAGGACCGACCCATATCCGCCACACTGGGAGTCACGACGCTCTAACCGATTCCGGTCGCCGTCCAGGAAAGTGTTTGGCCTACATCGGGTACGAGCAAATGGCTGCGCAGACCATTCGGCAGGGCGTCCCGAAAATCATCGGCCGACTGCGCGAGCAGGGGGAACGTTTTGTAGTGGCAGGGGATGATGACCTCCGGCGAGAGCAGCTCCGCAGCCAGCGCCGCGCCCCGCGCCCCCATTGTAAAGTGGTCGCCGATTGGTAGGATGCACACCTTCGGCTGATACAACTTGGCAATCAGGGCCATGTCACCGAACACGTCGGTATCGCCCGCATGGTACACCGTGGCGAGACCCTCCACGGCGATGACCAGCCCGTTCGGCATGCCGGCGTAAATCGGTCCGCCGGGCCCGTCCACACTTGAAGAGTGAAACGCCTGCGTCAGCAAGACATAGACACCATCGAGGTGCTGCGTGCCGCCGGGGTTCATCCCGCTGAAACGCCCCTTGCCGATTTGGGCGGCGAGCACGTTACAGAGCTCGAAGTTTCCTACGACGATCGGGTCGAACTGCTCCACGAGCGTACCCACATCGCCGGTGTGGTCACCGTGCCCGTGGGTGAGGAATACCATATCACACCGGTCAATCGCGTGGAGGTGGTCCGGGCAGGCGGGGTTGTCAGCCAGCCACGGATCGATCATCACGACGCGCCCGTCCGGAAGCTCCAGACGAAACGTGGAATGACCGTACCAGGTGATGGTCGCGCTCATCGTGTGCTCCCTCTTTGTCCCGTCCCGCCGTACCACACGAGCGGTACTATTTGGCCATCAGTTTTTTGATCCGATCGAGTACTTCATGGTGCTCGGGGAACCGGCCGACGTCCTTCTTGCACCAGATCCGCGTGCCATCGACACACACATCAAACACGCCGCCACTTCCCTCGATCATCTCGGGCTTGACGCCGAGCTCGTCGTCAATCGCCTCCGCCAAACTGACGGCCTTGGGAAAGTAGTTTCACTGCATGCAGTATTCGATCGAGACGTTCACGTTTGCAAACTCCTTGGCGATACAGTCGTCAACCACACGCGCCGCGCGCTACGCCAGGTTCATGGTCATCAAGAACTCGGCGTTGGTACGCACTTTCTTGAGCTGACCGGTGAGAAGCTCGATTGCCTCGACGACGTTCATGTCACCCAACACGCGACGCAGTCGATACACCAGCTCCAGCTCCTTCGGATCCATGAGCAGTTCTTCCTTGCGGGTGCCGGAAGCGGCGATGTCGATAGCAGGCCACACCCGGCGATCCACCAGCCGACGATCCAGGTGAAGCTCACTGTTACCGGTGCCCTTGAACTCTTCAAAAATGACCTCATCCATCTTGGAGCCGGTATCGACCAGCGCGGTGCCGACGATCGTCAGCGATCCACCCTCCTCGACATTACGGGCGGCTCCAAAAAACCGTTTCGGGCGCTGCAGGGCGTTGGCGTCGATACCACCGGAGAGGATCTTCCCGGAATGCGGGATTTCCGTGTTGTAGGCGCGGGCCAACCGGGTGATCGAGTCAAGTAGGATCACGACATCACGGCCATACTCAACGAGCCGCTTTGCCTTTTCGATCATCATCTCCGCGACCTGCACGTGACGAGAAGCCGGTTCATCAAATGTGGAACTGACCACCTCCGCCTCGGTGTGACGCTGCATCTCGGTCACTTCTTCCGGACGTTCATCGATGAGCAAGATGAACACGCACGCGTCGGGGTGGTTCGCGGATACGGCATTGGCGATTTTCTGAAGAAGTACCGTCTTGCCGGTACGCGGCGGGGCCACGATCAACATACGTTGGCCCTTGCCGATCGGTGTCACCAGGTCGATGACACGCATGTTCAACTCTTCCGAGGTGGTTTCAAGAATCATGCGTTCATCCGGGAACATCGCCGTCAGGTCTTCGAAGTTGGTTTTGTCGACGACGAGATTCGGATCTTCAAAGTTGATCGCCTCCACACGCAACAACGCGAAATAACGCTCCGATTCTTTGGGCGGTCGTATTTGACCGGCCACGATATGCCCGGTGCGCAGGCCGAAACGACGAATCTGCGACGGACTGATGTAGATGTCATCCGGACAGGGGAGGTAGTTATACTCCGGGCTACGAAGAAATCCGAACCCGTCGGGTAGTATTTCAAGAACCCCCTCGCCGTACATCAAGCCGTCACGGTTGATTCGCTGTTTGAGAATCTTGAAGATCAGGTCCTGTTTCTTGAGACCGGTGTACTCCTCAAGATCCTCCTCCTTGGCGACGGCGTGAAGCTCGGCTACGCTCATGCGCTGGAGCTCGGTGATGTGGATGTCACCTTTTTTAATTTGCTCGTACTTCGCATGTGTTTCGGGGTCGATCGGACTGTCACGGTGCGAGGTGCTCACGGTGGCAGTGGCCGTTGCGCCGGCAGGGGCGGTCTCTTCGGCACTAGCGGCTTTGTCGACACCCTCGGGTTCGGCAACGACGGCGGCACCGTCCTCTTCGACTTCGAGATCGTCTACAGGCTCGGCAGCTCGTTTTTTAGACGTGGTGGTGGCCTTCTTTTTGGTCGTACGGGTTTTCGGTGTGGTGGCTTTCGCCATAAAACATTCCTCCTGCGTGAGTCACGCATCAAGGTCGCCGTCGCTCGGCGCCTATAGGTCAGATCGTATCAGATAATTGTTTCTAGGTTAGCTGTTGGGTTCGTGATGTCGGCTCGGTCGCTTACTCGCCAAACGCCCGCAAGACGGCCACGAACACCCGCTCCACTTGATCTCTCAGATTCTGGGCATCGGACTGGTTGATAACCACATAATCGGCTCTGGAACGCTTTTTGTCCAGAACTTCCATCATTCTTTCTCGGCGGGTCAATTCGCTCCGTGGCCACCCGCGAGATTTGGCCAAGCGAGCGGCGCGAACCGCTTCGTCCGCATCCACAAACACGACCGCATCGCAAATCCGATCCAAACCGGCCTCAAACAGCTTGGGCGTATCCAATACCATCGCCAAAACCGCCTCGTCCAGGTCGAGTTCCGCCATCACCCGCCGACGCTCCGCCTCGATACGGGGATAAAGAAAACCCTCCAGGCGGCCAAGCTCGTCCGGATCCTCGAACACAATCGAGGCCACGACGGACCGATCCACACCGCCATCTGCACGGCAGATCCGATCTCCCCACCAGCCGCGGAGCACGTCCACCACGCCCGGATCTTCGAGCTGCCGGTGTGCCATGCCGTCAGAATCAACCACGGCAGCGCCGAGCGATCGAAAAACCCCGGCAACAACCGACTTCCCAGCGCCGATACCGCCCGTCACGCCGATGACCGGCTTCCGCCGTTTTTCGTCATTTGGTGACACGGTATTCGAGACGCCGTTGCCGTCTCATCCCCAATAATTCTTGGACCCCAAACCTCTCGGACCCACATCTTCAGGTCCATAACCTCGAACCCAGACAGAACCATTGGCTACCGCTGCTCGACCGCACCTTTTGTTCCTACGGTGCCAACTATGGGAGCCAAGCGGTGCCGACCATGGAATCCAGTCTGACGTAAAGATAAATGATACCGTCAGGACAGACCATGAATTCGGTGATGACACCAAACAGACCGGGAAAAGCCCGCTAACTCATCACGCGTGGTTCACAAAAGGCGGATACATCTTCATCGAAGAGGGCCACTGCCCCCACACGAATCGCCGTGGAGTATACCCGATTTACTACCCGATGCCACCCCCGCCCCGGAAAAAAATCCAACGGACTAGTGCATCGCCACGCGAAAATGTGCGGGTTTTGGGTTCTTTGTTCCGATGTTTCCATGATGTGGAAGTCGAGTCATCAGATCATGGAGGATCGTTATGGCAATTCGGTATAAGAAGTACATCATCCGCCTAAGCGCGG
>JAJRSP010000117.1 GCA_024278775.1 Planctomycetota bacterium
ATCGCCCATCTGGCGCTGCAATTCAACGGACTTCGCTTCCCTGAGCCGGGGGAATACCGCGTGCAGCTCTGGTCGGGCACGCAGTTGCTCCGCGAGGCCCGGCTGGAACTCATCAAAGTGGTGGACAAGCCCAAACCCGAACCGCAGTCGCCCCCCGACGAGCCGCCGCAGTCGTAGCGAGCCGTCGTCTCCGAGCGACGAACTCCGTCGCTACACCATCCGAGGCCCGTTACGGCGCCGTAAGCCCGAGAAACTCCCTGGCCGTACCCGACAGGAGCCGCGCTCTGGTGTCGTCGGCGAGATCGCTCAAGGATTCAATCAACGATCCCGGTTTCAATTCACCCAGCGGGAACGGGTAGTCCGTGCCCAGCGCGATACGATGAGCGCCGATCAGGTCGATCAGGTAGCGAAGTGCCTTTGCGTCGTGGACCAACGAATCCACGTAGAACTTCCCGAGGTACTCGCTCGGACTCACATCATTGTCCGATGCGCAAAGGTCCGGCCGTACCTGAAACCCATGCTCGATGCGCCCGATGGTGCCGGGGAAGGATCCGCCGCCGTGGGCAAAGCAGGCGCGCAGCTTCGGCAACCGCTCGAACACTCCGCCGAAGATCATCGAACAGATGGCCAGGCACGTCTCCGCCGGCATCCCCACGAGCCACGGAAGCCAATACTTCGGCATCCGGTCCTTGCCCATCATGTCCCACGGATGCACGAACACGGCCGCCCCCAGGTCTTGCGCCGCCTCCAACACAGCGAACACCTCCGGTGTGTCGAGGTTCCAATCGTTGATGTGCGACCCGATCTCCACGCCGCACAGTCCCAGCTCTTTCACACACCGTTCGAGTTCCGCCATCGCGAAGTCCGGTGCCTGCATCGGTAACGTACCAAGCCCGGCAAACCGGTTCGGATGGTCCCGCACGATGCCAGCGATGTGGTCATTGAGAATCTGCGAAAGATCAAGCGTGTCCTGCGGCTTGGCCCAGTAGGAAAACATGACCGGTACGGTGGATAGCACCTGCATCGTAACGGCGTCACGATCACAATCTGATAGCCGCGCCGCGGGTGACCAGCAGTTGTCCCGGATCTCGCGAAAGAAACGATCATCCACGAACATATTGGCGCAGCACGGCTTGTGATGCTCCAACCGCACGAATCCGCCGTAGCCATAACGCTCGCGCAGGTCCGGCCAGTGTTCCGGAAGAATGTGGGTGTGGATGTCTATCTTCACAGTGGTAGGTATTCCAGTTTACAGGGGCACGCATACCGGCTTCCGTACCGTATGGACAACAACGAACGGCCCGACCGACACCTCGGTTCCCAGCGTTACATTGATTGCAGCGTCACCTTCGTCTTGGCCCGCCGGTCGTCACGGATCAACGAGATGGTCACTTCGTCGCCGATCTTGTGTTTTTCCAGTACATCAAAAAGGCTGTTCCTGTCCGAGACCGGCTCGCTATCTACATGAGTGATAATATCCCCGAGTTGACGGATGCGCCCGCTTCGCGTCACCACCGTGCCCCGCAAGCCGGCCTTGTCGGCGCTGCTGCCCGGTGTCACTTCGACAATCAACACGCCCACATCGATGCCGAGCCGGCGCGTGATCTGATCCGGGGCCACCCTAACCCCAAGCCCGGGTCGGATCACCCGACCGTATTTAATCATCTGCGGCACGACGCGGTTAATAATACTCGAGGGCACGGCGAACCCGATACCGGTATTCGCGCCCGTTGGGCTGGCGATCTGGGTGTTAATACCGATGACCCGACCGGCGCTATCGAGCAGCGGACCGCCCGAGTTCCCTGGGTTGATGGCCGCGTCCGTCTGGATGACATCGCGAATCGGACGACCCGACAATGAATTGATCTGGCGACCCAGCGCACTCACCACACCAGTCGTCAGCGTGTGGTCCAAACCAAACGGATTGCCGATGGCCAGCACCTTCTGCCCGACTCGTAGATCACTCGAATCCCCCATCGCAATCGGTACGAGCTTTTCTTTCGGTGCGTCAATCTTGAGGACGGCTAGGTCTTTGTCGAACGTGCCGCCCACGACCGCGGCCGGATATTCCGAATGGTCCGCCAGGGTCACCGTCACACGAGACCCCTCCTGGATCACGTGCAGATTGGTGACGATGTGTCCCTCACGATCGTAGATAAATCCGGAGCCGGACCCGCGTGGAATCTCGAACTCATTCAGATTGAAAATGCTACGCCGCACCTCCGAACTGCTGATAAACACCACCGACGGGGACGCACGCTCAAAAACCTCGATCGTGGACAGCTCGTCGGCACCGAGATCACCCCGCGGGGCCACGGCCTGCGCCTCGTAGTTGGGGTCGTGCATCAGCGGAGCGCCGGTCGGCTCCATCCAAAGCCAGACCAGTAGGAACACAGCCCCCCATACGAGGAACATCGTCAGCCACCGCGGGCCGCCGACCTGATCGTACGGCGTCATCGGTCGACGCCGATCGAACGACTCACCATAAGGCTCTTGGGGGTGCGGCATAGTTGTCATATCCCTTTTGTGACACCTTGTGGCACACACAGCCGCCTCGGTGCCGGTCGGTTTGCCTAACTCACACGGCTCAGGCTGATGCTCAGGGTGTGGTCCGGTCCGTCGATGTGGACGGCCGCCTCGCCCAAGCCATTCTCTACCGGCTCCGATGCGATGTCCACCGCCAGCGTTTCGTCCGCAATGTATGCCCGGCACTGCTCCACCGCGCCGCGAACCGACGACGACGTGGTGACCAGACTGAGACGAATCCGGTCTTCCATATCGAGCCCCACATCCTTCCTCAGATTTTGCACATTCCGCACAATATCTCGCGCCCACCCTTCGTTCTTGAGTTCCGGCGTGACACGCTTGTCGATTATGGTCACTGTGTTCCCATCGGCGGCACCGGCCCAGTCATCCCCGTAGGTCTTCTTGAGCACCACGTCTTCCCGGTCGACCAGCGCCTCGTTTCCTTCGACGACGACACTCATGGATTCTCCGCGCTCCCACGCCGCTTCAATCTCGCTCCCGTTCATCGCCTCCAACGCCTCGCGAGCCGCACGTGCCTTCTTGCCGAACTTCGGTCCCAGCGTTTTCATGTTCGCCTCAACCGATACCGTGACGATGTCATCAGCCGAGTCGATCGCCGTGACGCGCTTCACGTTCAGCTCCTCCAACAGGTGATCGCCAAAGCGTTCGACAGCCAAACGCTCCCCATCATCAGCCGGCACCACGCGCAGCTCGGCCAGCGGCTGACGCACCTTCAGCTTGGACGCCTTCCGCGCCGATCGCGCTAGCGACACGATGCGCAGCAGCGCCCCCATCTGCTCCGACAGCGCGTGATCCACCCGCGACTCGTCCTTTTCCGGAAACGGGCAGTGATGCACACTCCGCGGTGCCTCCGACATCTGATCGGCCACCAGGTTTTTGTACATCGCCT
This sequence comes from Planctomycetota bacterium, assembly GCA_024278775.1. The sequence continues at coordinate 3,437 of JAJRSP010000117.1, forward strand.
CCGTCACAAAGGGCACGATCGGAGCCATCACCTCGATCAGCTTGGTCAGCACTTCATACAACGTCTGATAGGCGGCCAACTTGTCCCTGTCACCTTCGGAGGCCCCACGCCAGAAACGACGCCGGTTTCGTCGGATGTACCACGAACTCAGGTGATCCAAAAAGCGCTCCACGCGCTGCGTCACCGGCGGCAGGTCATACGACTCAAAGCTCGCGCGAACGTCCGCAATCAGAAGCTGCAAGTCCGACAGAATCCACCGGTCAATATCCGGCCGCTCGGCAAACGGAACCGGCGAAGCACTCGGATCAAACCCGTCCAGCCGCGCATAGTTACAGAAAAACGAATAGACGTTCCACAACGGAATCAGCACACGCCGCCGCGTCTCGTCGGCTGGCCCCGACGTCACCTTGCACAGCGGCGCACCATCCACCGTCTTGTCAATCACCGTGCCATCCGCACACTCGATCTTGATCGTTTCGTCCGGATGTCGGGTGCCAAACGGAAGATCCGTCGTCGGCGGCTGCTGGCAGTACATCCACCGCATCACATCCACGCCGATCTGCTCGGCCGCCTCCTCAAACCAGATGGCCGTCCCGTCCGATTTGTGCATCGCCTGGCGATCTTCGTTTTGCACCAGGGCATGCCCCAGCACCGTTTTGAAGGGAATACGCGGCTTCTTCTTGCCGATCTCCATCATCGTGCTCATGGCCAGGATGGCGTAGAACCAGTTGCGGAACTGGCCCGGAAAGCATTCGGTAATAAGATCAGCGGGGATCCATTTGTCCCAATAGGCGGGGTCGCTGCGGTACCGCGTGGTCGAGTAGGCCACGATGCCCGCGTCGAGCCACGGGTTGCCGACATCGGGGATGCGCGACACGCCGTCGTGGCCGCACTGGCTGCACTTGATCTTGACCGCATCCACATAGGGCCGATGCGGCGAGTGACCCTCGAACGCTTCCCAGCCGGAGACCGCCCGCTCTTGCAGCTCTTCTTTGCTGCCGATCACCTCCACGCTGCCGCACCTGTCGCACTCCCAGATGGGCAGCGCCAAGCCCCAGTAGCGCTTCTTCGAGATCATCCAATCCTTCATCGTCGTGAGCCAGTCCTGCTCACGCTCCTTGCCGTACATGGATGGCGGGAGCCACTCGACCTGCGCCGCGACTTTTTTGATTTCGTCGCGCCAATCCATCGAGATGTACCACTCGTCCACCAGGCGAAACACAAGCTCGTCACCCGTGCGCCAACAATGCGGGTAGATGTGCGGGTATCGTTCCGTTGCGAACAACATCCCCTTGTCGCGCAGGTCGGCCAGAATCGCCTCGACCGTCTCCGGGTCCGTCGCACGCAACCCGGAGAACTTGCCGAACCCTTCGATAAACCGGCTGGCTTCATCCAGCGGCGCAATAGCCACCAGCTTTTGCTGCGCACCCCATTGGTGATCCACGTCGCCACACCCCGGCGCGGAATGGACGATCCCCGTGCCCTCGCCGGCCACCACATACGCCTCCCCCTTGGAGGTCTTACCCGGATCGAAGACGCGGTGCCCTTCCTTCCCGCTCTTCCACTCGCGTTGATCTTCGGGGATCAACTCGATCGGCTGGGCAAAGCCGCCGGCGTGCTGCTGCGCGGGCAGGTCATCAAACGGACCGTCATAGGTCCAGCCGATCATCTCCGCACCTTTTACCGTGCCGAGCACCTCATAGCCGCCCTGCTCGTGGAACATCTGATGCAGCGTCTTGAGCTTGGGTACGTCCTTCGGCCACGGCGTGGAGCCAAACCCCTCTTTGAACTCTTTCTCCAGCCGTTTGTGGTGTAGGTTTTCCTTGGCCAGGTAGTATATGGCACCATCTTTCTTCGACTGAATCTTGACGTAGTCAAGCGCACCGTTGATCGCACAGCCCGTGTTGGAGGTCAGCGTCCAGGGCGTCGTTGTCCAAACTAAGAGATATTCCTTCTCCCGACCGCGAATCGGAAACCGGACGAAGACGGCCGTGTGCGCAACCAACTTGCGCCCCTCGGCAATCTCCATGTGTGAATAGGCACACCCCGCGCGCCCCGACCAGGGCATCACATCCGTACCCTTGTAGAGGTATCCCAGTTCGTGGCACTTCTTCAGAAACCCCCAGATCGTGTAGTTGTTTTCGTCGGCCATCGTGTAGTAGGAGTTATCCCAGTCCATCCAATACCCGAGCCGTTTGGATTGCTCCGCCTGGATCACGGCGTACTTTCGCACGCGTTCTTTGCAGTTCTCCGTAAACGTCTCCAGACCGAGCTTCTCGATGTCTTTTTTCGTGGATATGTTGAGCTGCTTTTCAACCTCAATCTCGACCCACAGCCCCTGACAGTCAAAGCCGTTCTGATACCGCAACTCGTGACCGGTGGCCGCGAAGTATCGACAGAAGACATCCTTGTAGGTTCGGCCCCAGGCGTGGTGAACGCCCATCGCGTTGTTGGCCGTGATCGGTCCGTCGAGAAACGACCACCGAGGCTTGCCCTCGTTCATCTCACGCAGCTTCTCAAAGGCCTGTGTCTCGGCCCAAAACGAGAGCACATCCCGCTCCAACGCGGGGAAATCCACCTTCGGACTGACTTTCTCGAACGCCATCAACTTCTCCTCGGGAATAGCTGACCGTGGTCATCACGATCCTGCCGGACAATATAACCGGGCTTGGCAGAATCGGGAATCACGAGGTGCGACCAGTCTGAGCGGAGGTGCAAGACGGAATCGGCGGGTGCCCCATTCTTTGCCCCAAGGCAAAGGGTGGGGGACGAAAACGGAGGCGATAATGATACGGATAGGGAGCGGAGTCTTGCGACAACGGAGACAGTAATGATTCGGGTGGCGAACGGAGTCTTGCATGCGAAGTCCGTCCCCCATTCTTCGGGAGTACCCGAAGAATGGGGCACCCGCTGCATAAGTGTCAAAAAGAATCTGCACCCTGGGCGGAGCGTCTACGGCTTTAGCCGCAAAGAAACACCGAAAGACTACCTCGGTGGAAAGAGTGCCGCGCGGAGTTCGCGGGCGGTGCGTATTTGCGCTCTGGCTTTATCGTCTATCTGAGGGCGATCCTTCAGGCCGAGCCACCGATCGACGTGCTGGTCAAACAGAGGTCGGCTCAACAACAGTACGGCCGGGTTCTCCACCCGTTCGGCGGTCGCGACGGCGGTCAACATCGCTCGTTGTGGGGCAGGTAGATTCACCAGATCAAGCGCCGACGCAAAAAGGTGTTTTTCGCTCGCCTCTGCACCGGAACGAATCGACAGTCGCCGGGTCAGCCAATACGCAAGAACCACCGCCAGCAGACAAACCGTCACCACGACCACCACGATCAGAAGGGATCCCCCCTCGACGAAGTGATCGCGCACGCCGCGCTGAATCTCCGTCAGCGTTCCTTCGGCCAGATATGACGACACCATCATGCGGCCCCCCCTTTGGAAAGGGAAGTCGCCGCCGTGCCGGTCGCGTGCCGCGTCTCCGTTTTCGCGAACCCAAGGAGCACGCGTCGCGCGCAGCTTTGAACCCGATCATTGACATCACGGGTGGCCAGCTCCCGTACTTGCTTGGCCACGGACCGAAGACGCAACCGTTCCGCGACCCAGAGCGCGCTAATGCGATGGGCCGGCGACGGATCGGCCAGCATATCCAATAACGTTTCACCTGCACGCGGAACGGAAAGCGTCAACAGGGATTTCACCGCATTCGCGCGCAGGCGTTGACATCGGCTGGAAAGAAATGGCTCGCTGATCGCCGCCCGGTCGTCAAGGTGGAGTTCGTCCATCGCCTCCACCCCGCTGGCACGCACGCGATCGTCACCGTCATCCAACGAGGCCCGGGCGAGCCGCTGCGACGTCGGACCGGGCAATATCGCTAGCAGGGATACGGCAATGCTTCGCACCACCGGATCCGCATCATGAACCAATTCATATACCTGTCGCGACAAGTCGGACACCACACCAACCGCTCTCGCCAACTGTAACGCTCGAGCCTTCACCAGCGGATCGCCCGAGGCAAGCCGACGGCGAAGCCCCACTACCGCGCCACCGGGAAGGCAATTCAACGCGCTGCGCATCGCCACCCGATCGAGCTTCACGAGCGGCAGTTCTCCCCGAAAATAACGGCCTACCAAATCGCTGCCCGGCTCGTTTTCCAGCGGATTCGGAACGGTGTCCCCCGGTTCGGAAAGCAGCCCGCGCGCGACCACGGCGAGTTCATCGCTTGATCGGATGGCCAGTGAGTTCAACAGGCTCCGCGCCGGGCCCCCCACATCTTTTTTCGCCGCCTCCAACGCCAAACGACGCACCGGTGGCGGCGCTTCGTCGAGCAGGCGACGGTAGAGTCGGAGTTTATCCGTGACCGGCGCACCACACGCCGACAGAAGGTCCACCACTCCGGCCAGCGCCTCGTCATCCCGACCGAGCAACCGCGCCGTAACCAGGTCGAGCCACTCGATCCGCTTGATCCACCGACACCCGCGCCTCACCTTGTCATCCTGCCACACGAATGTCTGACGAACCACCGCATCAAGAAAAGAGACGTCGCGAGACAGGATGATCGTTCGCACGGCCACCGCGCGCAACGACGGGATTGACAGTGCCGCCAGCACAAAACTCGCCAGTCGCGTGTCTTTTGTCCGGTCGAGCAGACGTTCGATCGGACGACGCAACTCATTTCGCGGCTGGTCCAGCTTGCGCGCGATATCGTCACGAACGTCCAACCCCATCCACATCGCCGACGCCAGGCAATGCCGATGCGTGTGGTGTTCCCATCGCAGGATCGCCTGACCCAACGCGGATGCGAGCTGTTTCGCCGAGGCCTTGAAGCGCGCGTCCGAGGCATCCGTCTCGTGGAGGGCACGGCTCTGAAGAAAACGAGTGGTCAACACATGGAGGCCGTCGCCGGCGGCTTGTCGCGTCTGCCCGTCGGCATGACCAATCGCCTGCGCCAGCAGATACGCCATCGCGGGATCGTTCGCGTCGACGATCAACGCGATCGCCGAAGCCCGCATCGGGGCCGATTCGCTGCCGACCGCCACCCGAAGACCCGATTCCAACCCCCGAACCCGATCCACCAGGAGTTGGTCCAAGACGGCGCTTCCACATCCGTAGCGCCCGACCACTCTCGCCAGGCTCGGTGCATGCCGCCGCGCGACGAGCGTATCGAGCAGGTCGATCCGCGCGGGTCCGGTGGTGGCCACAACAGCCTCCACCAAGGCGGCGTCCATCGCCCGATTGGGCGTATCGGCCAACAATGGCAGAACCAGCGATTGGTAGTCACGTCTCACAGCCTACACGATATCGGCACAGCGATCCGAATCGCTTGCGGGGATACCCACCGGCGGCATCATGGCACGTTGAGCGTCCATGAGGGATGGCAGACGCTGTGGAATCGGGCGTCCGAATGCCACTGGACGCTGTCTGAGTGGTCCATCGCCTTGGGAGGTGGGAAGACGATGACGCCTGAGCTGCCTGGTCAGATGCTTTTCTCGAAGATGACGACGTTGTTTCCGGTGGCCGTATCCCAGCGAATACCCACCAGATCGTAACCCTCGGTAATCGCGGCGTGGAGCATCGGGCGATGTTGGTTCTGGCATTCAAACCGCATGGTTTGATAGCCGTTGTCGTGTGCCCAGGCCAACTCGGCCTGCATGAGCTGCGTGGCCACTCCCAACCGTCGAAAATCCGGTGATACCCCACACAACCACGTGAAGTAGGTCCCCGGCATCAGCTCGAAACCCACGACGAAGCCGATGTGCCTGTCGTCGATCATGGCCAGCAGCACGCTTACGTTGTGCCGCGCGGAGAACCGGCGCTCAAAAAACTCCTCATCCCGTGAGGGAGAGAACACCTCGTTGTAGAGATCGGCGAGCAGTCCCACCTCGCCCAGTCCGACCGGTATGATCTTCGCGGTAGCCATTCGTGTCTCAAGCCGGGGGCCAAGGCCCCGGCGCTACGCCCATCTCACCACGCACGCCGCGCGATGAGGTTGTCCCATGCGATTCCCGTGCGGCTGCTCCGCACGAGCGCGCGCCCTGTTGGTCTGACCCTACCAAGCACCGCCCATCCGTCAACGAAACGACAACCAAACGGCGTCCCCGCCCACCAAACGGGGGAAACTACATCGGTGTTTTGAAACCACACGCCCGCATCACGCACCAGCGCTTCCGAGCCTCGTACCACTGAAACACGCCGGACAGCACCAGCACAGCCACCAACGTGAAACGCCAAGCAGGCGATTCCGGCCAGACGAAGTACCAACAGCCCACACCGCCCAGGATGCAAAGTGTGCCCGTCGTCGCACGAGCGATGCGACCGGCTTGTGTGATATTTGGCGTCATCGTTGTTTTCTCCCCAGCACCAACCGGCGACCACAACCCACGTGCTATGGCCGGCCCCGTCGTATGGTAGCCGCGGCACCGCGTATGCTTCAAGCATGTGGCTCAGTTGACGCGGGATGGACCTCGCGTGCAGGATTCCCTTCGCCAGTCCGTCACCCGGGCAGTGGGTAGATTGCCCGATTGCCATCGCGCGGCTACATTCGCCCATCATGCCCGTCCAACCACATCATCGAATCGCCGCGTGTTCACGCTTTGTGGCCCTACTCCTCTTGACCGGTCTCTCTGGTTGCCGGTCCGGGGATGGTCGGTCCAAGCTCACACGCGTCGATCGGATGATGACGGAATACCCCTCGCTTCACACGGGACGGTTTGTCATCGTCGCCGATTTTGAAGACCCCAAGCACATGGAGCTGGTTACTTTTCGTGCCACCACACCGACCGCTACGTTCGCTTACGACGCCCGACACGGAAGACCGGAAACGGGCACCGGCTGCCTGAAAGTTACGGCTTCCAACGCCGAGGATACAGTCATCCTCAGTAACCTCACCGCATCGACGTGGTACCTCAAACGTGACTGGCGCGCCTTTGACACCATGCTGATGGCGATTCACGCGCCGCGTCGCGGACTTTCGGCTGACATCACGATACGCTCCGGCCCCGAGCCAACCCAGGCCGCCACCAGCGCCGCCCACCACCTCCAAGAGGGGTGGAACATTCTCCGGCTCGATCTGGCCGAAATAGCAGAGCAAATCGCTATCGACGATATCCGAGCCATTCACCTGAGCTTTTTGGGCATCAATCAGCCTACCGAGATGTACATCGACGACCTGCTCCTGACGGCCGATCGCGAGATGGTCTTCGGGGATTTCACCACGGACGGCACCCCCTATGTCCGGCGCGTCAGTGATCGGCTCCTCGTTGGTACGGGTGGGGCTTTTGAACTCACCTTCGCGCATGGGCAGATCGTGAGCTGGTTTGATCTGCGTGTGGATTCGCACCGGCTTCACAATCTCGTCCGCGGCACGACGCTCGGCCCGCGTCCCATTGTGCTGGATGCATCGAATCGCCCCGACGGTGATTTCAAGCCACTCGGCAGTGCGGTGCTGGCCGAACAACGGCTTCTCGAAGCCAACGCCGTCCGCATCCGGGTTGAGTGCGCCTGGCGTTTTGTGGATGATCCGGAAGGACCGATCGACGGCAGGCCCCTGCACCGCCGGGTCTACACGATCTATCCGACCGGGCAGATGTTCGTTACGGTGGAGGCCACCATCGCCACCGACACCTGGCAGCCGCCGCGGGTGGGGTTGGCCGTCCGCATGGCCCCGTCGGCGGGCGAACACGTGGTGTCGGCCGAAGTGGATCCAAGCCATCCGACGTATGGTTGGCTCGCGGCTGAAGGCGTATTGTCGAGCTTGGTTTTTGCGGTCGAGACTGACGACGATCATTCGCGGTTGATGTCGATGCGTGACGAATCGAGCGGCGTTTGTTCTCTTGTACATGTGGCCGGAGAGGCGGGAGAAACGGTTCGTTGGCGGTGCCTTTTGTGGCTGACAACTTCCGACAAGGGGTTGGAAGAGTCGGCCCGGGCACGCGTAGCGGCCTTTGACCACCCCCCGGCCTTGGACCTTCAAGTCGGCTCATTGGATTCGGGCCACGGAACCGCCATGATGTCCGGCTTCGATCGTGAGACGGGCAGCTTTTTTCTGAAGGTCGAGGACGGTCGCGTTCGGTTCAAACTTCGCCCCACAGCGTCCCACGCGGTAGAACCGGCGTTTACCGTCACCGGTACGGCCGGCCATCAGGCCTGGGTGTATGTGAACCACATCCTGCACGAACCGACGGCACGCAACCGCGATGGGGACGTGATCTTCCAGCTTCGTGAACCAATCCGGAAGGCGACCCTGGTCGAAGTCATCGTACGGCGGGGATCGGCCTCCTCGGGTTCTTGACAGATCAGCCTCCGCGATTTATACTGAATTGATTCAACTTTTCGTTACCCCTTATTGGGCAAGGGGTTAGGGGGATGAATGGCAACAGGGGTCTAACGCAACGATACGATCATGGCGAAGAAAAAAACAGCTAAGAAAGTATTGAAGCCGAAGTCAGGTAAGCGGTCCACGAGCCGGGTGAAAACGGTCACCAAGCGGAAAACGGCGGCGGCCGTCGTGAAAAAACGCGCCACCGGAAAAAAGACCAAGGCCACGAAGAAAGCCGCTAAGAAAACCGCGAAGACGGTAGCCAAGAAAAAAAGTGGTGGAAAGAAATCGGTCTCGGCAAAAAAACGTGCCAAGGTTGCCGCCAAGCCGACCACCACACTGAAACCCAAATCCACGCCGGCACCGGTGTACGGCTCCTCCGTGATTCGCATCAAGACAAACAGCAAGCCCAAGCGACGCCCCGCGGGAAACCGAAAAAGCAAGGCCAATCAATCTCCGGAAGCGACGGCACATGACCCCATTCAATATCCGGAAGAAACCCGCCGTTTGCCAAAGACCCACCTGACTGCCAAGGAGTTGCGTGCGTTCAAAGCGCTGCTCCTTCAAAAGCGGGCGGAACTCTGTGGGGATGTCGAACGTCTTTCGGTCGGAGCGTTTCGCAAGCACAGCGATAGTAGTGACCACGCAAATATGCCGATTCACATGGCCGACTTGGGCAGTGACAACTGGGAGCAGGATTTCGCGCTTGACTTAATCGACAACGAACGATCCCGCGTGGTCCAGATCGACGAAGCGCTCCGCCGTATTGAAAAGAAGACGTACGGTATCTGTATCGCCACTCACAAGAAAATCAGTGACGCACGGCTCCGTGCAAAACCGTGGGCCAAGTATTGTATTGAGTTCGCTCGGGCGCGCGAAGAGGGACGCGCCTACTGATCCGCAGTCTCCGGACCATGGCCAACACCCCTTCTCAACCCACGCACGCCGCCGTCCCTGACTTTTGTTCGGCCGCCCGGCATTGGCCGTCCCATCTGCGGTTTTGGATCATCTCGATTGCCATACTCTGGCTCGATCTCTGGTCCAAACACACCATCTTCGCCACGATGCAACCGAACGAATCTCGGCCCCTCTTGGGTTCGTTCATTGAGTTCCGTCGTTCGTTGAACGATGGTGCGGTGTTCGGTTCGTTCACGGGCTATACCAGTGTCTTTATCGTGGCCTCGGTGTTTGCGTTGCTGTTCGTGGTTTATCTGTTCATGAAAAGTTGGAGCAGTCAGAGAATCATGCACATCGCGCTGGCACTAATCCTGTCCGGTGCACTGGGCAACCTCTATGACCGTGCCTATATGAAGGCGGATGTCGCACGAATTACCTACACCTCCGGCGAAGCGCGATCTTTCATTGGAACGCAGGTCAGCGAACCCGGCGATGAGATCCTCCGGGTGGGTGATTGGCCCACCGGTGCCCATCCGCGGACTTTTCAGGGACGGAACATCGCCGATGTCCACGTGCGAAGACAGGGCGTGGTTCGCGATTTTATCCGATTCGTGCCGAAGTTTCCTTCTTGGGTGCCCAAGCTGGGCGGGAAGGATGTCTGGCCATGGGTGTTTAACGTCGCCGATGCGGCGCTGGTCGTTGGAGTGTGTCTCCTACTGCTTGCGAGTTGGTTCGACGGCCCGACGAGAGACACAGACACAGCCTGACGGGACCGACACCATAGCGACTTCGTGTATTGCGGTGCAGTCATGCCCCAGCGCCAATCCAAGCGATCTGAGAAAACCGGCGGTGCCAAGGCCGACTTTGACAGGGTCATGATGCGCCGGGCGATTCACCTTTCGCTTCGTGGCGAAGGCCGCGTCGAGCCCAATCCCATGGTGGGTTGTGTGATCGTCCGCGGACGTAAGACGCTTGGTGAGGGGTATCACCGGCGTTTCGGCGGTGCCCACGCCGAGATCGAAGCAATCCATGCCTGCGCCACCCCCCCGCGCGGCGCTACGGCCTACGTCACGCTCGAGCCCTGTGCCCACTCCGGAAAAACGCCTCCCTGTGTCGACGCCCTCATCAAGGCACGGATCGGTCGCGTCGTCATCGCCATGGCCGACCCCAACCCGCAGGTCAACGGAAAGGGTATTCGTCGTGTGCGACGTGCGCGCATTCGCGTTGACGTGGGCGTTTGCGCTGAAGAAGCGGCCACGGTGCTTACCCCGTTTCTCACGCGGGTGCGAATGAACCGAACCTACGTCATCGCCAAGTGGGCACAGACGCTCGATGGCAAGCTGGCCACGCGATATGAGGATTCCAGGTGGATTTCTGGGGAAGCATCGCGGCAACTCGTACACCGACTCCGAGCGCGCGTTGATGCGGTTGTGGTTGGCTCAAACACCGTCCTTACTGACAACCCGCAGCTCACCGCGCGCGGTGTGTCCCTCCGGCGCACGGCCGCACGCGTGATCCTCGATGGTCGTCTGCGTGTGCCTCCCGCTTCGCACGTGGTCACCTCCGCTACCGCCACGGAGACCATCGTGCTTACGACATCGGCCCGCGCCAAGAGTGCCGACGCGAGACAACTGAAAAGACAGGGGGTGACGGTCGTGGGTGTGGGGTCACGAAACGGGCGGCTCTCTCCCGCCTTTTGCCTGCGCGCTCTCGCCAAGCGCGACATGACCAACGTGCTACTCGAAGGCGGACCGACGCTGCTTGGGGCCTTCTTTCGCGCGGGTGTCGTCGATGAGGCGTGGGTCTTTACCGCGCCTATCTTGCTTGGTGACGACTGCGCCCCGCAGGTGATTTCCGACCGGCACCCGGTTCTCATGAGCGACGCGATCCGGTCCCAACTGCTGAGCATTAAGAAGATCAACGGCGACACGCTTCACCGACTCCGATTCAACGAACCACCCGTCTCTGCATAACCAGTTCAACCTGGAACGGTGTAGCCTGGTCCGCTCGCGTGGGACGCGGCGATGTGCGCATTGCGTCGCAGCATGTCGTACGTGGCCCGTTTGATCGCGCTACCGCGCAGCGTCTCGCGATAGTCATCCTCCGACCAGTTCAGTAATTCACTTAGCCGGGGTCGTGGACCGGGTTCACGAATAGCGAACCGCAGCTCAGCGGTCTCCGGGGCTTTGCGGTTGTGCGGGCAGACGGCCTGACACACGTCGCAGCCAAACACCCAGTCGCCCATCGCCTCGTGACACGCCGGGTCGATCGGCTCTCGATGTTCGATTGTCAGATAGCTGATACAGCGCGACGCATCCATCTCATACGGCGCGGGAAACGCCTGCGTCGGGCACGCCTCCAGACAGGCCGTGCAGCTCCCGCAGTGATCCTCGCCCGGCTCGTCATGCGCTAGCGCCAGCGTCGTGACGATCGCCCCGAGAAAAAAATAGCTGCCGATCACGTCGTTGAGCACGAGCGTGTTCTTGCCGATCCAGCCGATGCCGGCCGCCGCCGCCATCTCCCGCTCCAACAGCGGGGACGTATCCACGCACACCTTCGCCTCAAACGGCCTGCCGACCGCCCGCCGAAGCTGATCGGCCAGCGTAAAGAGCTTCTTCTTCATCACCTTGTGATAGTCATCGCCCCAGGCGTACATGGCCACCCGCCCGCGCGGGCCGTCGGCGTGTTGCCCTTTGGCGTTCGGCTCGGATGCGTTAGGGGTCTCTGGGTCGGTCAGCTCAGCCGGAGGGTGCTGATGATAATTGAGTGCCACGACGATGACACTACGCGCTCCGGGCACGAGTTGTGTCGGGTCGAGCCGCCGATCGACATACCGGTGCAGGTAGGCCATCGTGCCCGCGCGACCTGACGCGAGCCAATCAAGAACATAATCCGCCCGCGGGATGGGCCTGGCCGCCGCCACTCCGCAAAGATCAAACCCAGCCGCCGTGGCCAGTTGCTTGACGAGCTTCGATTGTTCCTCCGGCGTCATCACGACCGCCATCGTACAAGATGACGCAACCCGCCGCGATCACGCCTCCCGGCTAGAAATAGTCGTCCCTGAAAAAGCAATAGTGTGACAGGGACGTATGATATCTTCGTTGGCATGGTTGTCGGACGTATTGCCTTTGTCAGCTTGCGGGGGCCATCGTATCCTCGCGTG
>JAJRSP010000118.1 GCA_024278775.1 Planctomycetota bacterium
GATGGTCGTCTTCGGCCCGGACGAAGGGATCGAGCAAGCGGCCAACGAGCTGCTAGCGCTGGACGAACTCGAATGGGCGCAGTTCTCCGCGCTCGATCCAGAGTTGCCATTCTGCCCGAATGCGGATTGCGATCACACAGTAAACCCGACCTGCTCCACCACCTCCGATCCTGGCTGTACGCCTCCATGCAGTGACATCGGCGACAACACGTGGGACTTAGAATCGTGTCAAGGTTGGCGCTTTAGCGACGGCGTCAGAATCGTCGAGTTGTGGCTCGATTACGGTGACGCCGCGAAAGGGTACGGGATCCAAGTGGCCGACGTTGAGCAGTCCTACATGTGCGGACACGAGGATCTATGTACCGTCAATGAACCGCTTGGACAGATCCCGACAGGCGAAGAGCAACATGGACTCGCCGCGCTCGGCATTCTCGCCGCCATGGAGCTAGACAACGCGGGTGGCTGTCAGTACGGCTGCGTTGGCGTCGTGCCGCAAGCGGAAGTGTGGTTCTTCTCGGAACGCCCCTTTCCCGAACCTTCTGTGACGCCCCAGACACGCGCGACGGCCATCGCCGCTGCCACCGCCCAACTCCTGAGTGACGGCGTGAGCGGTGACATACAATTGTTCGAAATACAGACGTTTAATGACTCGGCACCAAATTCTCCTGCCGAGGCACCGGCGGAGATCGTCTCCGACGTGTTCACGCTCACCAAGCTGGCCACGGATGCGGGCGTCGTGGTGGTGGCTGCCGCGGGCAATGGCGACAACGACCTCGACGGGCCGGACTTTGACGTATGGCGCAACTGGGGCGACAGCGGCGCGATCATCGTCGGGGCCGGGTCACCCGACGAAAACCACACGATTATCCTTGGATCTTCTGGTGCCCGTGTGAACGTGCAGGCCTGGGGTTGGGATGTGGCCACGCTCGGCTGTTTCTCCGGACAGTGGCAGGACTTCGGCTCCGGCGACCAGAACCAGTGGTACACCAAGTTCAGCGGCACGAGTTCCGCCTCGGTGATCGTGGCGGGTGTGGCGGCGGCCATGCAATCCCTTGCCGACACGCAGTTCGCCTGCGGCCTCCCCTCCGGGACGCATCAGCGTCTCTCCCCGCTTCAGGTGCGTAACCTGTTCATCAACACCGGTCAGCCCCAGGGCCCACCCGCGACCAGACACATCGGACCCATCCCCGACGCACTGGAGGCGGCGGATGAACTGCTCATGCTCGGCATCGCTGACAATAATACCAACGGCATCGAAGATATCTGCGACATCTGGGCGGAGACGGAGTCCGACTGTAATGGGAATCTTGTGATTGATACCGTGGATATCGCGTCCGGGGCAGTTACGGACTGCGACGGGAACGGCGTGGATGACAACTGCGACCCGCCGGGCGCGTGCTGCCAGCGGGAGTTGCCGCTGTTTCCGCCTACCTATTCGTGTTCGGCCACCACCAGCGGGCTATGCTGCCAACGCGGCGGCAACTTCGCCGGAGCGGGCACGAAGTGTGCCACGACCGATTGTGCGACACTGCCGCAATAGCGGCGATACGACCGAGGAGTCACGATATGCTCTCTCACAGGCGATGTCGAGTGAATCGGTGTTGGTTCGGTATCGTGTGGCTTCTGGGGTTTGCTCTTGCATCAACGCCGACCGAAGCACAGGAGAAGATGTATTTTAGCGTCGCGGGAACCGAGCCGCGTACTATCCGACGAGCCGACCTCGACGGGGCGAATGCCGAAGTCGTTTGGTCCGGGCAGACTGGCGAAGCGGCTGGTACACTGGCTCTCGACCTCACTTCCAACATGATTTACTGGTCCGACCCTGCAACGTTGGAGATCAAACGCGCCACGCTGTTCGGGCAGAGCGTCGAAGTGCTAGTCACCGGTGCGCGCTCCTGGGGGCTCGCGCTGGATACGGCAAATGGCATGATGTACTGGAATAACGACGTGACAAAGCTGAGGCCACCAGGTGTCTATCGCTCGGCTCTGGACGGCACCAGCGCGGAGCTTGTCATCCCCATGACGCTGATCGGTCCAAACGCCGTTGCGGTAGATAGCGTCAACGGCAAGCTCTACTGGTCGCAGCGAATGTCCGTCTCACCGCTGACGGGCACGATCCATCGCGCCGACCTAGACGGAACCAATGCCGAGGTGCTCATGGAAATCACCCCGGGCCACAAAGCCGCAGCGCTGGCGTTGGACGTGGCCGACAACCGGCTCTATTGGGCGGAGCCCGTCGACTTCATGGGCGGCTTCGGTGGTTCGATTAAGCGGAGCCGCCTGGACGGCACCGAAGTGGAAACGCTGTTCGAGCCTGTTAAGGCAGACGGGCTCGCGCTGGACCTGCCGCGCGGGCACGTCTACTGGATCTCTTCAGATCACACCATCCAGCGATCCAACCTGGATGGCAGCGATCGCGTCGTCATGGACCTCGGCGTCACCAACCTGCGCGGCATCGCCATCGACACACGCCCGGCCGTCAAGGTTCCGGCCGCTTCGACTTGGGGGTTAGTGGCGCTAACGCTCGCGATCGGCGTCGCTGGCACGATCCTACTGCTGCGGCGACGCTTCGGATGAACATGTCATGATTGGCATGGCGGACGACGACGCGGTGGGCACCGAGCGTGCCCGCCGCATGGTGGCCCGATAACTGGTGAAAGAGGGGAAAGCTCGGTGTCCGGGGGAAGTCTCGCGGTGGCCGGGCTTTTCTCTTGCGCCGAGGGACGCTTTCCGACCGATCAACAGGATAGCGGCCAATGAGCCCTAGGATTCAGGGCGCGACGGAGGGTGGCCGTCGAGGTACTCATCGGGTGATGACTCCGAACCGGAACCATGAGCGAACACATGCCGACAGTTGATTCGACCTCTTCGCCGCGTACCTCGGCGACGCTGCGTGACTACTTTGACGCGGTGCGTCCTACGCATTGGGTGAAAAACGTGATCGTGCTCGCGGCCCCTGCGGCCGGCATGAAGCTCACCGATCCGGTCGCGTGTCGTCATGCGTTATTGGCTTTCGTGGCGTTCTGCTTTGCGGCCAGTGCGACCTACCTCATCAACGACGCGGTGGATCGCGAAACCGATGCGGCTCATCCGACGAAGCGCTTCCGCCCCATCGCTCGCGGGGCTATCCGCCCGTCGGTGGCGTTTGCGCTGGCGACGGGTCTGATTCTTTTTGCTTTGGCGTTTTCGTTTCTTCTGCTAGGGAATGCCGTGACCGGCGCATTGGTGATCTATTTATTGCTGACGTTGGCGTACTCTCTCGCGCTGAAGCAGGCGGTCATACTGGATGTGATGATGGTGGCGGTGGGTTTCGTGCTTCGAGCGTGGGCCGGTGCCCTCGCGGTGGACGTGCCACCGTCACAATGGCTCATCGCCTGTGTGTTCACGCTCTGCATGTTCATGGGGTTCGGTAAGCGTCGTTGTGAGCTATCGATGATCGATTCGCCGGCTGATGCGCGGCAGCACCGACCCACGTTGATCCGATACACTCCGGACTTGTTGAACCATCTGATTACAGTGTCGGCCGGCATCGCCGTCATCACGTTCCTGCTCTACACGGTGGATACCTCCGGGATACAGGCCCCGTTCCCCAAGCGGCACTTGTTCTTCTCGCTGCCGATTGTCGTGTACGGCATTTTTCGTTTTGCCATGTTGACGGAGATCGGGCGTTTCAGCGGTCCTGTGGATATCGTGCTTCGTGATCGCCCGTTGCAGTTGGCGCTCGCGATCTGGGGGCTGTTTGCCCTGGTCGTGGCCTATCAAATCCCGCTTCTGGGTCCGGGCGGCCTTTCTCGGGTTTTTGCCGGCGGTTAGGGTGGGATTGTCGTTGACTTTGGGGTCGCAAGAGGTTACGATGCCTGGGCTATGCAGCAGGTAGGTGTTCAATTGTGCGTTTTTGGTGTTCGTGGCGTTATCGGTCGCGGTCGGAGCGGTTCTGCGCTGCGTTCGGCCCGTCTGATGGCGGGGGGGATGGGTCGTTGTTGTTGCGGCTGTTGTCGCTCAACCTCCAAGGGGGGAGCGCCCTGACGGCTTCGTGATACCACCGACTTGGATATGTGGTCTCCACGATCCGCGGGAATGCTCCTGCGGGTCTTTTTTGTTTGAGGGTATGGACGATGAAAGCTGATTTGCTACGAGACGACGGCGGGGCGGAGGTTTTGCGTACCCCCGAATCGAAGGTGCTGTTGCCCGTGCGTCATCCGGTGAGCGTCGGGACCATTGATGAGGGGACGCCGGCCAACCGGTTCATTCCCTGGACGCTTGAACGGTTTGGCCATCTGAACATGGCGATCACGACTTCGTTCGGCATGGAGGGGTGCGCGCTGATCGACATGTATGGCCGCCACGGCAAGCCGCTCACGGTGGTTTATCTCGACACGATGTTCTTCTTCCCTGAGACGTATACGCTGCGTGATCGTATGGCCGAGCGCTACCCCCACATCCAGTTCGTCAATCGCGGGGTTGATCTCACGCCGGAGGCACAGGAGAAGCAGTACGGTAAAGAGCTTTGGAAGACGAACCCGGACCTCTGTTGTAAGATTCGCAAGGTCGATCCGATGCTCGAAGTGATGAAGGAGATCGACGTGTGGATCACGGGACTGCGCCGCAGTCAGTCGGCGACGCGGGCCAACCTCAGGGCGATCGAATGGGATTGGCGGTATCAGGTGCTGAAAGTGAATCCCATCGCCGCGTGGGAGCGATCGGATATCTGGGACTACATTCAGAAGCACGACGTGCCCTACAACGAGCTGCACGAGCGCGGTTATCCGACGGTGGGTTGCACGCACTGCACCAAGGCCGTGCCCGGGTCCAAGCCCGGAGACTACTCGCGCAAGGGACGCTGGGCCGACATGGAAAAGACAGAGTGCGGTCTGCACGGCGGCGAAGGTATCTAAAGGCTTCGAGCGTGTTACGTGCGGTTCTTGTGTCGGGTGGAACGCGGCAGAGGCCGTAACAAGGAGTTGGTCTTCGCCTGGGGCCGAAGCGCATGACAACCACGGGGCTTATCCTTGCGGCGCACGGCTCTTTGGTCGAGCCGCTCGTCAACCGGCAGGTCGAGACGCTCGCCGCCAACATGGCCGATCGCGGGATCTTCGACGAGGTTCGATGCGGTTTTCACCGAGGCACGCCGCAGTTTTCCGAAGCCGTAGACCAGATGACTTCGGATGAGATTGTCGTTGTCCCACTTATGGCGAGCGATGGCTACTATGCTACGGCGGTCTTGCCGATCGCGTTGGCATCTGCCGAGCGATTCGGTGAGGTGCCCATGCGTCAGACCTGTGCAGTGGGGGCGCATCCGCGAATCCCAGACATTGTATCCGCACGCTGCCGTTCGGTCATGGCCCGGTGTGGTTGTGATCCGAGGGCCACGTCTGTGATGCTCGTCGGGCACGGCACCCTCCGGCACCGAGACAGTAGTGAGACTACACGGCGGTGTGCCGATGTGCTCTTGCGGCAGGCCCTCGCGGCTGAGGTGTTGCCCGCGTTTCTGGAGGACCAACCCCGCGTCGAGGAGGCGATGCCGCTCGTGACGCAAGAGAACGTCATCGTCATACCGTTCATGATCGGCTTCGGTCAGCATGTCACACAGGACCTAGCCAGACGCCTCGAACTCGGGGCCGACGCAGAAACGCGGCTGCCGGTGGCCACACGGCTGCGGCGGCAGCGTGTTGTGTTGGATGTGCCTGTGGGAGTGGACCCGGCCCTCGCTGAGCTTATCATCGACCTCGCGTTGAATCCGACTACTGAGGAGAGCGAGGTCACGCCATGACGGCATCGTGCGGTCTTGTCTATCTGGTGGGCGGCGGTCCCGGCGATCCGGGGCTGATCACCGTGCGTGGGCTGTCCCTTTTGCATGAGGCGGATGTCATCGTTCACGATCGGCTCGCGCCGGTGAGCTTGCTGGACGATCTTGATGAGTCCGTGGAAATTATTGATGTCGGCAAGACCCCCGGATCCCACCGTGCCAGGCAAACGGAAATTGATCGTCTTCTGGTTGATCGTGCCAGACGTGGATTATGCGTGGTGCGTTTCAAGGGCGGCGACCCCTTCGTGTTTGGTCGCGGCTATGAAGAAATGCAGGCGTGCCGGGCGGCCGGTGTACCGTGTGTGGTTGTGCCCGGCGTCAGCAGCGCGTTTGCCGCACCAGCCGTCGTGGGCATACCCATTACCTCGCGAAAACTCGTGCGAACGTTCGCCGTGTTGACCGCGAGTGTCGCCGCCGAGAGCGAGGTTTCCGAGCCGGACTACACCGCACTTGCCAAGATCGATACGATCGTCGTGTTGATGGGTTGGAAACACCTCGCCCACGTCACCTGTTCGCTGATCGAGGCCGGTCGTGACGGTTCCACGCCGGTCGCGTGTATCGAAAACGCCACCCTGCCGCAGCAACGTGTGGCCACCGCGACACTCGAAACGATTGTCGAAGTCGTGGCGCGGTCCGGGTTAAGGCCGCCCATCACGACGGTCATCGGTCAGGTTGCGGCATTGGCCGACGTGCCGCGTGCCGTGGCTGACTTGGGATTGGATTGCCGCGGCGCTTCGCCGATGGCGACCAAACGGGTTTTGGTGACGAGACCCGCCGAGCGTTCCCACCGGTTGTTGGGGCTGCTGCGGGCGAAGGGCGCGGTCCCGATAGCTTGTCCGCTCACGGAAATCGTCTTTCCGGATGAAAACCCGCCGCTTGAAGAGGCTATCCGAGTCTTTCCGCAATACGATTGGATCGCTTTTACCTCGGTCAATGGCGTGCGTGGGTTCTGGAAGGGTATTCGCCGCATGGGGCTCGATGTCCGTGCCGTCGGGTCATGCAGAGTTGCCGCGGTGGACGTCGCCACGGCCACCGCGCTTGACACCATCGGTATCGTGCCGGATGTGGTGGGGGCCGGTCGTGGCGCGGCCGGTCTTGCGGAGCAGATCATCAGCGCGGTATCCGATTCGGAAGGCGATACTGCTGGGCGAGGGCCAACGCGTGTCCTCTTTCCCCGTTCCGATAGAGCGCGGCCTACGTTGACGGAAGCGCTTTCGCAAGCCGGCATGGTGGTGGACTCACCCATTACCTACCGCACGGCTGCGATAGGCGCATCGACAAGCATTGTCGCTAACTCTGTGTCAGGGTGCGCGGCCGCGCCCGGCGGCGTGGACGTGATCCTGTTTTACAGTCCCTCGTCGGTGGAGGCGTTCACCGAGGCGGGTCTGACGGTTGGCGGCGCGGCGGTAGCTTGCATTGGTGAGACGACGGCTTCGGCTGCGCGACACGCGGGCATCAACCCGGTGATCATCTGCGACCAACCCTCGGATGAGGCCATGGTCGAGGCGATTTCGCGCCATTTTCATCGGGCCGAGATACCGGCGTAAGTGATTTCGTCGTCACTCCAAGGATCCGTACACTACAATCTTTCATGTGTGTTGGCGCGGCGTTATCGCGTAGTTCCGTTTTAGGCACACGGCGTGTCTTTTCAGATTGAGCGTGCTCATCACGGTATGGCTCACACGGATACCCGTTCGGCAGACCGTGCGAGTCACGCGGGCGCATGCTCTCATCCCGCCTTGCGTGGCGGTGGTTCGGACAAGACGCAACCACTCCGGGCTGCGCAGAGGAATCCGCGCCCGGAGGCCGCTTATCGGGCTGAAGAGCCGATGCTCGATCGGATTCCACTTCGATCTGCCGTTCGTGACATGGCACACGGCCTCTCTGCGGCGTGGCGGGCTAAGAAGTTTCCCTTCACCGCTTCTTCAAGAATCTGGTTGTCCAGCGTCAGGTCCGCGACGGCTTTGTATTACCGACCGTTCTCGATCTGAAGTTCCGTGTCTTTCCGGTGAGCGTGCGGGAGGGGATTTGAGCGGCCCGGTATCGTCAGCCGGCGATGGTCGACGGGTCAGGATGGCCGCGACGCCTCGAATTGCTGTCGCAGCGTCCGGAGCTCCTGATCGC
>JAJRSP010000119.1 GCA_024278775.1 Planctomycetota bacterium
AACAGGACGGGTGCCAAGGCGCGGCACATCATAAAATCCTACGAAACAAGTGTGAACGCGACGTGATACGAAGCGACGCGGCAAGAAACACAACTGCACCGCCAGGGACTCGAACCCCGGACCCGCTGATTAAGAGTCAGCGGGGGGATTCTGTAAGTAGCAGTATTAGCTCGACTTGCGAGAACGACGATTCAACACCCACCAGTAACCCCACCAGTAGGAATGAAAACCCCACTTGCGGTGAGCTGGACCGGTTGATCGACGCGTGGCCGGAGCTGCCCGACGCGGTGCGGGCTGGCATCGTGGCGATGGTTCGGCCTAGTGTACGTCAACGGATGACAGACGGTATGTCACTCGAAACAAACACCCCAACGTCCTGTGGTTACGACGTGCCGTGGATCAGGCCAACTGGATGGGCGAAATGTGTTGGCGAATGCTCTGACACTTCTGACGCTGACAACACCCCGCGCCACGACCTAGGAACGGTAATACTGTCAGAGCGGTTGACGTTAACCGCTGACGCGATCGAATCAGGATTCTGCATTTCGACGTGAGCGGCTATCGGCTTCAACACAAACTTTTTGAGGCGGGGATGTTCGAAGTGGTTCGCTCGGAGGGTTGGCGCGTACCGATCGATTCGACGCAGCTTGCGATGCTGGTCGCTAACGCATCGTAGACCATGGCGAACCCGCTTCGTGGTGTTCTAGCTTTATTGCGCTACGGTCATATGCCGCTGGCACGGCGCACACTATAGGTCTTGGCATGGGTCGCGCAAAAAACAACGAAGGAAGCCACCACCAAGATCACGTCTGTGGGTCGCAGGTTTGGATCGTGTGCACGAGTCCGTAGGTAGAATGTTGATCGACCTCCGCCAGGTATCACAACTTGACTCGTTTACTCGCGGTTCAGATTTGTGCCGTTGGATGATTGGGTATCCTGGAACCACTCGCATGATAACTCGGGGAGGAACAGTCGTCAGACCAATGAGCCGAGGGTTTTTTCGTTTTTTCCCAATTCCCCCCTTGACATTCCCGGAAATGTTACGATAGTGAGACCTAGATTCGTTTGGTGCGTCAGTTTACGTAGGCGTAGCCGGAATAAGAGAGACTTGATACCCATTCAAATCGGGCTATCGGGTCGGGCTGGATCTGCTGCACGTCGTATACTGAACTGAATGGCTGCACTTAATCTGATTGGAGCGTGATCTGTGCGCTGTGTGTCCGATCGTTGATGTCTGAAACCGAAAATTGTGTGCGCTTTGGTTGCACCGATGACGCATGTGACTATGGCGCGTGTGCCAGTATCGAGGACATTTGATTCAACCCGTTGACAAACGGGCCTCCCACTGTGTGCGGCGGCCGTTCTGGTAGTGGACGGGACAAGCTTGACAGGGGATCGATCAAGGATGCAACTTTAGAAGGAGGGGCGACCGAGGGAGCATAAACAAAGAGGGAGCATAAACAAAAGGGTAGGACGAGCCGGTACTCCGTGGACAACGTTACACCGGCCCGCCCCGGGTGTCGATTAGCGGGCGCAAAGCGTCCCCGCTTCTCTGACATACCAACTCTAGGCATCTCTAACTGAAAGTCAAGATAGGCGACAGGCTATCGAGACGTCCGTTCGTTTGTGCGATGCGATGGGTGCGCGATTCTTTTCGATTGTCGCACTGGATGCGGTGCAGATAGCAGATTATCGGATGCGTGTCACGTAGAAACAAGCGGGACGTGTTGAGGTCGTCTCGGTTCGTCAGTCAAATATGAGTCGGTCATTCGGCGGGACTGAGAAACCTGCTGCGATGACGGAGATTAAGCATTGTGCCATCGATCGCCGTATGTCGCCAAGAAAACAGTCGCCGAGAACGCCTCCGAGCTTCTCCATGCGTTCGAAGCGGCTTGGGGGGCAAATAGATTACCAGGAACCATGGAGAGCGTTATGAATGGACGAAACCGTAGAAAGGAGCATGGGATGATCACCGTAAGAGGTAGTAAGTTGCTCATTTGTAGTGTTGTGGTGCTTTCGGCCACTGTGGCACTGGCACAATCGGCACTGGCACAATCGCGTGTGACGCCACGACTGAGCGCGGAATCTCGCGTCAAGACTGATCGTTCCAACATACCCGAAGTGCTTGTTGTACAAAACCCTCGTCTTTTCCTCGTGGCGGCGGGCGGCGACGCGACCACCACCACGCCCGGTGCCAACGTCGACGTGGAGGCGCTTCCCGGTGCGACAGTCGCGTTTGATATTTATGCCGAGATTCAAGGCGGCGGATCAGTCGATGTTGCGGGCTTTCAGTTCGTGATGGCTTGCGCATCTACCGGCGGTGACGGTGGGGTCATTGCGTACGATGCCGCGTCTGTTACTTCAACGGGGAATAACTTTTTTGCCTGTGGCGCGAGCTTCTTTGACTCGGTTGCCTTGGGGGACTGCTCCGTACCTGACGAGCCCGGCGGGCTCGGCCTGGCGAATCCGGGGGAATTCTGTGCGCTCAGCGCACCTGTGCTCGTCGGCACGGTTACGTACGTCGTACCGGGCGATGCTGCGACCTTAGACCCGGTCGGAAATCCTTATGTTATCATCATCGAAAACCAAGGGCTTAGCGCTATCACTGATGCGAATCAGGTGGCGCTTCCCAGTCTGACGCTTGACGGGGCCAACATTACGATTCCTGGTGGCACGCCCCCTAATGGGCAGTGTTGCGATGGCACGACTTGCCTGAGTGGAACTGGCCCTGATGGGCAATCCACCCAAGAGGAATGTACCAGTCTGAATCCTGCGGCATCGTGGATCGCGGGCCTCAGTTGTCTCGATCCGTGCATGTGCGTAGACAATGCCGATTGTAGTGACGGCGACGATTGCACGGATGACGTCTGCGATAACGGCACATGCACCAATCCATTCAACACCGCCGGGTGTGACGATTTCGATCAATGCACGATGGGCGATGTTTGTTCGGGTGGCACCTGTAGCGGGACCGCCGTGGATTGTTCCGGAATGGATGATCAGTGCAATGCCGGCAGTTGCGATCCGGCAGACGGCACCTGTGTTGCACAACCGACGAACGAGGGTCAAGTCTGCGACGACGGCAATGCCTGCACGACAGGTGAAACATGCGGCGCGGGCGCGTGTGGCGGGGGCACGACGACAGACTGTTCGTCGCTAGACGATCAGTGTAACGTGGGCGTCTGCAATTCAACCACCGGCGCGTGCGAGGCACAGCCGATCAACGATGGCCAAACGTGCGACGATGGGGTTGCGTGTACCGAGAACGACACTTGCGCCAATGGCACCTGTGCCGGCACGACACCCGACTGCTCAGCGTTCGATGGTCCCTGTGCAACCGGAATCTGCAATTCGGACACCGGAATTTGCGAGGCCCAGTCGATCAACGAAGGCCAGTCCTGTGATGATGGCGTGGCCTGCACCGAGAATGACACTTGCGCCTCCGGAACGTGCGTCAGTTCACCCGTCGATTGCTCCGGAATGGACGGCCTGTGCAGCGTCGGCACCTGCAACCCGGACACCGGAGCCTGCGAGGCACTACCCATCAATGAAAATCAAACCTGTGACGATGGTGATTTGTGTACGACAGGCGACATCTGCACCGGCGGCGTTTGCACGGCCACGCCCACTAACTGTTCGGCTCTGGACGCCGACTGTGTGCGGGGGGTCTGCAACCCGGCCAACGGCGCGTGTGAGCCGGAATTGCTACCGGATGGCGAACCATGTCAGGATGCCGACCTCTGCACCGAAAACGATACGTGCGTGAGCGGTGTGTGCACCACTGGAACTCCCGTTGACTGCAACGACAACATCACCTGCACGGTGGATTCATGCGAGCCGGCAAACGGCTGCCTTCATGACGATACCAGTTGCCTGGGGACAATCACAATCAATCAGAACTCGTTGGATGAATGTTATGATCCAACGGACAACTGCTTGAAGGAGAATGGCGATCTTTGCGTCACGATTGATATTAGTGAGCTCGGCGATCAGGCAATCGCAGGGGCGCAGTTCTTCCTCGACTATGATTCCACGCTCCTTGAGTTTGTCGCCATAGGCCCCGGAGACCATGAAAAGACTGGTCTCGAATCGTGTGTCACGCCCGGCATCTCGCCGTTCGTAGTGACGGTTTATGAATGTACACCCCTGAGCCCACCCGCTCCGAACTGCGTACCAACGCTCGGAAAGATCGGTTACGCCGTTTCGATTCCGTTCGGCATGCCAGGCGCGGGCGACAATGCGCTCGCAACCATTCGATTCCGAGCGTTGGGCAATGTCGGAAGCACGGCAATCGCTTTCGATCCAACACATGCCGATCCGAATAATCTCCCTATCACACAGCTTGTTGATGACCAGGGTAACACGCGTTTCACGCTTCCGGGCGTGGAGTTTGGCGTTTCGACGGATCCGGTTCTTCCAGTATTCACCGGTTGCTCGGACATAACGGTGTCGGCTGGCCAAGGCTTGTGTGATGCCGTTGTGGCTGATCTGGCTTGCGGGGCAACGGATGATGGTTGCGGTCAGGCGGACAACATCTGCTTCTTCGAAGGCGTACGTGATGATGGTTTGGCCCTGGACGCGACGTACCCCGTCGGCACGACCTGCATCACGTGGACGGCCATCGACTGCGCATGCAATGAGTCCACGAAGGTGCAGTGCATCACAGTTACCGATGACGAAAGCCCAACGATCACTACTTCGGCGGATGTCACACAAACGGCCGATCCGGGTGCATGTGGTGCGGGCGTTATCTATCTCGATCCGATCGTTGATGACAACTGCCCGGGTGAGACGTGGGAATGTGTCCCCCCCAGCGGCTCGTTCTTCGATGTCGGAACCACGCTGGTAACGTGTACGGCTACGGATGTGGCCGGAAATACCAATAGCACTTCCTTCAACGTCACAGTCACCGACGATGAGAGTCCGACGATCGCTTGTCCTGCGGATATGACACAGACGGCTGATGCAGGGGTTTGCGGTGCTGCGGTCACTTATCCCGATCCGATTGTTGATGACAACTGTCCTGAACCGACGTGGGTGTGCGATCGCCCGAGTGGCTCGTTCTTCGATGTTGGGACCACCTTGGTGACGTGTACGGCCACGGATGCGGCCGGAAATACCAAAAACTGCTCCTTCAACGTCACGGTCACCGACGACGAAGATCCGACGATCGCATGCCCAGCAGATGTGAATCAAACGGCCGATGCAGGGGTTTGCGGTGCCACGGTCACCTATCCCGATCCGATCGTTGATGACAATTGCCCTGAACCGACGTGGACGTGCGACTTCCCGAGTGGCTCGTTCTTCGATGTCGGAACCACGCTAGTAACGTGTACGGCAACGGATGCGGCCGGAAACACCAAAAGCTGTTCCTTCAACGTCACCGTCGCCGACGATGAAGATCCGGCGATCACATGTCCTTCGGATATCACGCAGACGGCTGATGCAGGGAAATGCGGGGCAGACGTTACCTATCCCGACCCTGTCGTTGACGACAACTGTCCTGACGCTACGTGGACGTGCGATCGCGCGAGCGGCTCGTTCTTCGATGTCGGGACTACCTTGGTGACGTGTACGGCAACGGATGAGGCTGGAAACACCAGTAGCTGCTCGTTCAACATCACGGTCACAGATGATGAGAATCCGACGATCACCTGTCCGGCGGATGTCACGAAATCGGCTAACACCGGCGAATGCGGGACGAACGTCACCTATCCTGATCCGGTCGCTGGCGATAACTGCCCAGGCGTCACATGGGCATGCGATTTCCCAAGTGGTTCGTATTTCGACGTCGGAATCACATTGGTGACGTGTACAGCAACGGACGCGGCCGGAAACACCAAGGACTGTTCCTTCAATGTGACAGTCACCGACGACGAGAATCCGACGATCGCATGTCTGGCAGATGTGAATCAAACGGCCGATCCGGGCGCATGCTCAGCGGCCATCGATCCGGGCATGGCGACATGCGCGGACAATTGCGACTGTTCGGTTACGTGTATGCGAAGCGATGGGCTCGACTGCTGGACGGACCTGTACCCTGTAGGCTCAACCACGCTTACTTGGACGGCCACCGACCCGGCAGGTAACTCATCGACCTGCACGCAGAGCATCACGGTCACCGACGACGAAGATCCGACGATCACTTGCCCGGCAGATGTCACGCAGACGGCCGATGCGGGGAAATGTGGGGCAGACGTTACCTATCCCGACCCTGTCGTTGACGATAACTGCCCGGGCGTAACGTGGGTTTGCGATCGCGAAAGCGGTTCGTTCTTCGACACCGGAACCACCTTGGTGACGTGTACGGCAACGGAT
>JAJRSP010000120.1 GCA_024278775.1 Planctomycetota bacterium
CGTGGCCGCAGTTCGCGCCGTGTACATGGCCCCGGCGTTTCACCTTGATCCACCGGCCACGACCTCCGTCATAGACGTGGCCGCAGTTCGGGCTGTGTACATGTTTGACCTTGAGCGCCGGTCGCGACGACGCCGGCTGCTCTTGCACGTAAACTGTTTCTACAGGTACCGGATGCACGCGTCGTCGTGGATGGGCCGGTGGTACGAAGACGGTTTCGCGTACAACGGTCCTCGGGCGTTCGTGGTGAACGACGGTCACCCGGCGGGTCCTACATCCGAATGCGGCCAGCGCGGCACAGAGACCAATGGTCACAAATAGCTTCATTGCTCTTCCTCCGTTCGGTGTGGTCAGAGCTAGGAGACGCTTCCTACCAGTGGTTTCGGCCACTTCGCGGCCTGTTCGTGAGGCTGCTTCGTGGACGTTTGTAAGGATCGGCGCAGGCGCGTCCCTGAAGTCGAGGTTCTGCCGTAGACGATCCCCTGTGAACTTCTATTTGCCGAGTGCCGTCACCACCGATTTGACCTCGGTATAGTTAGACAGGGCGTATTCGCCCATCTCTCGGCCGACGCCGCTCATCTGGAACCCGCCAAAAGGGACGGCCGGGTCGAACACGTTGTAACAGTTGACCCAGACGGTACCCGCTTTGATCCCCGCGGCGAATTTGTGGGCCTTGTTCAGGTCGCGGGTCCAGACAGCCGCCGCGAGCCCGTAGTTGGTGTTGTTGCCGCGACGAATCGCGTCGTCCACATCGGTGAACTTCAGCGCGCTGAGCACCGGACCGAAGATTTCCTCTTGGGCGATCTTCATATCATCTTTCACGTCGGTGAAGACCGTTGGTTTCACGAAATATCCGGCCCGATCCACCCGGCCACCACCGGTGAGGCACGTCGCGCCGCCGGACTTTCCGGCTTCAATATAGCCGAGGATGGTGTTCATCTGCGCTTCGGAGACCTGCGGGCCTTGCGTGGTTTTGGCGTCAAACGGATCGCCGATGCGCTGACGTTCGGCACGCGCTTTGACAGCCTCCACGACTTGATCGAACACCGGCTCCTCGACGAAGAGCCTTGACCCGGCCGTGCAACATTGCCCCATGTTGAAAAAGAGTGCGAAGAACGCATGCGTGGCGGCCATCTCGATGTCCGCGTCGGCGAACACGACGTTGGGACTTTTTCCGCCCAGTTCCAGGGTCACACGCTTGAGATTGGACTTCGCCGCGGCCTGCATGACCTGTTGCCCCACGGCGGTACTGCCGGTGAAGGCGACCTTGTCGATGTCCGGATGTTCGGCGATGGCGGCACCGGCCGTCGGACCGAAACCCGGCACGACGTTGAT
This sequence comes from Planctomycetota bacterium, assembly GCA_024278775.1. The sequence continues at coordinate 1,334 of JAJRSP010000120.1, forward strand.
CACGCCATCCGGGAAGCCCGCTTCTTGTGCCAACTCGGCGATGCGCAGCGCGGAGAGCGGCGTCTGCTCGGCCGGTTTGAGTACGATCGTGCAACCGCACGCCAACGCGGGAGCCCACTTCCACGAGAGCATCATCGCGGGGAAGTTCCAGGGGATGATCTGCCCGGCGACGCCGATCGGCTCGTGCCGGGTGTAGGCCATATACGGTCCGGCCGTGGGGATGGTTTTTCCGTGAATCTTGTCGGCCCAGCCGGCGAAATACCGAAAAACGTTGGACGTGCCGGGCATGTCGACGTGCATCGCGTCGTTGATCGGCTTGCCGTTGTCGAGTGTTTCAAGTGCGGCCAATTCCGCGCGGTTCGCGTCGATCAACTCGGCCAGCTTATACAGGAGCCGTCCCCGTTTGGCCCCGGTCATGCGTGCCCAGGGCTTGGACTCCAACGCTTTGCGTGCGGCTTTGACGGCCAAGTCAACGTCGGCTTTGTCACCCTCGGCGACCTGGCAGATCGTGTCGCCGGTGGCCGGGTTGATCGACTCGAACGTCTTCCCCGAGACGCTGTCGACCCACTGTCCGCCGATGAACATCTTTTTGTTTTCGACCTTGGGGGGGGTAATGGTTTGTTCCGCAGCGGTCATGTCACAGGCCCTTCCGTGTGTAGGTATTGTATTAGGAGGCAGCGCGCGTCCCGGGTCGCACTTCCAAAGCGAATAGGATACCCGCGAGACGGTTCCCGAGCAACCAAACCGTGTGCGGATTTGTCGCGTTCCGTGGTCTGGTCTGCTTGACCGAATGGTCGGTCGTGAACAGTTGGTAGGGCAGGTCGTTCTTTCGCCCCAAGGCGACAGGTTGACCTGCCAATTGGCTGTTTGCCGTGCCCGTTTTCATCGACATAGCCTGTGGGCACGGCTATAGTCGGCATCGCTGATGTGAACGTGGTTCGTGGGTGATAGGCATACCATCGGATGACCATACGCTGTGTCTGACGCACAGAATCATATCCAGTTCGGTGCCACGGCGGCGACCCACCGATCTCACGGTAGTGCGGCTGGCGACCCGGATCGTCCGCCATGCGGGGGGGCGGATGAGCCGTGCAACATTGCGTCGCACCTGCCGCGTATGGCCTCTATGGTGGGGGAGCGGCCCGGCGTGATCGTCACCGCGTCACGGGACAGCGCGGGCAAGCCCCGGTATGCCCAACTCACGTTTGCGGAACTGGAGGCGTTATCCAATCGTTACGCCAACGGTCTCGCGGGCTATGGGTTGGAACGTGGGATGCGCATCCTTCTGATGGTGCGTCCGGGTTTCGATTTCGTCGCCCTCGTGTTCGCGCTGTTCAAGCTCGGTACGGTGCCGGTGATGATTGATCCGGGTATGGGGGCGCGGCGGCTGTTAGAGTGCATTCGACAGGTGGACCTGCACGCCTTCGTGGGGGTTCCGCTGGCACACCTTATGCGCGTGCTCCGGCCGGGGTCGTTTCGGACGGTGAAGAAGGTCGTGACGGTTGGGCGGCGGTGGCTGTGGGGCGGGCCGACGTTGGCACAACTGGCTCGCGGGGCGAGTGAATCGTTTGATCCCGTCCCAACCCGCGCGAGCGATACGGCGGCCATTCTGTTTACGAGCGGTAGCACTGGTCCCGCTAAAGGGGTCGTGTATGAACATGGCATGTTTGATGCGCAGGTGCGGCTGATCCAGGCCCAATATGGGATGGAGGCCGGTGAGGTCGATCTGCCGGCGTTTCCACTCTTCTCGCTGTTTAGCACGGCCATGGGAATGACCTCTGTAATTCCCGACATGGACCCGTCGCGACCGGCCGAGGTCAACCCGGCACACATCGTGGAGGCGATCCGCGATCACGGTGTGACGAGTACGTTCGGCTCACCGGCGATCTGGAAGCGGGTGGCGGAGTATGGCGTGGCCCGCGGGGTGACGCTGCCAAGCCTGAAGCGGATTCTGGTGGCCGGGGCACCCGTGCCGAGTGGTGTGATCGAGCAGCTTCACCAGATGCTCTCCGACGATGCGGATGTGTACACGCCGTATGGTGCGACGGAATCACTCCCCGTGGCGTCGATCAGCGGGCGAGAGTTGTTCGACGGTCTGGTGCAGGAAACAAGGTCCGGCAGGGGCTTTTGTGTGGGGCGCGCGATCGACGGCGTGGCGGTGCGCGTGATGACCATCTCGGACGAACCCGTCGCGCGGTGGTCAGATGACCTGGTCGTTGCTGAAGGGGCCATCGGCGAGTTTGTCGTATCCGGTCCGGTCGTGACGAAGGCGTATTTCGGTCTGCCCGAGGCGACGGCGGCTGCGAAGATTGTCGATGGGGATCGGGCGTGGCATCGGATCGGCGATGTGGGCTATCGAGATGACGAAGGGCGGCTCTGGTTCTGCGGTCGCAAGGCCCATCGAGTAGTGACATCTACTGGCACCATGTTCAGCGTGTGCGCTGAGGCGATCTTCAATGAACACCCGGAGGTGCATCGTTCGGCGCTCGTGGGAGTGGGGCCGTGCGGTCATCAGGTGCCGGTGATCGTGATCGAACCGCGCCCCGGGAAGTTTCCCCGAGGCACGCGCGTCTCGACCATGACGGAGGAGCTGCTTGCGCTCGGCGGCGGGTGCCCGGAGACCGCAGAGATTCGCCACGTGCTTTTTCACAACTCATTCCCCGTGGACGTGCGTCACAACGCCAAGATCAACCGGGAACAGTTGGCGGCTTGGGCCGGAGCGCGTCTTCGATGAAGATACTCGTGACGGGCGGCGGTGGTTTCCTCGGCGGCGCGATCGCTCGTCGGCTCTGCGAACGCGGCGAGGCTGTGACCGTGTTCGGGCGAAATCCCTACCCGCATTTGGCCAAGTTGGGTATCGAGACGGTGTCGGGGGATGTTCGTGATGCCGACGCGATTCGGAGGGTATGCGTCGGTGTGGATGTGGTCTTTCACGTTGCGGCCAAGATCGGCATCTGGGGACGTCGTAGAGATTTTTTTGAGGTCAACGTCACGGGTACCCGAAACGTGATCGACGGCTGTCGGCGGGGTGGGGTCGGGCGGCTGGTATTCACCAGCTCACCCAGCGTGGTCCTGGGTGAAGGCGGGCTGAGCGGAGTCGATGAATCCCTCCCGTATCCTGAGCGATATCTGACTCATTATCCGGCTACCAAGGCGGAGGCGGAGAGGTTGGTGCTCGCCGCGAACGGACCGGGTTTTTCCACCGTGTCACTGAGACCGCATCTCCTCTGGGGGCCGGGAGACACCCAGCTTATTCCGCGTCTTCTGAATGCGGCGCGTCGGGGGCGGCTGATTCAGGTCGGGGATGGGTCGAATCTTGTGGATATGACGTACATTTCGAACGCCGTAGATGCCCATCTGGATGCCCTGGGTCGCCTGGAACCGGCGGCCGCCTGTGCCGGGAGCGCCTTCTTCATCAGCCAGGGGGAGCCGACGTCGCTTTGGGTTTGGATCAACGAGCTGCTGGCGAGAGTGGGTATTTCACAGGTCCGGCGGCGGATTTCCTATCGGTCAGCTCATCGGCTGGGGTCGGTTATGGAGGTGCTGTATCGGGGCCTGGGCATACGATCTGAGCCGCCCATGACGCGATTTTTGGCTTACCAGCTTGGTAAGCCGCACCATTTCAGCATAGCTGCGGCGCGTCGTGATCTGGGGTATGAGCCGCGGATTTCCATGGCGGACGGACTCGATCGGCTGGTCGAATGGATCAAATCCGGGATGCCTCAGGTCGGGTGCTAGACACATGGGGCGGCCCCAACGTAGGGGAGGGGTTGGGCGGCGAAATGGCCGGTTTGGGGAAGTTGGAGGTCCTCAGTGCCGTGTAGGGCATGCTATTGCATGCCGCAGGCAGAGTTCACCTCACCCGGTCAAGACCCCTCTCGATGGGACGCACGACACTTTCGGCGGGTGCCCCATTCTTCGGGTACTCCCGAAGGGTGGGGGACGGACTGCGTATGCAAGACGCCGTTCCCCACCCTTCGTGTCACCGAATTTCTGTGCTTGTCATGCGGCATGATCTGAGGTGACACGAAGAATGGGGCACCCCGTCGCCGATTCCGTCATGCACACGGGGGTCAAGACGGCTGGCATGCAATAGATATGCCTACCCGATTTCGTTTAAGTTTGTCGCTTCGGACTACCAAACCGGCGCAGATTTGCTAGACTCAGGGGTCTCTGGATGGTTGGCCTGTGGCGCGGAGTCGATGTCGGATACTCAACGGATAGTCATTACGGGCGTGGGTCTGACGGCTCCGAACGGAAACTCACTGGACGAGTATCGCCGTAACCTATTGGCTGGCGTGTCCGGAGTGACCGTCATGGAGACGCGCTTCATGGGGCGTGTCCTGGCTGGGGTGTGCGATTTTGACGAATTGCGGCATCAGGGACGCAAGGAACGCCGCCGGGGCACCCGAGCGGGGTCGATTTCGATCTACTGTGCCCATGAGGCGCTGGTTTCGGCCGGACTGAATCCGGTGGAAATGGACCGATCTCGCGTCGGAACCTACATCGGCATCACCGAGCATGGTACGGTGGAGACGGAGAACGAGATTGACGTTATCCGCCAGTACGATTATGACACTAAATACTGGTCGCATCACCATAACCCGCGGACGGTGGCGAATAACCCCGCTGGCGAGGTGACGATCAATTTGGGTTTGACGGGTCCGCATTATACAATCGGTGCGGCTTGTGCGGCGGGTAACGCCGGTCTGATCCAGGGTGTTCAGATGCTGCGTCTGGGCGAGGTGGACGTGGCGTTGGCTGGTGGCGTGTCCGAGGCGATTCGTTCGTTTGGGATTTTCGCCAGCTTCGCGAGTCAGAACGCGCTGGCGTGGCATGATGATCCTACGAAGGGGAGCCGTCCGTTCGACAAAGGTCGGTGTGGCATCGTGGTGTCTGAAGGCGGCTGCTTGTATGTTCTAGAGCGGCTGGAGGATGCGAAGAGGCGACGGGCACCGATCGTGGCGGAGGTCGTGGGCTATGCGATGAACTCGGATGCCAACGATCCGGTGTTGCCAGATTCAGATCGGGTGGCAGACTGTATGCGTGGTGCACTGGTCAAGGCTGGTGTGAACGCGGGCGACGTGGATATCGTCAACACGCATGCGACGGCCACGGAGTTGGGTGATATACAAGAGGCGTTGGCGCTGCGTCAGGTTTTTAGTGACTGCGCAGGTGTGTATGTCAACAATACGAAGAGTTACATCGGTCACGCCATGGGGGCGGCCGGTGCGTTGGAACTGGCAGGCAATCTGGGGTCGTTCGGGGATCAGTTGGTCCACCCGACGATCAACTGTGAGTCGTTGGATCCGGATTGTGCGGTGAGGAATTTGGTCACCGGTGAGCCTGAGCGGGTGAGCCGGGTGAATTACATTCTGAACAATTCGTTTGGGATGTTGGGTACGAACTCGGCCGTTTTGGTGAAGCGCTATGACGGCTAGCGGCAGGCGGTCGCGGCCCGTTCGGTAAGCAGTCGGAGGTCTTCAGTCAACATGGGACATCAGCAGGTAAAAGAAATCGTGCTTTCGATCATCGGGGTCGTCGCGCCGGATGCTGACCTCTCGAATGTGCGCGGTGATGTCGCCCTTCGCGAGCAGCTCGATTTGGACTCGATGGACTTTTTGGACATCGTGATGGAACTGCGGAAGCGGTACAAGGTTGAGGTTCCCAAAGAGGACTACGAACAGCTCGCTTCGCTGGACAGTTGTGCGGAATACCTCGGTCCCAAGCTGGCAGTGGCCCCGGCCTGATCGGTTTTGTGGCCTTGCAGTGCCGGTCGTCCTCCCTCCTCTCTCATGCATTATGACGTCGTCATCATCGGCGCGGGGATGTCCGGTCTCGCCGCGGGGATTCGTCTGGCGCATTTCGAGAAAAGCGTTTGCATCGTCGAGCGTCACTACGCCTTCGGCGGGCTGAACTCTTACTACAAGATCGACGGGCGTGAGTTTGACGTCGGGCTGCACGCCGTGACGAACTACACCCCCCCGGGACACCGTCAGGCACCGTTATCCAAGCTGCTCCGACAGTTACGGTTGACGCGGGAAGCCTTCGATCTTCATCCGCAGCGGTTTTCCGAAATCCACTTCCCCGATGCGCGACTGCGTTTCTCGAACGATATCGAGCTGCTTACGACCGAGGTGGCGGCTTCGTTTCCCGGGCAGATAGATGGATTTCGGCGGCTACTTGCGGCAATTCGTAACTATGACGATGTGGATCTGTCGAAACCATACCAGCCGACACGCGCGGTGCTTCGTGACTGCCTCGGTGATTCGATGCTCGTGGAGATGCTGCTCTGTCCGGTGATGTATTACGGCAACGCCGAGCCGCACGATATGGATTTCACGCAGTTCGTGACGATGTTCAAGAGCCTGTTTTTCGAGGGGTTTGCCC
>JAJRSP010000121.1 GCA_024278775.1 Planctomycetota bacterium
GACGGGGCGGTTTCTCTCTGCACAGGAGGCGTTCGAGGCGGGACTTGTCACCAAGGTGGTCTCCAAAGAGCGATGCCTGGCCGAGGCGATGGCGCTGGCCGCGACAATCGCCACCATGCCGCCGTTGGCGCTGAAGGCCGCGAAGGAGGCGATCCTGGCGGTGGATGATATGTCGCTCACAGCCGGGCTGGATTTCGAGCGTCGGTTGTTCTACTCGCTGTTCGCGACAGAGGATCAGACCGAGGGCATGACGGCGTTCCAAGAAAAACGACGACCAACATTCAAAGGTAAGTAGCGGAGAAAGGAGTCGATGCTCGTGTCTGACAGTAATAGCATACTGATTGACGAAAAGAACGGCATTCGCACGATCACACTGAATCGCCCGGACGTGCTCAACGCGTTTGACCAGGAGATGTTGGAAACGCTGGTGAAGTCGGTGCGTGATGCCGCGAAGGACAAGGGCGTGCGATGCCTGGTGATGACCGGTGCCGGGCGTGCGTTTTGCAGCGGACAAGACCTCGCCGAGGTGGCCGACAAGTACAAGAGCGACGAGCCGATCGAGTTGGGCCGTCATCTCCGAAAACTCTACAACCCGATGATCGTAAAACTCCGCACGATGGAGAAGCCGGTGATCGGTGCCATCAACGGCGTGGCGGCCGGTGCCGGGTGCAGCCTGGCGCTGGCCTGCGATATTCGCATCGTGGCCGAATCGTCCAGCTTGATCGAGGCGTTTATTCACGTTGGCTTGGCTCCCGATTGCGGCAGCACGTTCATGCTTCCGCGTCTCGTGGGGCTGGGGCGTGCGTTGGAGTTGGCATGTACCGGCCGTAAGGTGAAAGCCGATGAGGCGCTTCAGTTGGGCCTGGTGAATCGCGTAGTGCCGGATGGAGAATTGGCGACGGCAGCGGGAGAGTTGGCCGCTCGTCTTGCGGCGATGCCGGCGAAGGGAATCGGGCTGACCAAACGGCTCATGAACATGTCCTGGACGGCCGACCTCGAAACGCAGTTAGATTTTGAGGCTCAGTGTCAGACCACGGCCGGACAGACGCACGACCACCGCGAGGGCGTCGTCGCTTTTCTCGAAAAGCGAAAGCCCATTTTTGACGGCGTATAGGCCGAAGCCTCTCGCCTGATCCATAGAGGACAAAAACGACAGCAAGCCGGCTCTGCGCTACCTGTCGCATCGCCCTGTGATCATAATAGGATACCGCGGATCCATAGCTCAATCCGTGACGTTGGCGAACATCATGTGTATCAGATCACCGGCGAAACCCATGACATCTTTGGCGGCCGCCTTGCCCTCGTCGCTACCCAGCGCGGCGAACATGGCCTCTTTGTTCTCGAAACACATCTCAGCCATCATGTAGTACTTCGGCTCCCCACCGGGCGAACCGAACATCCGCGACACTTCCAGCTTTTTCAGCCCGGGCATCTTCTGCGCGAGCGGCGCGTGTATCTCCCGGTAATGTTTCTCAAACGCATCGACATCCGCAGGTTTCTTATAGAGTGCTACGAGTTTCACCATGTGCCACTAACTCCTTTTGATATATTGATCCAATTCTGTCTTGCTCATCACAACCTGAACTTGCTTCCCGCGAGCGAGCAGCCGGTCGCCGTCGTAGGCATTCACCTCACAGACAACCCTCGGGTGCGCACCGGCCGTTACCTCTTGCAACTCGGCCACGATCCGCACGGTCCGACCCACTGGACACGGGGCCAGGTGGTCAATGCTCAAATGCGCCCCGATGCCCTCCTCGTCCGGTTCGAGATAATCTACCAGGACCATCCGGGCCGCCAGCTCAAAATGATGCGCCACCGACCACGTCGAATAGACCCGATGGACCACCACCCCGTCAAACGCCGGGCACATCGCCTCCGTAACCGTGACGGACAGCTCGCGGAGGATTCCTGGCTCAAATCCCGTCTTCATAGCCACCTTGAATGACATCTGCCCCGCGGATGAGGCTAAAAACAGCCGAGAAACCGCCTCCCGGAGCCGCCGGGGCCCACCGACGGTTGTGGGTAGTCTATCTGTATCAGGAAAGTCGGAAAAGCCCCTGTTGACTTCCCTGAAATCAGCGTACAATGGCGGGTCTATGGCTATTCGACGGACATCAATGGCCTGTGCGTGGCTGGTGTGCGCGGTGACCGCTGCCCCCCGTGCCTCCGCGCAGGATATAATACCAGGCGCCGCCAAGGCGTGGCAGCTCGATATCGAGTTTGGAGATCCGCAGCGGATTTCGATTCGGTTGCCGGGTGCTGCCTCTCCAACAACCTATTGGTACGTAATCTATCGCGTCACCAACAACACCGGGCGAGATGTCCAGTTCATGCCCTCGGCCCGATTGGTCACCGATACGCTCGACAAAATCAACGCCGGGGACAACATCCACCCCAACGTGTACCGACGGATTGCGGCGCTCCACAAGAAGGACTTCCCGTTCTTCGCCAAACCGAGCAAGGTCAGCGGACTGCTGCTTCAGGGGGAACAAAACGCCCGGAGCTCCGCGTGGGTATTTCGCCCTTTCGACGCTTCGGCCAACTCGTTCACGCTCTACATCAGCGGACTGAGCGGTTTGATTGACCGCATCCCAAACCCGGCATTCGACACGAAACGTCCGAACGATTCCAGCGACAACCCGCGTTCCTTCGTGCGGCGTTTGACGCTGGCCATCGAGTATTTGCTGCCGGGCGATGAGCAAACGCGGAAATCGGCCACCCCCATACGGCGAAACCGGAAGTGGGTCATGCGCTAAGCCGCCGTAGCGGATAGCCGGGGTACGGAACAAAACGACACTTGGATTGAGACGGGGCACACGCCCCGACGAAAGGGAGTTGCTTCGATGGCACATAAAAAAGGACAAGGTTCCACGCGAAACGGTCGCGACAGCAATCCGCAGTATCGCGGGGTCAAGCGATACGGCGGCGAGGTCGTCACGACGGGCACCATCATCATTCGCCAGTGTGGTACGCCGCACAAGGCAGGACATGGCGTCGGACGCGGCAAAGACGACACGCTCTTCGCCCTACGCGACGGCGTGGTGAAATTCCGCGGGCGGCATGTCGACGTCGTCGCGCCACCGGCCAACTAATCTACGACGCGATTGCTTTTGTGGGGTCGGGTGGCACGGTCTGTGCCGGCGTGGCCATCATGTTCGACGCCCGAGGCGCTGGCACTGGGTCGCAGCACCGTGAGTCATAAGTTTCTCGATAGACGGGGGTGGTCCCAGACCGCCCCTATTGCTTAGGCGATCGCGTGGCAGGTCACCATCATTGACGCGAGGGTACGATGCTCGTTGATAGAGCGGAAATCTACATCCGAGCGGGTAAGGGAGGTGACGGGTGCGCCAGTTTCCGGCGGGAGCGGTGTGTCCCCCGGGGCGGACCGGACGGCGGAGACGGCGGAGACGGCGGCGCAGTCTACGCGGTCGCAAGCCCCCAGGTCGAAACGCTGCTTGACTTCGCCGGGCGTCACCATTGGATCGCGGAAAATGGACAGCCAGGTACCGGGAAGAAAAAATCCGGAAAAAACGGCGAAGACCTCATCATACACCTGCCGCAGGGTACGTTGATTTACGACCGGGACACAAACGTCCTTCTCAAGGATTTGTCGCAGGCCGGCGAGAAGGTCTGCATCGCCGAACCCGGGCGTGGCGGTCGGGGGAACGTCCACTTTGCACGGGCGACCCACCAAACCCCGCGTGAGTCGGAGCCCGGCACCCCGGGGACTGAGCGTTGGCTACGGCTTGAACTCAAACTCATGGCCGACGTCGGATTGGTGGGCCTGCCCAACGCCGGCAAGAGCACGCTGCTGTCTCGTTTGTCACACGCCACGCCCAAGATCGCCGATTACCCATTTACCACCCTCAGACCACAGCTCGGCATCGTGCAGCTATCCGTAGAACGTCGCTTTGTGATCGCCGACATCCCCGGGTTGATCGAGGGCGCTCACGAGGGTACGGGCTTGGGTTCACAGTTTCTCCGCCACATTGAGCGTACGCGGGTGATCGTGCATGTTATTGACGTGGCCGACGATTTCGCTGAGACCAAACCCGTAGAGGCTTACGAGACCATTCGACGCGAGCTAAGAGAGTACAGCGAGACGCTGGCCAACAAAACAGAAATCATCGTGGGCAACAAGACCGACTTACCCGGAGGTGAGGAAGCCGCGGCCACACTCGCCGAAGCCGTAGGCAAGAAAGTCTACCCCATCAGCGCTGTGGCCGGTCGGGGACTGTCCACCCTGCTCGAACAGCTCTGGCGTGACGTGCAAACCGCGAAAAACCCAGAGGTCGCCGAAGAGCCCGCTGCCGATCTACCGACACCGCCCCACAGGGAGCCGCTATGATTCGCAAACTCAGAGATTACGACCCCGACGCGCCGATCATCGTTCTCGACATCGGCAACACCAAAACCCACATCGCCACGTGGCACCACAACGAACTCCAAACACCTTTGGCGGTTGCCTCCGACGACGACAAGGCGGTCACGGACGCCATCCAGGCTCATCTCGACACCTCACCGGATCGCACCGTCGCCGCGGCGGTCATTAGCTCCGTCGTCGCCGAGGCCACAGAACGGGTCGCTAAGGTGGTGCAGCAGACGCTCGACTCCGATGCGTTGATCGTCGGCCACTCCATCCCGCTTCCGATGGATGTGGACGTCAAAGACGCCGGCGCGGTAGGTGTCGATCGCATCTGTGCCGCCTATGCCGCGTATGAAAAGCTCGAAACGGGCTGCACCGTCGTCGATTTTGGAACCGCCGTGACGGTCGACCTTGTCGACGACGAGGGCGCGTTTCTGGGGGGTGCCATTTTACCGGGGCTTGATTTGCAACTTCGGTCACTCCACGAACAAACGTCCGCCCTGCCTCTGGCCACGCCCTACGTGCCGGCACTGCCCTACGGCCGCAGCACGGAAGAAGCCATTCAGACGGGCGTCTGCCGAGGGCTGGCCGGTGCCGTACGGGCCTTGGTCGAAGGGTACGCGGCTCACCTGTGTCGCTGGCCGCAGACCATCGCGACAGGTGGTGATCTCGCGTTTATGAAAACTCATGTCGACTTTATTGATACCTTCGTGACCGACCTCACGTTACGCGGCATCGGGCTTTCGTATACCAAACACCTGTCCGAACGGGGCGCATGACTCCCGACCGTTCCACTCGGGCCATGTTGCTGACGCCGCCGGGTGCCGGCGCGATCGGCGTCGTGCGGCTGGTCGGACCAGAGGCTGAAACGATCGCTCGAACCGTCTTCCGCGCGGCCGGAGAGGCGGATACCGGGCTTCAACTCAACCATCTTTATTACGGCACCTTTATCGTAGACGGCACCGTGATCGACGATGTCGTATGCAGCAAGATAGCACGTCACGGCGAAATCGCGGTAGACCTCTGCGCGCATGGCGGCGTGCGAATCATCGAGCGAATCCTCTCCGAGTTGGCGTCGCAAGGTGCCGAGGTCTTTACGTCCGCCTCACAAAATGATCCCTGCTGGCCGGTTGATGACATGATCCAATACGAGGCGTCGGTCGCATTATCTTCGGTGCGTAGCGAGCGCGGCGTCAGATTTCTGGCTCGGCAGTATGCCGAACTCCCCGGTGTGATTTCGGCAATCGCGGACACGGCCGAGACGGACCCGGACGCGGCGTGCGATCGCCTCTCCGCGCTCATCGCCCTATCCGGCGGCGCACACCGACTCATCACCGGAGCCGCGGTGGCTCTGATCGGTCCGACCAACGCCGGTAAGTCGACGCTCTTCAACCGGCTCGTTGGCCGCCGCGCGGTGGTCGTCTCATCCACATCGGGCACGACCCGCGATTGGGTCCGCTAGCCGATCGAAATCGACGGCGTCGCGGTGGATTTGATCGACACGGCCGGAACTCACCCGTGTACCGACCCTCTCGAAACTGCGGCCATTGCGGGCACCCATCAACAGATCAAAGCGGCAGATCTGCGTGTGATCGTGTTGGATGCGTCGGCTCCACCGGCAACCGGGCTCTCACCAGTACCCGAGCCCCCACCAGCGCCCGAGACTCCTTCATCCCCCCTTGCCAAGGGGGGAAAGAGTGGAGTCACC
>JAJRSP010000122.1 GCA_024278775.1 Planctomycetota bacterium
CACGCTGGGCAGTGAGATCGCTTCGCTGCGAGAACTGACCGCACTACCGATTTGTGTCGGATTTGGCGTGAGTTCGGCCGACCACGTTCGCGAGGTGTGTGGTTTCGCCGATGGCGCGATCGTCGGCAGCGCGCTGGTGCGGCGCATTCAAGAAGGTATTAACGCGAGGTTGGACTCGCGTGCCCTGGCTGATTCTGTGCAGCAGACGTTGTCAGAGTTGATCAGCGGCACCAAGCCCTCTCGCGCAGGGAGCTAATCATGTCAGACACTTCCGACCCCAAGACGTCACCACGACACTGGCTGGACTCGATCGGGTTGGCCCACCTGTTCCGTATGCTCGGTATCGCGATCCAGCCCGCCAAGCTCATCATCGCGCTTCTCGGATTATGGGCGACTATGTTCTACGGGGGCTGCATGTTGGACCCCATCTGCAAACTCGCAGGGGGAGATCGGTTCGCACCCGATGCCGTCGAGCGGCTGATGATCGCCGACGAAACGGATACCCCGTATGAGCAGCCCGGAGGCGAGGACGGTGTCTTCCGCGTGTTTCGTCAGCACGAACGCAGGGCCATACTCGGGCTGATGGGTTCGTCTCTACCCGGCTCATCGGTCGGGGCTGGCACGCCGGTGGGCGCGTTTGTGGAATCCCACGCAACGCGGAGACCACTGCGCAATATCGCGGCGATGGGCTACGGCGTTTGGTGGCTGATCCGCTATCATTTCGTCTACTTTGTCTTTCTCGCGGTGGGGTCGCTGCTGATATGGTCTCTCTGCGGTGGGATGATCTGCCGGATGGCGGCCGTGCAGTTTGCCCGAGATGAAAAAATTACGATGAACCAAGCGTTTTCCTATACGAAACAAAGGCTCTTCGGCGGCTTCTTTATGGCCCCGTGTATTCCGCTCGGGTTCATGATCGCCTTGGCGTTGTTGTTGCTGCTCTATGGTGTGTTGCTGCGCATACCCCTGCTTGGTGATCTGCTCGGTGGGCTCGGATTCGCGCTGGCGCTGTTCGGCGGGTTCGTCATCGCGTTGCTCATGGTCGGGTTGTTCGTCGGTGGGAGCCTGTTTTGGCCGGCCGTCGCCACAGAAGGATCAGATGGCTTCGATTCGTTTTCGCGGGGGCTCTCCTATCCGCTTTCGCGACCCTGGAAAGCGGGCCTTTACGCACTCATCTCGATCCTGTTCGCCGCGATCTGCTGGATGTGTGCCAATCTGTTTACCTACCTCGCGCTGTATGTTTCGCGGGGACTCATTGCGATGGGCACCTCGCCCTTTGGTTGGTGGAATCGCGGAACCGAGACGGCCCCCATCAGCAAGCTGGAGTTGATGTGGCCCATGGCCGGACCAAACGCGATGTACCAGTGGCCCGACTGGTCGCAACTCACCTGGTATGAACACTTCTCGGCCGGACTGATCGGGCTGTTTGTCGTTGGCGTCATCGGCCTGATGTGGGCGTTTCTTGTGTCGCTCTTCCACAGCGGTAGCACGGTGATCTACTTCCTGCTACGCCGCGATGTGGACGGCACGGACCTGGAAGACCTCTTCCTCGACGAAAGCGAGCTCGATCAGACCGGTGCCACCGCCCGTGCCGCGTCAGAGTCCGCAGACACACCCGACTGACCGCGCCGGCATCACCACGACGCGAACCACTTTTTTGGGGTGTGACTATTCTCGGCGGGAGCGCGTGCCTCATCCCCGATGCATCCGATGTGGGAATGGACTTCGCATGACCACTTCGTTCGCCATTCGTGGCGCAGGCTATTGCATGCCGAAACATCCGCGAATCATTCGCCGCCCGGATCGTTAACGCCTTCGTTTTCTTTCCGAGCCGCGGGGTTCACCCCGCGCGGTTTATCAAATGTCGTATGGCACCCGACATTCATGCCCGCGTCTCCGGCTTGGGCATGCCACACACCCGAAAGGGCAATGCCAAAAGCCCTGGCCACGCTCGTTTTTGCCGCCGACGAAAGATCGACTCCGACCCCGACCGGCGTATGGCCGATACCTGCCTTAGTGCCCCGTCACAGCGTACGTTAAGGAAGACGGCCGGGTGTACTGATAAACGACGGTAGCAGCACATGAAAATCGGCGTATTCGACCATGGATGGTGGGCACCAGCCTGCGAGTCGCTCGGGCATGAGCCTATCGGGTTGCCGGTGGCTGCGGGGAATGACGGCAATCCCTATCAGGCCGATTTGAGTCAGCGCATCGTGGGCGCTCGGGCCGTCGCGGAACGGTTCGCCCAGGCACCGCCGGATTTTCTGATTGACAACGGCGGTACGGGTTTGTCGTTTGCCGCGGGGGTCTGCGGGGCCAATGCCGACATTCGCCCGCTACACGAGGCGCTCGATCGGCCGTTGCTCTCTCACTTCATCGACCCGTTGGTGACGGCGTTTCAGGGGCTTGATTGGTCCGTCCTATGGCAGAGCCTGGCCAGCCCCAACTGGGTGAAGATGGTCTGGGACCAGGCCCAAGTGTATGAGTTGCGGCAGTTTGGCGTGGATAACGTGATTCATCTGCCGATGGCCGCCCCGGATCGTCGCTACGACACCGCACCGCTGGACCCGGGTCATGTCCGGCCTGTGGCGTCCTTCGTCGGCGGGCAGAACACGAGCTTTTTCCAGCACGGTCATCAGACGCCGACGATCAGTTTGTTCGGCGGCGTGCTCGCCGCTGGTGTTCGTAGCGATCTACCCGATGCGGTTTTCTACGACATTTACCACAATATCTACGGGCTCGGGTTGCCCATTCAGAAAGATGATTCCCTGGCGGTCCGCGCGGAAAAATCGCGGGCTTACTTCGCGGCCAAGCTGTTCCACAACGTCAACCTCTGCATCAAAAACCGCGATCGCTTTGTGATCTATCTAAAGCGAACGTTCGGTGATGCGTTTGAACTTTTCGGTCGGGGGTGGGATACCGCCTATGGCTTGCCGACGGGTACGCCGTTTCCGACCACCGATCAATACCTGCAACATTTCCGCGAGGTGGCCATCAACATCAACCTGGTGAACGGAAACGCCGAGACCGGGTTGAACATGCGTCACTTTGAGATCACCGCGGCCGGTGGGTTTATGCTCTGTTATCAGCAGCCGGAACTGGCCGCCCATTTTGTGATCGGCAAAGAATGCGACGTGTTTCGCAATGAGAACGAACTGATCGAGAAGGTGCAGTACTACCTGGCGCATCCGGACGAGCGTAACGCAATTGCACAGGCCGGTCAGCGGCGCACGTTGGCGCAACACCTGCACCGCCACCGATTGCAATCGGTACTGCGTCTGCTCATGCCCCACCAGGCTCCGGTGACGTTCTCCCACACCACCTGGTCGGAGGATTTCAAGACCTATGTGCCCCGTGCCAAGGTCATACTCGATTGCGGGGCGAACGTCGGGCAGATGGCTCGGAGTTTTCGCCATCTCTACGAAAACGCTGACATCTACAGTTTCGAACCGGTCGGGGCCTGTTTCGCCGAATTGGAGCGCACATGCGCGGAGATCGGCGTCAAGCCCGTCAAGAAGGCCGTGAGCGATCACGACGGCGTCTGCAAGATCAACCTGACCACCAGCCCGGAGTGCCACTCCTTGTTGGGGTATGAGCCGAGTAATCCGTGCGAGCAATACACCTGGATCGTTGACGAGGAGGAGGTGGACGTCTGTTCCCTCGACAACTGGTGTGCGCAAAACGACATCGATACGAAAATGATCGACATCATCAAACTGGACGTGCAGGGTGCGGAGCTGCAGGCGTTGCGCGGTGCCACGAAAATCCTCAAGAGCGCCAAGATGGTACTCGCGGAAGTATCCTTTGTGCCACTTTATAAGGACAGTCCCCTCTTTGGTGAGGTGGATGACTTTATGAAGCGAGCGGGTTACGACCGGGCCGCCCTCTACCCTTCCGATCAGCCGCAGCACTGGGGAGACGCGCTGTATGTCAAGAAGGAACCTGGATAGTCCCCTCGTCGGATCGCCACACCCATGACACGAATTCCGCTAAGAATCGCCACTACGAGACAGCTCGAACGCGCCGTTCGAGAGGCCGGGTTTGAGGTGGTCGTGCTCCCGGAGCCCTCGCCGCTGGACATCCACGGCTCGATCGAAAAGCGTGTGGCCGACGGAAAGGTGCATCACGCCTTTCTCGAAAAAAACCCGGTGGATCTGATTCTGGATTTCAACACGACGGCGCTGACGCTTATTCCTTCATCACCCGCGCCAAACCAGTACGCCATCACCTCGGCTGCCCTCGGTATTCCGTATGTGTCGTGTTACCTCGACCCGGTGACCTCCACGATGCAACAGGTCGATTGGGCGAGCCACTGGCAGATACTTGAGCAGGATTCGTGGATCAAGTGGATGTACGACGATGCTACGGCGGGCGAACTCATCCAGCAGGGCATCCCCAATGTGTTGATGCTGCCGATGGCCGCCAACAATGACGACTTCGATACCTCACCACCCGTTCTTGATGAGACGCCGATCGTATCATTCATCGGGCATCCGGCCTCGACCTGGTTCTCCGGTAATCAAACGATACAGGCGCAGCAGCTATACTGCGGGTTGACGGCGGCGGCCGTCCACGCCGATATGCCCGATCTGCCGTTCCACAAGATTTACTACGATTTGTACGAGTTTGCCGAGCCGCCGAAGCCCACGGATGATCCGGCCACCCGCGCCACCAAAGCGCTGCAATACCACAATGAAAAGTTTTTCTACTGCGCGTTCCTCGCGGTCAAACGACGGGAACGATGGGTTCATTTTCTCCGGAAAAAGCTGGGCAATGCGTTTGAACTGATCGGCGATCATTGGGGAAATGTATACGGTCTGGAACACACGCCACGCATCTGGGATCGGCAGGAGATGTATGACCGTATGCGCCGCGTGCCGATCTGCCTGAATCTGCTAAAGGCCTGTCCCGAGTCGGGGATGAACCTACGGCATTTCGAGGTGACGGCCGCCGGTGGCTTCTTGCTAACCTACCCCACGTCGGAACTCTCTCGTTGTTTCGAGATTGGCAAGGAATGCGAGGTGTTCCACGATGAGCAGGAACTGCTCGAAAAAATCGGCTACTACGCCGGTCACCCGAAGGAGCGTGCGGAAATCGCCCGGGCGGGACAACAGCGCACACTCGCGGAGCACCTCTACAGCCACCGGATTACGAACTTGGTCGATCTGCTCCGGCAGCATGGCGTGTTACCCGCACTCACGGCGGGGATAGCGCCGGCTGCATCAGTCAAACCCCATGAGCCCGTGCCAGAACCGGCCAGCGCGGAAGCGAACGGCTCGACTCATCGCGAGATGGGTGAGGAGGTGGTCTCATGACGGCGACCGCGATCAACGTCGATCACCTGTTCAAGGCGCAGTTCGGTGAAGACCGGGTGCTGTGGCAGGTCTTTCGCGGAAAAACCGAAGGCTTTTTCATGGAGATCGGAGCGTTCGACGGTTATTCGTTGAGCAATACATACTTCTTGGAGCAGATGGGCTGGCACGGCGTTCTCGTGGAGCCGATCGAAGCGCTTTGCAGGCAGGCGGCTGCACGCCGACCGCGCAGCAAGATCGTTCATGCCGCCTGTAGCCGGCGCGGCGCGACCGGGATGACCACTTTCACCGTTGCCCATAACGTGCCGGTCTTGTCCTTTTTGTCAGCCGACGATGAGCATGTCGAGCGGTGCAAACGGGAAGGGGCCGACCTGGTCGAAATCCAGGTGCCTCTCACCAGCGTTGACGATATCCTCATGTCTATGCGCAAGGAAGACGCCGACGAATGCAACCCCTGGCAAGCCAATCGTGGCTGGTGCATCGATCTCGTCTCGATCGACACCGAGGGCTGCGAGCTGGACGTGCTGGACGGATTCGACCTAGACCGGTTTGCCCCGCGCGTGCTGCTCATCGAAAACGACCGGCCGGCCGGCGAAGCGATCGAACCCTATCTGGAGGCACGGGGATACCGGAAGTTCTTCCGGCAAACCATCAACGATTTTTACGTCCGCAAAGATGACCACACCAATGATCTTCAGCTTCAAGACCTTGCCGCGCCCGCTCAGTGATTCGGATTCGGGGGTTGCTCGTTGGCTCGCCGACGCGCGGCATCAAGCATCATCTTGGCTTGGGGATGCGTGGGGTTCACGCGAAGCTCCTGCTCGAACGCCTGCGCCGCTTCGGCGAAACGCCCCTGCTCCGCTAACGCATGACCGAGGTTGTAACGAGTGGACGGCAACTGCGGATCACAA
This sequence comes from Planctomycetota bacterium, assembly GCA_024278775.1. The sequence continues at coordinate 6,221 of JAJRSP010000122.1, forward strand.
GCAATCGCCCGGCGAAACTCATCGGCCGCTCGTTCAAAGTCTTGTGTTCTGGCGAGTACCAACCCCAGATTAAAATGCGGCTGAGCGCGCGCGGAGTCGATATCGATGGCTTTGAGAAGCGCCTCGCGCGCCGCATCCAACTCGCCGTGCCGCGCCAGTACGGTGCCGAGGTTGCCCCAGGCGTCTGCAAAACGCGCATCGTGCATGACAGCCTTCCGCAGATAGGCCTCCGCCTCATCCAGGCGACCGGCTTCGAGGCTGGCCATGCCCAGGTTGTTGTAGGGGAGCGCAAAAGAGGGATTGATTTCGATGGCCTTGGCATATTCCGCGTACGCATCCTCACGACGCCCGGCTCTCTGCAGCGCCCATCCCAGGTTGTATCGTCCGCGTGCGTTGCGCGGGCGTTTCGCAACCACGTCGTTCCAGACGCGCAGCGGACTCTCATACACGCGGTTACGAAGGGCGGTAGCCGCACCGAGCGCCGCGGCCAGCACCACGACGATTGACAGAAAAACGGCTCGACACTTTCGTTGATCCCCCGAAACGCCGCGCCATCGACTCGACACCCCATGGAAGATCACGAGAACCACGGCGATCACAATCGACGCGAGAGACAGGTACATCCGGTGCTCGTAGATCGGATCCTGTATCGGTATGATGCTGGATGTGGGTGCCAGCACCACAAAAAACCACGCCCCCACCACACCCAACGGATGACGTCGGATGATCGCAAAGACCACACCGCTCAGAGCTACCACGATCACCAATCCGGGCACGACGGCCGCACCGAACTGCTTCACGATCGGCCAGCCGTAATCGAGGGATTGCCCCACGGGAACAAACGACAACTGCACATACCGGAGCAAGACGGCCGGTTGCGTAAACAGATAGTGCCACAGTGTGATTTGCGGATGCGAAAAACCCACCATTCCCGACGGGCGATCGGTAGCAAGCACACCCTGAGCCACGCCCAACGCGAACAAGACCCCCCACGTCGAAAAGAGCCCCAGATACAAACGCCATCGCCGACGCCAGGCGTCCCGCCAACCTTCGGCGAGTAGCAGGGAATCAAAGATCAACGCCATGACCGGTGCCGTGACCATCACCGCCTTGCTGGCCATACCCATAGCGCACGCTGCCACTGCAAGCCCATACCAACGCCGCCCGCCGCCCGCACCGCGAACGAGACCGTACATCGTCAAAAGATAACACAGCCCCATCAACGACTCACCGCGCTGGATGATGTACGTCACGGATTGCGTCTGTAGCGGATGCACGATCCACAGCAACGCCGCGGCAAACGCAAGAAGCGATGCCGACTCTCGCAGTCGTGTCGGGCAGCGTTCCAGCGCGAAGGTTCTCCGGAGCAAGCCATACAGGGTCAGACCGGCCAAGAGATGCACGGCAAGGTTGAACAGGTGGTACCCGAACAGGTGAAGCCCGCCGAGGGCGTAGTTGATCGCGAGCGACACCTGAACCACCGGCCGGCGATGATCGAGCAGGTGCCAGGGCGGAAACAGCGTGCGAATCTGCTCGTTGTCGACGATGTGCAACTGGTTATCAAACACGAACGCGCCGTCGAAGCTATCCGCGTAGACCGCGACACCGGCCAGGATCAGCAGCACGGGGAACCACCACCGGCCGGGCAACACCGGACGCGGCGACTCCACGGTTGCAGCGTGGAGACCGTCGCGTGTCTCGCGGTTTTTCCGTCTCGCACTCATGGAAACCTACGCCTCGTTCAATCTCTGCGTCCCATGAAGCATGCCTTCAGATAGACCAATGTGCCACCGGTCAACCCAAGCCCACGCCAAAACGCCCGAATCAGGCTCATCCACCCAAACGCTATGTACTTCGGCTCTCGAAGACGTCGGAGCAGACGCAGTGTCATCGGTGCCGTCGCAAACACAAGCCCGCCAAACACCCCCATCGGCACCCACGACACCCCCTCGAAGAGACAGAGCGGCATCGTCGCCAGCGTCAGCATCGCCAGCGGCGGCTGCACATGATCGAACAGATTGCTGTACGAGTCACCCATCGCATGTCCCTTGTGCGATAGGTGGAGCCGCACGCGCCAAAACCCCTGCTGACGCTGAATCTTCAGATACCGCCGCCAACTCGTCTCGTGATAGTGACCCACGCGGGATGTTCGATCGAAACGCAGTTCATACCCGGCCGCCATCACGCGGAACGACAACTCCGCGTCCTGCCCCTTCAAGAACTGCTCATCAAACCCGCCAATCTCCTCGATCACGCGCTTGCGATACAGGACGTTGAAGGTAGCGAGAAAGTTGACCTTCGCGGGCATCGACCGGTGCCGCTCCACGATTTCCTCATGAATGAGACACGCCAGCAGCGAATGCGGCACACGGTTGGTATAACTACCGCCGACACCGCCCACCTTCGGATCATCCAGATAGGGTAGCAGCTTCGCCAGGGCGTCCGGCTCGGCCACGCAGTCTGAATCCACGAACCAGATCAGTTCATGCTTGGCGGCCGCCACCCCGCGATTCCGTGCGGCCCCGGCACCACGGCCCGCTCCCTTCAGGAGCGTCACGGGATACTGCTGGACGATATGGACCGTCTCATCGACTGAGCCGTCATCGACAAAGATGATTTCACCCAACGGCGACCCCTCAAGCAGCGGCACCACCGCATCGAGGCACGCCGCGACCGTGGCGGCGCAGTTACGTCCGGGAATCACCAAGCTGACTGTTTTCGTCTCCACGGCAACGGCCAGTGTATCTCACGTTCGGGCTTGCGTCATACCCGCACGCGTCGTGTCACAAACGATCCGCGCGCCGTCGCGAAGGACGATCGGTTTGCATCTTGCGGTTATCGAATTGGTGGCGGATAGCCCTATTGTTTTCGGACGTGAAGCTGCCTGTGTGGTGCGGGATGCGGATGTATCGGACCTGAACCGACTCGATCGGTGAATATGCGGACAACGCGAGAACCGCCGGTGCAGAGACGATAAACAGTCGGACTACAGCGAGGGTAGAGGCGTTGCGCGCCGCGAATGCAGACCGCCGCTAACGGGTGTGTTATTCACCCGTTTCTGGCACGGTAGGGAGAAGATCGGATATGGGCTTGATCGACTGGCTCCTCGGGCGTTTGATACCCGACGATGCAGATTCGGCAGACTCCGGAGTTCCGCGTGATCGGTCGGCAGCCGGGAGCGGTGTGGCCGTAATGGAGCCGCCACGGCGAGATCCGGGTGCAGGCGAAAACACGGACGGTACGGCACCGCCGTGGTGGGCACCCGAGCAGGCCGGCCTGACCGAGACCGTCGAGCCGGTTCGTCCCGATCTGACGCTCGAAGCTCGCGCTATAGAGAACACGCTTGTCTCCCACTTCGATGGGCATGATCTTTCCATGCCGCCGCTGCCCAGTGTGACGGAACGGGTGCTTCGACGTATCCGCGATGGGAAATCAGGCCTGCATCAAGTCGCCAACGATATCGCGGACGATCAGGTGATCGCGGCCGAGGTGATTCGCTTGTCCAACTCGGTGCTCTACGGCGGGTTGCACAAAACCACGAGCCTGCCGGCGGCTGTCACACGATTGGGGGCAAAGGCGATTCGCACCACCATGATGAACCAGTCGATGCGCGCCGCGATGTTCCGCAAAAAAGGTGCCGACAACGAACTATCCGCGTTGGTCTGGTATCAATCGTTAGCGGGCTCGTGCGTCCTTCGCGGGCTGGCCAAACTCCTCAAGATGGATGAGGACGAGGCGTCGCTCGTCGGACTGATGCATGACATCGGTTCGGTGATCGTCCTGCGTTTCGTCGAGGAGCATGAGAGGGCATCTCAGACGCTGCTCGATGTCGCCACGTTCGATTACCTCTGCTACGAATCTCATCAGGAGTTCGGTGAGCTGGTGGCCGAGGCTTGGAAATTACCCGACAACCTCAAATCGCTCGCCAGTAGTCACCACAGCTACCCCATGGATGACGATCCATTGCGACGCGAACGACTCATGGTGATTCTGTCCGATATGATCTGCGCAATGCTCGGCTACGCACCACCGGCATCGTATCGGCTCATGGATACGCAGGTGGTGAAGGACCTCGGGTTGAAGAACCATCCCGGCTTCGAAACCTTCCTCGCCAATTTGCCCGGCGAGGTGGAAGACATGTTGCTTTCTTTTGGTGCCATTCCCGGCAGTCCCGTGGTGGAGGAGGGAGACGACGCACCGCGCGGCGTCCTACCCGGCTGGTTGCGGAACATTCGCGCCATCCGCACCCCGTAGCGTTCTGTCCCTATTTCGACCGACCCGTGCTCGTTTGACAAACCCCAACCCGTGGCCCGATATACTGTGCCGGAGCCACGGTGTGCTTGAGGTGCCCAAACGCGATGAAGTCGAAACGCCATCCAAATCGTCTGGTGATTGCAGTTGGGGTCGTCTCGGTCGTGATCGGAGCTTTCCCATCGGGGGTGGCCGCCACTGGGGATGGATTCACCGTGGCGGTCAGCGTGGCCCCTCAGGCGTGGCTCGTTCGGCAGATCGGCGGCCGGGACGTACGCGTCGTGACGATGGTAGCCCCAGGGGATAGCCCCCACAGCTACCAACCCACCGATCAGCAGGTCAGTGAGGTCATGCGAGCCGACCTCTACATCCAAGCCGGGATTCCCTTCGAACGCGGCCAGTGGTTCCGAGCCATTGCGGCATCCGGTCGGGTTACGGTCGTGGACATGCGTGCCGGCATCACACTGCGTAACCTCAACCACCACCACAATCATGAGGCCTCCCAGGCTATCTCCCATGACAGGGATCCGCATATCTGGCTCGATCCCAAGCTCTTGCAGCAACAGGCGCAGACGATCGCCGCCGCCCTCCAAAAGCACGACCCGGACCACGCCACAGGATACGAAACGCGCCTGGCGGACCTCCGAGCGCGGCTTTCCAAGCTGGACCGGACGATACGTACCGCGCTGACGCCCTACCAGGGCAGACCGATCTTTGTGTTCCACCCGGCATGGGGTTACTTTTGCGAGGCGTATGGGCTGCGGCAGTTGGCGGTGGAGATCGAGGGCAAGGAGCCGACAGACTTTGAGCTGACCGGGATGCAACGGTTGGCCCGACGCGAAGGCGTGAAGGTGGTGTTCGTGCAACCTCAGATCACGAGCCGATCGGCCGCAGCCGTGGCGCAGGCGATTGGTGGGCGCGTTGTCGTGGCCGATCCGCTCTCCGCAGACGTCATCAAAAACCTGGAGTCTTTCACTCGCGCCGTGGTGGCTTCGTTCGAGTGACGCAAGTTATTGACGCGTGTCAGCGCCCAACAGGCCGGATCGATCTATGAGTAC
>JAJRSP010000123.1 GCA_024278775.1 Planctomycetota bacterium
CCGCGCTTAGGCGGATGATGTACTTCTTATACCGAATTGCCATAACGATCCTCCATGATCTGATGACTCGACTTCCACATCATGGAAACATCGGAACAAAGAACCCAAAACCCGCACATTTTCGCGTGGCGATGCACTAGTACACGTGCGCGGAGCCGCAGTAGTTGCCCAAAGCGCAGCTACCGCCCGCGCCCACGATGGCCGTGTCTCCAAATACGGCGACCGCTTTCCCGAAGCCATAGCCGAGTGTGGTTTCGGGGCGATCAGCTTTTGTTCTTCGACCCAGGAGGTTCCGTTGAACCGGTAGATGTACGCCGATCCACAGTTGTCGCCCGGTGTGCAGTCCGCATATCGCGCACCCACTACGGCCGTGTCTCCGCTCACGGCAACAGCCGAGCCGAAAAAGTTTCCTTGTGCGGCATCGGATGCAGTCAATTGCCGCAGTTCCAAGGATTGAGCTTGCGTCCGTGTAGCCCCTGTGACCCCAGTCAGGAGAAAGATTGCAACGATCAATTCACATCGCAGGCGGACCCAACAGATATCCCCGCTGCTCTCTTTCGATGAAGATGAATGCATGCCCAGCCTCCAAGGGGTACGAATTGACCACAAACCCTAACTTCGGCAGATCCAGTGTAGCTGCTCAGCGTGCATTCGCCAAAGAAAAAGAAGAGGTTTTCAAGGATTTTTTCGCGACGGCACCCTCTCTTGCGACGCTGAAAGCCGGATGCCCTTGTCGCCAGCCACTCGTACGGCTACCCTGCGGGCCGATTTGACCAGGACCACTTGATTTGGGAGTCAAGTATGACCCGTACGCAAGCCGCGCCGACGGAGGAAACGACCGTGTCCGAATCCGCCGCTTTTCACGCCAAGGCCATCGAGCTTGGCAAACACGTACTCCGAATGACCACCGCCTCGGCCTCGGGACATCCGTCTTCGGGTTTGGCGCTGGCCCACATCATCACCGAGCTGATGTACAAACGAATGCGTTATGATTTGACCGATCCGTGGCACCGGGGAAATGACAGGCTGGTGCTTTCGATCGGTCATGCGGTGCCGGTGGTCTACGCGGCGTACGCCGATCTCGGTGGTGTCGTGGGAAAGAGCCGCGCCGATGCCCGTGCGTTGACTATCGATGATCTCGCTGAGTTGCGTGAGTTGGACAGCGTGCTCGATGGACATCCGAACCCGGCCGAGGGTTTCCCGTTCTTTGATGCGGCTACCGGTTCGCTCGGACAAGGGCTTTCCGTGGCCGCCGGGCTGGCGCTGGCGGCGCGGTTGGATAACATCGACAAGCGAATCTATTGCATCATTGGAGATGGTGAGTCGCGCGAGGGGCAGGTGTGGGAGGCGATGGACTTCATCGTCGATCACAAACTGACCAACGTCTGTGCGGTGTTCAGTTGTAACGGACACGGGCAGGCCGACGCCGTATCGACACAACAATCCTCCGACGCGATCGCGCGGAAGGCCGCTGCGTTCGGCTGGCACGTGATCGAGTGCGACGGGCATGATCCGGACGCGCTCTCCGCCGCGTTTGATGAGGCGGCCGGTGCCGAAAAACCGGCGGCGATTATCGCGCGGACCGTCAAGGGGTGGGGCGTGGCGACGATGCTGGGTAAGAACTTTCACGGCAAGCCGGCATCCGAGGGCGATTTGGACAAGATGCTAGGGGAGTTGGATGATACGGCCGCTTCGGTGGGGGCTGTCCCGGCAGGTCTGGGGCATCCCACGGTTCCTGCGGCGGCTTCGGATCGCAAATCGGGTGTCGTGACGCTGCCGCCGTTTGATGTGGCGATGAAGCGGGCCGGTCTGGAGTCCAAGTATGAATCGCGGAAACTCGCGACGCGCGTGGCGTACGGTGTCGGCATGGTCGCGATGGGTGATGTCGATACGCGGATCGTCGCGGTGGACGGCGACGTGAGCAATTCCACTTTCGCAAACATGTTTCAACGCGAACATGCGGAGCGTTTCTTCGAGGGGAAGATCGCTGAGCAAAACATGATCAGCGTGGCGTCCGGCTTGGCGGCGGGCGGCAAGATTCCGTTCGCGAGCAGCTTCGCGAAGTTCCTCGCCCGGGCGGTGGATCAGATCGACATGGCCGTCATCAGCCGAGCGAATATCAAGATCGTCGGCTCGCACGCGGGCGTCTCGCTCGGCGCGGACGGACCCTCGCAGATGTCGGTGAGCGACATGGCGTACTTCCGAAGCCTGACGCGCGTCAGCAATGGGGTCGGCGGCATCGGGTGTTATATCTTCCAGCCGGCCGACGCGATCTGTGCGTACCGTTGCTGCGAATTGATGGCCAATGTCGAGGGCGTGTGCTTCCTTCGCACGCACCGACCGGAGGCGGCGTTCCTCTACGCCGATGATGAGTCGTTCGCCTTGCGCGGCTGCAAGGAACTACAAGAGGGCGACAAGCTCACACTCGTGAGCAGCGGATACATGTTATATACCGTGCTGGAGGCCGCGAAGAAGCTGGCGAAGAAGGGCGTATCGTGCAACGTCTTTGATGCCTACACGCTGCCGCTTGATGCAACGCCGATTTTAACGGCAGCCAAGGCGGCCGGCGGTACGATACTCGTCGTGGAAGATAACTACCTCGGCGGCGTTCATTCCGAATTGGCGGAAGCTGCGGCGGAGGCGGCCGAGGTTCGTGTGGGGGGCATGACGGCGAATCGGATTCCCAAGTCGGCAAAGAGTGCGGCCGACGTGTTCGACTACGTTGGCGTTGGGTTGGATGCGATCATCGAACGAGCCACGGCCCTGGCCGGGTAACGACCGGCGACGAGAGAAGGGCTAAAGCCGTTTCATCTCTCATGTAGCGGACACCTTACCGTGTTTGTGGCGCCGCGCAAGCTGAAGCATGTGGACGGGGGCGTTCGGACAGGGGTGAATGTCATGGCTACGGCGTGGGATCTGCGGGAGCGGTGTTTGAGGTTCCGGGATCAACTGCAACCTGTGGCGCGTCGGCCGGTGGAATCGCATCGACCGATTGGACAAGCGCGTATCCCACGAGCGCCGTGGACATGATCATCGCCAGCGCGATCTTGCTGACGATGCCGAGAATGAATCCGATTGCCGAAAACGTACCGACCTTCGCTCCCTGAACGAACTCGCCTTTGACGGTGAACTCCGCGATCAGGGCACCGGCGAAGCAGCCGACCAACGCGCCGAACATCGTACCGATCAGCGGCATCGGCAGTGAAAAAATGAACATGCCGACAAAGCCGCCGATGAGTGCGCCCCACGCGGCGCGGCGTGAGGCACCGGCCTGGCGAGCGGTGACCGCGGACATCCCAAGCTCAAGTAGTTCACCGAAGACGGCCAGCCCGACCAGAATCCCGATCAAGACACCGCCGACCTGTTCCCAGTCGGTGAGCCAGCCGTAGAGGATCGCCCCCGCCACGATCGCCCAGGTGCCCGGAAGGCGCACAGCCGTGGCGACGACGCTGACCAGGCACAACAACGCCAGACCGCCCACCGCGGCGAATTGAAGAATCGAATCGGCATCCATGCTGGTATCCTACGGCGGCGGCCCGGTTTCCGGCAGCCTATGAGCGTATTCGGTCGATCGAGCTAAAGATTCGCAGTCGAATCTGTCGGAGCCCGTTAGCCGTCCGTGGCGCTGCGCCGGGACACCAACACGGTTTGGCTGGGTGCAAGAAACAGTTGGCGGCATCCGTGGGAACAATCGGGTGCCCCATTCTTCGTGTCACCCTGTAACGTCCAACCACGAGTACAGACATTCACTGACACGAAGGGTGGGGAAAGGACTTCCACGTGCGCAGTCCGTCCCCCACCCTTCGGGAGTACCCGAAGAATGGGGCACCCGCTTGTATGCGGAATGTTCCGCAGTGACACGAAGTATGGGCACCCCCAGCGGGTGTGGCAATTACTTTTTGGCAAAGGGGCTCGTAGCGGCAATGGTCCCCTCATTCTTGATCTCGGCAACGAAGGACAGTCGCTGCCGAAAGGCGTGATGCCAAAATCCTTGGCCACACCCCCGGCGGACTCTATGGCCACGGTACTCGTTGACACGGCGGCTCGATGTCGTGATGCTGTGCCCGCGTCCTGTCGAAGTGCGGCGGGGTCGACGATTGTTGGCGCGTAATAGGAACATCTTCATGTCCACGGAATCAACTTCGCCTGTCGTGGTGGCTTTAGTGAGCGATATGATCTTTGAGTCGAAGATTTGTGGCACGGGTCGAGCGGCCGGTGTCACGGTCGTTACGACGCGGACGCCGGAATCGCTTCTTACCACCGTGGCCGAGTCGGGTGCGGTGCTGGTGCTGATGGATCTGAGCGTGGCCGGCGAGCAGACGACAGAGACTATCGCGAGTTTGCGACGGATCTGCCCGAATGCTCGAATCACAGGGTTTGCCCCTCATGTGGATGCTGAGCGACTGCAACAGGCGAGGGATGCCGGGGCGGATGATGCGATGCCTCGGTCAAGGTTTGACGCAAGCCTGGGGGCTCTTTTGTCGACATGCGTAGCAGCACAAGAGTCGTAAACGAAAACATGGGAGGCGTGAGACACGATGCCACATATTCTGGTAGCAGATAAGATTGCCGAGGCCGGGCTTGATCGGTTGCGCGAGAGGGAGGGTGTGACCTTCGACGTCAAACACGGGTTGTCGTTGAGCGAGTTGGCCGGCGCCGTGAAGGATTATGACGGCATGCTCATTCGTTCGGCCGTGAAGGTTACGGGTGAAGTGCTCGCCCATCCCGGAAAGCTCTCGGCCATCGCACGGGCGGGTGTGGGCGTGGACAATGTGGACCTAGATGCGGCCACCGCCGTCGGCGTCCTCGTGCTCAATACGCCCGACGCCAATACGATCTCCACGGCCGAACATACCTGGGCGCTGATGCTCGCGCTTCACCGGCGGGTGGCCGACGGACATGCTCACGTGAAGGCCGGCGAGTGGAGCCGGGCCTCTTTCAAGGGGCAGCAACTGGCCGGCAAGACACTGGGCGTGGTGGGGTATGGACGCATTGGCCGTGCTGTCGTGCAGCGCGGTCTGGCTTTTGAGATGAACGTGGTGGTGTATGATCCGTTTGTATCGCCGGGCGGCGGTGCGGGCGAACCGGTGACGTTTGCGGCGAGCCTGAAGGAACTGCTTGCCGTTGCGGATTGTGTCACGCTGCACGCCTCGCTATCGCAAGACACCAAGCATCTGATTGGCGCGGATGAGTTGGCGAGCATGAAGCCGACGGCCAGACTCGTGAACTGCGCCCGTGGCGCGCTAATCGATGAAGCGGCGTTGGCCACAGCGCTGAATGAAGACCGAATAGCCGGTGCCGCGTTGGATGTTTACGCCAGTGAGCCGCCGACCGGGAGTCCGCTACTTTCTGCGAAACACGTGGTGCTCACGCCACACCTGGCCGCCTCCACGGTGGAAGCGCAGCAGCGCGTGTCTGTGGACGCGGTGGACGCGCTGATGGCTTATCTGATTCATGGTGAGATCCGTTCCGGCGTGAACGTCACCGGGCTGCCCACCAAAGTGTCAGCGAGACACCGAGCGTTTTTTGATCTTTGTACGCGCATGGGTGCGCTGCTGTCCCCTTGGTGTGCGGGTGGTGTGACGCGGGTCAATGTGGCGGTGTGCGGTGAATCGCTGGAGGAGATCGCCGGCCCGCTGGCGTGGCAGGCGATGGTCGCACTGTTGGGTCCGCATCTGGACGCCAGGTTGAACCTGGTCAACGCCAAGGCGCAGGCCTCGACCCGCGGCATTGCGGTGGAGCACACGTCGCAAGCGCAGGCACCCGGGCAGTATGACTCCGTGACGATCTCCGTTCAATGCGGTGCCGATCGGCATGACATCGTGGGGACGGTTTTTGATGACCACAAGCCGCGCGTGCTCGCGATAGACGGGTATCGCATGGAGATCGTGCCCGAACAGACCATGGTCTTGATCTTCAACGACGACAAGCCCGGCGTGATCGGACTGGTCGGCCAGCGCGTCGGCGAGGCCGGCGTGAACATCGCCGACATGGCGCTATCCCGCCGGGGCAAGACGGCGCTGATGGTGCTGAAGCTGGACGCGCCGATGACAGACGAACTTCGTGACTCGCTCCGAAGCGAAAGCCCGCCGATTCTCTCGGTGCGCAGCACTACGCTCCCACCCATCTGCGGGGGGTGAGGGGCGACGCATCAAGCCCGCTAGGAGTCTGTCCGAGAAACGGGCTGAACCAACGGGATCAGGGTTGGGGCATTGGCCAGTCCGCTTCGCGTCCGCGCGGGGGTTTGAGAAACCGGAATCAGCAAGACCGCCAACGTCATGGGGCGCCC
>JAJRSP010000124.1 GCA_024278775.1 Planctomycetota bacterium
CAACCCCACGCGAGGATACGATGGCCCCCGCAAGCTGACAAAGGCAATACGTCCGACAACCATGCCAACGAAGATATCATACGTCCCTGTCACACTATTGCTTTTTCAGGGACGACTACTTACGGTGGCGGACAAGTTTCGGCCCGTCGCCAGCTTTTCGCTGGTGGCGGGCCACTTGTGTTTCTGGTGTTGCATATTGTGGCTATGAACCACGCCGTCGACGAAACATCACCATACCGGCGGTGACGAACAACCAGGGAATCAGACCCACCGCGCCGCACGCGCCACATGGTGAACGGCGAACCGGCAGAGCCGCATCGGCCGCCACATCTGTCGCCCCCGAACCCTCTGCTGCTACCGGACAACCATCCTCCCCCACGACAACGCCGACCCGCGTAGTCGGGCATTGGTCGAGTTCGTCTATCACGCCGTCGGAATCGGAATCTGGTCCACCCTCTGAGGGAGGGGGCGGATCGGATTCTTCGGGGGGAACCGGTTGCTCCGGTGTGGGGTCGAGGGGGCAACCGGTGGCATCAACCGATGCTCCCGAGTTCGTACCGGGACACTCATCCAGGCAGCCGTTGACACCGTCGCCATCGGCATCTCGTTGTGAACAGGAACAGCCGTCGGCATCCACGGGTTCGCTCGCCGGTGTCTCCGGGCATTGATCGCGATCGTTGCTGACGCCATCGGAATCCCGGTCGGCAGTGGGGGCCGGACCTTCACCCGATCCGTCGTCTGGTGCTGTATTTTGCCCGCAGTTCGGGATGGGGTTTCCAACGCACGTGCCGTGTAGACAGGTGTCATTCTCCGTGCATTCGTCGGCGTCGTCGCAGGCGTTACTACCGGGCTGCGATGTGCAGACGCCGGATTCACAGGCGTTGTCTGTACATGGGTTGCCGTCGTCACAATCGAAATCGATAAGACACTCCGGAGGTATCAGACAGATGGCGGTGGCCACGTCGCAGCGTTCTCCTATAGCACACGGGGTAGTTCCGGGTGTGCATACGCTCTCCACGCAACGCTCAACCCCATTGCAAAACAGCCCGTCGCCACAGGTTGAGTCTTCCGCGCAACAACCCTCGATCGTCAGAAACACGCACCCCGATCCGTCACAGCTATCCACCGTACACGCGTCGAGATCGTCGCAGCGTTCGTCGACCGGAGTGTGGACGCAGACTCCGGCAATCACATCACACTCGTCAATCGTACATCCGATATCGTCATCGCATACTTCATTCGAAAGGCACTCGACGCAGCGCATCCCCATCTCATCGCACACGCCGGTTGCGCATGGCTCAGGGCCGACCGCACACCCGGTATCGACGAGGCAGGTCTCCACACCGTCGCAAAACACACCATTGCTACACAACGCATCATCGGCTTCAAACACGCACGTTCGGAAATCTTCATCGCATCGGTCGGTTGTGCAGTCAATTCCGTCGTCGCAAAGAACGGGATCGGAAACGAGGCAACCCCGAACTTCGTCACAGACCTCGACTCCGTCGCAGTAGAGGCCGTTATCGCAAAGTGTATCATCCGGCTGATGGATACAGGAATCGAGTGCCTCATCACAGGAGTCGACTGTACATGCGACCCCGTCATCACAATTGATCGAAAGACCAGGCAGGCAGCCTGTGGCCGCATCGCATGTTTCTACGCCATCACAATAACGGTCATTATCGCAGTCGGCGTCGCGTGGCTCATGCAAACATGCCCCCGATACCTCTTCGCAGACATCCAACGTACAATCGATACCATCATTGCAATCAATGGCCGTACCGGGTTGGCAAAGACCGGCCACACAGACTTCGATGCCGTTGCACACACGCCCATCGAAGCAGTCGCTATCGGCGAGGCAGGTAGCCTGAAACTCAAAAGCCCCCATGTCGACAACGGGTAAGGGGTCGCCGACCCCGGTGTCACTCACAGTGGGGTCGTTGATAAACCGCGGATGTCCGGCCAGGTCTCGGTCGATGTCCATTGAGAGTGCGGTACTATCCCCCGCGTCAATCGCCGGCGATCCGGCACCCAGACCGAGGTCATCATCTCGTGTACCGGCCTCACCGTCCGGTCCTACCAGGTCGATAAACCGAGGGTCGTCCTCGATGTTTCCCGTTCCCGACCAGCCTCCCTCGATACAACTATGGGTGATCGTAGCCGCTCCGGTGACCTGAGCCGCGCTGCCGGCGGCTCCCCCGTCGGTGTTGCTCCACAATATGCTTCCGATGATGCGCGGCGCGCCCCACACACCACCACCCGACGTGTCCGCATGGTTCGCACTGAAAGTACAGTTGATGAGTAGCGGCCTGTTTCCTGGTGTCGCAAACAATCCCCCGCCGCTTCCGCCGGACCCTACGCCGGCTCGATTCCCCACAAAGAGGCAGTTCACTAATGTTGCCGGTCCACTGGGGAGCACGTCTCCCTCGCTGTAGATCCCCCCACCGAAGTTGGCGGCTGCCTGCGTGACGGTAGTGGCATTTTGGATAAATCGGCACGCCTCAAACAGTGGCGATGCGAAGGAAAGATGCACGGCCCCGCCCTTTGTCGATGCTCGGTTGGCGAGAAAAAGACAGTGACGAATGGTCGGCGATCCCTCTTTGATAAGCAGTCCGCCGCCGACATCCTGCAAACCCGTGCTAATACCGTTCGCCAGGCCGCCGGTGATGGTGAAGCCGTCGAGGATGGCCGTCCGGGATGTGCCGTTCGCCGTCACGACGTGGTAGACATTCGACGCACCGTCAGTCGTGGTTCCGGTCAGAATCGTTTCATTTGTCGCGAAATCCCGATCGGTGAGGCTGAACACACCAGGGGTTTCCGTCCCGGCGAAGCCACCGTAGAGGGCGATATCATCCGCCAGTTGAAAGGTGGAGGCTCGCGTGCGGCCGGGGTGATAGATGCCGGCCGCCACCCAGATGACATCTCCCGGCTTGGCAGTTGCTACGGCCAACGGTAGTTCGACGAAAGCATCCGCCCAGCTTGATCCGTCATTCGTACCCTCGACCGCCGCTGTGTGGACGAAGATGACAGTCGTCCCCACCCCTCCGGCAATCGCCGTATCGAAACAGAGCGAGACAGCGGCCACCGCTAGCCATAGACGTGCGAGTCTCCCACTCAAGCTGGTCGACCTCCATGTCGAACCCCGACCTCCGCCGATCAGTCGCCGGCCTTTTCACAGACTCCGGACAAAACGTCGGCAACCCAGTTCCCTATCGACAAACCAAGGCCGTATGGTGCTGCAAAACTACGGGGAAGGCGGAACAGAAGTGTGGCCATCTTCGGTGGTGGCGGCGACGATATCTTTGGCCCACGCCACCCAGCAGAGATAATCACACGCTGCCAGGACTCCATCCAGTCCCACAAACGAGCGGGCTAGCCCGCATTATTCATTGCTTGGTTGTGACAATCTCTGACCGACGATTCGATGCCGCGGGGACGGACTTGTGCCCCAGGAGGGGTGGGCGTGCGCACAAAACCCCCTTTCCCCCATGATAAAACCGGCGTGTCAGAGGGTCACGTTGAGACTTGGGTGCCACCGGGCAAGGCGGCGATGCGTTGGCACACTTTGCGGAACCATGCCAAGTGCGGACAGTG
>JAJRSP010000125.1 GCA_024278775.1 Planctomycetota bacterium
CAGAACTGCTGCTCTCCATTCCTGAAAGTGAAACCGTAGTCCCCGACAGTGGTGGTGGGTACGGAATCTCCGAGGTCGTTGGTGCCGGCGACTTCCCACCGTCCGGCATTGAGGACGTGGAGACGAACATCAGCCGGTTCCAGACCGGCTCCCCCCAATTCTACGTTGTTGAGATTGATGAACACGACGGCGTTGTAGGTTTGAGACGGGCTGGTGATTTTTGTGTCAAATGTACGAACAAATCCGGTTTCACCGTCGAAGCCGTTCGATGTTCCGTTGCCTGGTCCCGGATCACCGAGTGTACCTTCCACTCGTGTGACATTCCAGCTTACCTGTTTGCGGGGGTCAGCCTGAAGGATGTGGATACCCGCGAGGACGCGGTCGGAGCTGTCCTTGGCCGTTGTCTCTACCGTGCCGAAATCGGAAGTGGAGTCAACCCCGCTGAGGCTGTCACTGACACCGCCACCACCGCGAACGACACACTCATCCGGAATGCCGTCGCCGTTTTCGTCCAAGGAGGCACCGCCGCCGAACGCGGCCAACGCTTCGGCTTCATATTCATTCATCTCGACGAAAAGGAAATCGTGGTAGCGTAAGCTTTCATTCTCATCGAGCGCGTCGCCGTCACCGTTGAGATCCACAAATTTCCGGATATGGGCGCTCGAACCCCCCCCGGCGATACTGTCAAGAGCGTCGAAGTCGCCTACGTACAGGATGCCGGAGAAGGGGTCCACGGCCAGCGCCTCGCTGCAACACAATAGTTCGGCATACCGGTTTTCCTCGCCGTTGACCCAGCGGTTAACATGATCGAAATCTTCATTGCCGGCGAAGAGCTCCCCGGTGTTGTCGTTGAAGTCCACGGCTTCGTGGCCCATCTCATTACCGACACTACCCAGCCTCGTTCCGTCGCGGTCAAGACGCCACACATCATCATCTTCCGCGTCTCCGACGTAAACGTCCCCGGTGGAGCCATCCACGGTGATGGCTTCGAGGTCGTCCCCAATCCGGGCGAAGCTGCCCCACTCGCCGTCATCGAGGGCGTCGCCGTCACCGTTATTATCCCGATGCCAGACGATGAGGTCCTCATCCTCGTAGACGGTGTAAACGGTGTTGGAGGATTCGTCGACGGCGATATCTTCAACGCTATCTTCTCCAACTTCGCTGTCGTCCGCGTAGAGGAACTTCTCGCCGTCGTCCAGGGCATCGCCATCGCCGTTGAGGTCACGGTAGCGATAGATCAGCTCGTTGCCTTCTTCGGCCGTGTACACGTCGCCGTTACGCTGATCTACATCTATGCCCTCGACGCCGTCGATATCACCATATCGCCAGCCCTCGCCTTCATCGTTGGCGTCACCGTCACCGTTGAGGTCCTCTAGGCGGTAGAGCGTATCGTTCCCCGTCTCGAACACGAAGTACACAGCCGGTCTACCGCGAACATCGCACACATCGGGAATGCCGTTGCTGTTGCAGTCATTGGCGGAACCAGTCGCGATGTCGCACGAGTCCAGGATACCGTTACGGTTGCAGTCTCCGCCCGCATCGCATTCGTCCGGTATGGAATTACCATTGCAATCGTTGCTTGTCTCGTCCGAGATGTCGCATAAGTCGGGGATGCTGTTTTCGTTGCAGTCGTTGGCGGAACCGGAGGCGATGTCGCATGAGTCTGGGATCCCGTTACCATTACAGTCTTCATCCGTGTCACACTCGTCCGGTACGGAGTTATCGTTGCAGTCGTTGCTTGTTTCGTTTTCGATGTCACACTGATCGGGAATGTTGTTGTCATTGCAGTCATCGAAGCAGGTATCCGTGTCTTCGTTGCATGAGACGGCACTTTTGCAGAACGCTCCGTCAATGGCACACGGTGGTACCCCTGGGGAGCAGAACCCTTTGGTGCATGTTTCCGAGCCGTTGCAGAACAATCCGTCGTCGCACATGGCATCGTCCTGGCACCCGAAATTGGTGCCATCACCTCTGACGGGGTTCATGCGAAGCGGTCCGGAGCTATCGAAGGGGTTGACTCTCATGGATTGACGAGCGGTGGCTGAGCCATCACGAATGGTTTGCGCACTGACCGCCCCGTTCGCTATGGCCAATACCAGTATGACCGTCATCCGCTGAAACGTTGTGGTTAGGAAACTTTGCTTCGATGTCATGATACATTCTCCATATGCCCCGGTGACAATGACCGGAGGCTTGCCCGCAGTTGAGGCCTGAAGGTTTTGACGAAACAGCAATGCTTCGTCTTCGTTAGAAATACAGGGAGCTACACAGCATCCGACTCATTTGTGAGAACCTCTTCTGACTCCGCGCGCACGACGCGCAAACACCCAAGGGTCTCACGTAAAACCATCCGTGGTGACGCAAATCCGAATGTGACATCTTGTCGATCGGCCAGCGTGTATGCTAACCGAATGGGCATGCGCTAGTCAATACCTGAGCGACACACATTGTCACTATGGCACAATGTTCGTTTCAAAAAAATAGCGAAGTGGGGCCACGGTGGCCGCGCGCCATGGGAGCTTGGGGATCATTTTCCAATCGTCGCTCAATGACGGTCCGGAACCGGGCGCGATGGGTTCGTGGCAGATCGTGGTAAGGTCCGATAGCTTGAAAAAACGACGAATGTCCCGCGAGTCTCATTTCTTGGAAGGTGGGCCCGTTGGATTGATTCGACCGAACCCCGACGTTAGAGTGTGGCCGCGCGTGGATAAACGAGATTATCACCTGGAGATATGGCCAAAATGACAGAAGAACAAACCCCTTCGGAGCCGGAGGCGATTACGCCATCGGATACGATTACCTTCAATGATTTTCTCAAAGTCAAACTGCGCGTGGGCAAGGTGACTAGCGCGGAAGATCATCCGAACGCAGACAAGCTCTTGCTGCTTCAGGTGGATCTCGGCGATGAGCAGCGGCAGATTTGTGCGGGGCTCAAGGGGCATTACGAGGCGTCCGAGCTCGTGGGCAAGAACCTGATCCTGGTCGCCAACCTCGCGCCGCGAAAGATGCGCGGGCTCGAGAGCCAGGGGATGCTGCTGGCGGCCAGCACCGACAACCACGAGCAGGTCGTCATCCTGACGACGGATGCCGACATCGCCCCCGGCAGCAGCGTGGGATAGATGCCGGTCCGGATCACGACCGCCGATTCGGTTGTGCATGCCCCGCGTCGTTCGGTTTGTCTATCCCGCTTTCCCGTTCACCTCGGACCATATATAGTGGCGGGCGATGGCTTCCTCGTCCCCTACCGATGCCGCCGCTTGGACGATCGGGCGGCTTTTGTCTTGGACCACGGATTATCTCTATCGCCGAGGAGTCGACGAATCTCGATTGTCGGCCGAGGTGCTTCTGGCCCACGCGCTTGGTCTCGCCCGGATCGACCTGTATGCCGGGTTTGAGAAGGAGCCGACGCCCGAGCAGGTCACCAGGTTTCGGGGCCTGGTCAAGCGGGCCGCCGACCACGAGCCGATTGCTTATTTAGTGGGTGAGAAGGAGTTCTTCTCGCTCTGCTTTTTTGTCACACCGGCCGTGCTGATCCCACGACCGGAGACCGAGACACTGGTGGAAGTGGCCTTGGATGAGTGCAAAGCTCGGTCTCTGGCCGCACCACGGTTTTTTGATCTGGGGACGGGAAGTGGTTGCATTGCGGTATCTCTGTTGACGCAGATGCCGGAGGCGACGGGTGTGGCTGGTGATATTTCCGTGGCGGCCCTTGATATCGCAAAGAAAAACGCTGAACGTCACGGTGTCTTGGGGCGCTGCGAGTTCGTGGAAGCAGACCGGATGGACCTACCGGCGGCGGTGTTGGCCGGTGGCGGGTTTGATCTGATCTTGAGCAACCCACCCTATGTTTCTTCGACGGACTTCGGCGCGCTGGCGGCTCCCGTGCGGGATCATGAACCGGGCGTGGCGTTGACGGATGGCGCGGACGGACTGACCTTCTACCGGTCACTCGGTGCCGAAGCCGCGACGCATCTGAACGAGGGCGGTGCGCTGATGGTGGAGGTTGGGGCCGGACAAGCTAACGACGTAGTCGAGCTGGTGACGGGAGTGGGCCGATTAGACCATAGGGCGACGGTGAAAGACCGCGTGCTCGGGCATGACCGGGTGGTGGTGTTCGAGCTTTCGGCCGGCTAGAGTTGCGGCGCAGCATGTTTTCGGATGGCGTGGGCAAGAGTGAGCTTTTGCTCGTGAGTGACTCCGTTGGGTGGCGCGTGCCCCATTTTTTGCCCCAAGGCAAAGGGTGGGGAACGAAAACGGAGGCGATAACGATTGGGGCGGCGAACGGAGTCTTGCATGCATAGTTCGTCCCCCACCCTTCGGGAGTACCCGAAGAATGGGGCACCCGCCATCCGACGGCCGGATGACGGCGAGAAGCAGATGCGTAGCGAGGGAGCGGGTCATGCAATGTCTTGAGATCACCGGGGGTAACCGCCTCCGTGGCGTGGTGCCCATGAGCGGCGCGAAGAACGCCGCGTTACCCATCATGGCCGCATCAATCCTTACGGATGGTGAGACAGTGTTGCACAACGTGCCCGACCTGGCCGACGTGCGGCTGATGCTCACCATTCTTGAGCGGCTGGGTGTCAAGACCGAGCGTGATGGTCACGGCACGATTCGGCTGCGTGTGGAAGACGAGATGAACGTCCACGCGGAGTACGATCTGGTTAGCAAGATGCGTGCGAGCGTCTGTGTGTTGGGTCCGCTGCTCGCGAGGCGGAAACGGGCTCAGGTTTCCATGCCGGGTGGATGTTCGATCGGCGATCGACCGATTGGGCTGCACATCGCCGGGCTCGAAGCGTTGGGGGCGGAGTACGAGCTGGTCAACGGTGACGTGCTGATGCGTTGCAAGAAGCTCACCGGCCGGGAGATTTTTCTTGGTGGTCCGTTCGGTTCCTCCGTGACGGCGACGGCCAACGTGTTGATGGCGGCCACGCTTGCGGAGGGGCGTACGGTGATCGAATCGGCCGCGTGTGAGCCGGAGATCGTGGACCTGGCCGACTACCTCAACAAGTGCGGCGCGCAGATCAAGGGGCACGGCACACCGGCGATCATGATCGAGGGCGTGGACAAGCTGAGCGGAGCGGAGCATCGGGTGGTGCCGGATCGCATCGAGACGGGCACTTTCGTCATTGCGGCCGCCATCACCAACGGGGATTTGGAGTTGGAGTATGCGCGGCTCGAACACATGCGCGCGGTGGTCGAGGTACTTCGCCGCGTGGGCGTCAACGTCGAACGTAGCGAGAAGGGGTTGGTGGTCTCCTCGGCGCGTCGGCTCGAGCCGGTCACGATTACGACGCAACCGTTCCCCGGTTTTCCGACGGATCTTCAGGCCCAGGCCATGGCGTTGCTCTGCTTGGCCGACGGCAACAGCATGATTACGGAAAAGATTTTTCCCGATCGTTTTCTTCATGTGGCCGAGCTGAACCGCATGGGGGCGCGGATCCGCAAGGAAGGCCCGACGGTCATCGTGGAGGGCGTCAAAAAACTTATTGGCGCACCGGTGATGGCCTCCGATTTGCGCGCTTCGGCCGCGCTGATCCTGGCAGGGTTGGTCGCGAAGGGCACGACGCGCATGCAGCGCGTGTATCATATTGATCGCGGGTACGAGCGCATTGAAGAGAAGCTGGTGGCCGTCGGGGCGAACATCCGGCGCGTCGACGTCTAACGCAGATTATCCGCAACCTTCCTTGACGAACTTTCCAGCAGCCTACCCGCACCATCGTTTTCGGACGTGAAAGTACGTCTCTGTTTTCCGAACGGGACGTCCATGTGGCGTCACGTCAACACGCCGGTACAACTGAATCCGTGTCGAATCAGATCATGGAGACGACGTGGATTTGTAACCCGTTGTCGACAATCGAATTGTGACGAAACCCAGATTATTTTTTACCGAGGAATAGACCCGGTGTGGCGAGTGCCCCTAGCGTAGGTACGAACCTTGTGATCGCCGTCGGGGTGATGGTGTGTTACGGGGGCGGCGTCAGCGACGCCGAGGTGCCAAGGGGAGCGCCGTATTCTTATCGGAGGGGGGATCGCAGATGAACGAGGAAACATTTCAGAGAAAACTGGCGGAGTTGATTGCCGAAATTGGCACGCTTCCGCAGGGTGAACGAGACAAACTGGAGACACTCGCCGAACAGACGCGCCAGCGCCACCGCCAGCTCAAAGAAACGGTCAGCAGTCTTCAAGAAAGCATCGACTTTGTGCGGCTGAGTATCAAATACATGCTGTTTGATCTGGAGGCAACGCGCCGGGAGAACGATCAGCTTCGAAAGATGTTGGAAGACAACGATAGCCAAAACAACGGATAGACTCCGACGAGTCTTGCTCTCCCCCAGCGGTTCGCCCCTAGTGGACCGTTTGAGCAAGACTTCATACGCGATCCGGGCGAGGCTGAAGACCAAAGGGGGAAGGCTTCGACGGATCGCGGAACATACGACGACCCGTGGCCGGAAGGCTGCGGGTCGTTTTTGTGTGGTGCCTCAGGCATGACGCGCAGCGTCAAGACCTGACTCTGGATCACGGATATGCAGAGTCGTTTCGGCAAGTGACTTGCCCGGTGGAAGTCCTGATGGCACATGGCCAAAACGGACACCGGAAAAATCGAGACATGATTACGCAAAGGGGGTGGGTGAAAGACCCCCGGAGGGGGTGCCGCTCGAATGGCTGTCTCGGACGTTAGGAGCTTAGCCGGATTAGGGGGAATAAAGGGGCATATCGAACGGTTTTGTCTGGAAGCAGGTTTGCCGTTTGTGTACAATGAAGGCATCAAGTGAGATAAACGAGCAACATACGATGGAGGGTGTTATGAAAATCGCGTTGAGTATCTCCCAATGGTGCCGTAAAGGCGAAAGCTGCGTTCGGATGCGCCGGGAGGCGCTTTGTATGTCACGGTCGCGGAAAGCACCTCGGACCTTGCTTGTTTTCCTTATGTGTGTGGGCGCGGTGTTTTCGATTGCTACAAAACCGGTTTGGGCTGGGACACCCACCCCCCCGTACGAAATGAACGGCTATCCCGCGGTGCGACCAGTCTGTGCGGGCGGTGCTGTAGACTTTGTGCTGGATGCCGTGCCCGTGCGGCTGCCCAGTGATCCGGTCGCGCTCTCCGTGGATTCGGGTCTTCCACCCGGAACTACGGTGTCGTTCAGTACCAATCCGTTGGTTCCACCTGCTTTGGTCGTGGCGACGCTTCAGACTGGCGCCACGCCGGCGGGCGAGTACCCAATCACCTTCGTGGGCGTGGCACCAACGTTTACCGAGTTCAGCACAGTGGTTCTTCGAGTGTTCGGTGGTCCGCCGTCGGTTCCCGTACTCTCTGAACCTGCGGACGGTGCGACGGGTTTGGCCCTGAGCCCACAATTTACATGGACGGGATTGCCAACAGCTCTGTACTACGATCTTGAAATCGCTACCGATTCGGGGGTGACAAATATCGTGAACGGTTTGTACGACACGAAGTTACCGTCCGTGCGGGCGCTTGGGCGGTTGAATCCGTTAACGACCTACTACTGGCGCGTTCGGGGTTTCAACGGATGTGGTAATGGTCCGTATTCGACAGTTCGCTCATTCACGACCGGACAGTTCGACTGCAACATGAACGATGTGGACGATTTGTTTGATGTCTTGGGCCGGCGGATGATCGAGAATGTGACGAACAATCTCAACTTGGCGATTCCGGATTGCGTAGGGGTGGATGTTCCCGGTACCTCCCACAGCCTGAATATCACGGACTGTGCGCCGGTGGTGGATTTGGATGTGTCGCTGCATATCACGCACACGTATGTCGGCGACTTGGTGGTGACTCTCACGCACGATCAGACGGGCACCTCCGCAGTGCTGATGAGCCGAATCGGGTTTGCGGAAGTGGATCCCCGTTGCTCAGCGGGTGAGTGTTGCGGAAACAGCTCGGGTAACGTCGACGTTCGGTTTGATGACGATTTGCTGGGGTCAATCGAGGGGGCGATTCTCGCACAAGGTCCGTTCAGCCCTTTCCCCGGAGCCCTCTCGGTGTTCGATGGGGAGAGCGCATGTGGCTCGTGGACCATCGCGGTTACAGACAATGCAAACGGGGATACCGGTGTCCTTGATGGCTGGGGAGTTCACTTTTCGGTGGCGACACCGCAGAGTCTGGACTGCGACTACAATGGGGTCCCGGACGAATGCGATCGGGATCTTGACTCAGACGGCTTGATCGACGCGTGTGACGACGATATCGACGGGGACGGCATCCCAAACGCCAGAGACGCATGCTTTTTTACGCCGATCGGGACGGTACCGGATGCGTCGGGGACATTCGCCGCCGATTTGGACGACGACTGTGATGTTGACCTGCGCGACTTCAACATCTTGCAACAGCAACTCACGGGGCCTTCGCAATGATCTCAGCCAGCGATCTCAGTCAGCGTCCGCCACGGAGCACCGAATACCAAGTGGGGCCCTCAACCCGTCTCTTTTCGTGATTACGCACGAGATCAACTGGTCGTAGCGACGTAAGCAGTGTGGACGACAGGGTGCTACCACGTTTCTAACGGATGGCAGACTCGGGGCGACAGGATTTGAACCTGCGACTTCCTGCTCCCAAAGCAGGTGCGCTACCGGACTGCGCCACGCCCCGTCTCGGCCTCTGGGCGTAGGATAAGCCGCCCCGGCTCGTGTCGCAACCGGCGTTGCCGGCGGGAGCGGCCGGAGAAACCGGTAGGGACAGCAAATCAGGTGATAGACCGAGCGTGCTCTACGAACCGGCCTTGACGGTGACGATCGTGATGTCATCGGTTTGATCCGCGAGCCCGACGTAGCAATGCACGTCCCAGAGAATCTGTTGGGCGAGGTGCTGCGCATCCAGACCGCGATGTTTCCGAATGGAATGTTGAACCCTCTCCCAGGCGTAGCACCGTCCGTCAAAGTCCATTGCTTCGGTGACGCCATCCGTCAGAAACACGAGAATATCCCCCGGCTCCAGCTTGGTGGTGGTCTCCTCAAACTGAGTCTCCGGCAGCACGCCAATCACGGTACCGCCTGCATCCAGTTCGTGAAACGTGTCGCCGCGCAGCAGAAGCGGCGGAAGGTGGCCTGCGCTGCAGCAGGTGAACGATCGCCCGTCTCCGGAAAAAACACCAAACGCCAACGTAGCAAATTCGCTATCCAGCGTATCTCGGCATAGGCCGCGGTTGATGTGTTTCACTACGGTGCGGACAGCCTCACCGCTTGTGGCGTGCGCCCGCAGAGATGATCGAATCGATGACATCAACATTGCGGCCGGCAACCCCTTGCCGACCACATCCGCAATGGTCAGGCCGATCGAGCCGCCGGGCAATTCGATAAAATCGTAGAAATCACCGCCGACTTCAAAAGCCGGATCGTACACATAGCCGAACGATAGCGTGGGATGATCCGGTGGAGATGCGGGCAGCATCCTTCGCTGAATCTGAGCGGCCACTTCCACCTGTCGGCGTGTCTGGTCGGCTGCCGCCTGCGCGCGATGGAGCCGGGCGTTGATTACGGCTGACGCCGCCTGCGACGCGATGGAACGGACCAACTGTCTCGTCTCCTCGCTGAACCTGGTGAGCACGCCGGTGTAGACGCGCATCACGCCGATCGTATCGCCGCGGTATGTCATCGGCACGCACAAACCGCTGACGATGCCCTCTTTCCGTGCGTTTTGAGGATAACGAATGCGGGGGTCTGCGCCGGCGTCTTCGATATAGACCACCTCGCCCGCGAAGGCGGCCGCATCGATCGCATTATCGCGCAACATGACCGCACCTTTGCCCTGGTATTCCTTCGAGAGGTTGTGTACCGCTTTGATAACAAGCTCTCCCGTTTCTTCGTTCAAGAGGCGAATGCCACATGCCTTGACCTGAAGCACGTCCACCACGCGTTGCACGGTCAGATCGAGGATTTCCTGCAAGTCGGTCGTGCCCGCCAGCAGATTCGACAAGCCGTGGACCACATGGAGGTCGGCGAGCTGTCGCGTGATCCGAAGTGCCTGCCCGTAGATCGTTACGATGATTTCCGCCAATTCGTCCGCATAACGATGAATGGCTTCGGGTGTGCCGCCGGTCCAAGCGAACTTGGGTACGCCGGCTTCGAGGAGCGCGTCCGTGTTGATGTCATATTTCCCGGCGATGACGCGCAGTTTTTCGTCTGGGGGGACATGGGCCGCGCGAACACCCACCACAATGGTGCCGAGCTGGTGTCGCTGATAAATGATGGGCGCGCCGTAGAGGGCCATGCCTTCGAGGCATACGATGTTCGCCTTCGCACCGCGACTACACGCGACAAGCCCTTTGCGAAACGCCGTCTCCCCCGCGGGGGACGTCCCGATCATCTCGGAATACTCGCTCCCCCACGTCGGTTTGGTGATGGGCGCACCGTCGGGATGGCAGAGGCACACCGTGACCTGACCCAGTCCGGCGAAACGCTCCTGCATTTTGTGCAGCGTGGGCACGCTGACCAGTGTCGTCAACGGTATGAGTGTGGTTGACGTGCCCTCGCTGGTGCCTGGCTGATTCGTCGGGTCCACAGGGGTACTCATTCCGGTATGAAGTTCGTCCGACGACTGATCTTGGCCACCGTTTCCGCGATGAGCCGGGCCGCGTTGGTGAGGTCGGTCAGGCTCACCACCTCCACCTGCGTATGCATGTACCGGTTGGGTATGCCGATCAATGCGGCGGCCACACCCGACCGGGAAAGCTGCATCGCGTTCGCATCGGTGGGGGTGCCGCCCGGCGCGGCCTCTGCCTGAAAGGGGATGCGCCTGGTCTTGGCCGTTGACATCAGCATCTGTCCGAGCTTGGGATTGATATTGGCTCCGGAGACGATGGTCGGACCGGCCCCGAGCTTGAGATCGCCAGCCGTCCGCTTGTCGACGCCGGGATAGTCCGTGGCGTGCGTCACATCCACGGCGATGCCCACCTGCGGATCAAGCCCGTAGCAAGAAGTCCTTGCACCGCGCAGCCCGATCTCCTCCTGTACGGTGCTGACCGCATGAAGGGCGCAGGTGATCTTCTTCTCCGCGCAGAGCCGCAACGCCTCCATCACCACAAACACCCCGCACTTGTTGTCGAACGCCGGAGCCGTCACGCGATCCGTACCGAGCGCCGTTAGCTCCAAACGAAACGTCACCGGATCACCAATCGAGATGACTTGTTCAACCTCTTTTTTGGTCTTCGCGCCGATGTCCACCCACATGTCGCGCAGCTCGACCTTCGCGCCGCGTTCCTCGGGTTTGAGCAGATGGATCGGCTTGCGCCCGATGACGCCCTCGATCGGGCCGTGGTGCGAATGAACGATCACCCGTGTACCTGGAAGTACCGATGGATCAATGCCGCCAATCGACACGAAGTACAGATAGCCGTTGTCGTCAATATATTTGATCATCAGGCCGATCTGATCGGCGTGACCGGCCAGCATGACCGAGGGCGACCCCTTGGGGTTCAGCGTCACCGCGACGTTGCCGTGAACATCACTGGTGATTTTGTCGGAAAACGCCTTCATGCGTTTGCGGACGATACGCTGCACCGGTTGCTCAAACCCGGACGGCGAGGGTGATTCGAGAATGCAGCGTAAAAACTCGTAAGACTCTTTTCGCACGACGACGGTCTCCGATTCTACTAATACCCATCCGCCCCGGCACACGCCTCAGACCGACGGGCCGCAGCATAACCGGGATCGAGCCGCACAAACAGTCTGGCAACTCAGGCTCAGCCCGACATTTTTGGGTCGGATGGCATCACGTTGGGACGTGTCCGACCTACGGTTTGCGTCCCGGTGTCGTGGCATGCAATAGCATGCCCGATTACAGTACCGGCAGGCGAATGCCGCCAGGCTCATCGGGTTCGGTATCGAGGGCGGCCGCCGTGATGGAATCGACGAGCGTGTCAAAGTCCGACTCGGGAATCGTTCGCACATCAAAACAAATCGCGTCATCGCGAACGCGCGCGACCACCGGCGTCTCGGCCGACCGCAGCGCACGGACCACTTCATCCACGCCCGCTTGCTCCGGGTGCCACTGCACGATGATCGTTTCCAGTTCCTTCCCCGGCATGGCCCCG
>JAJRSP010000126.1 GCA_024278775.1 Planctomycetota bacterium
AACCCATGCTTGCGCCATATCGGGGCTGCGGCGGCCGAGCCCAAAAACGCCAGAAAATCGTGTGCCGTGTCGGCGCGCCTATTACCTTGCGATGCGGCTTTGCTCACCACCACCGCGCCGACATATTCAATCGGCGTGTGCGTTGCTTCATCGAACACGTATACCGGCGTGAGGCCCTCCGTCGCATCCGCGTCGGTCTGATAGACGATCGCCGCTTGGACGGTATGCAAGGCCAGATAGTGAGCGGCCCCGCGCACATCACCAGCCCGCACCAGTTTCGGCTGTAACGCATCCCATAGCTTTAGCGACACGAGCGCCTCTCTCGCATAGCGACCGGCTGGTGCCGTGTCGGGGTCTGCGATGGCGATGCGCCGGACCGACGGTTTTTTCAGCGCTTCTGGCCACACGGTGCCCGGCTCGACCTGCGTGGCGACGGCTAGTACGAGGCGGTTTCTCGCCAGGGTACGCGGCGCGGACTTCCTCAATCGACCGGCCGCCACGAGCCGCTGAGTCAGCGCCGGATCAGCCGAGAGGAAGAGGTCGCACGGTGCCCCCTGTTCGATCTGCGTGCAGAGCGCGCCGCTCGGTCCCGTGCTGATGCGAAGAGAGAGTGACGCGGCGTGTGGATAGTCTTCGGCGAGTTCCGTAACCACGTCGCTCAGGCTGGCGGCCGCGAAGAGCGTTAGGGTTTTTTCGGGATGGGCAGACCCCGGAGCGCATCCGCCGAGCCAGATTGCCGCCCACCATCCGTAGCCGATGCGCCTGCGCATGGTGGTTCTATCCGGCGGAAGCCAGTGTGGCGTCGAGCACGTCGACCAGGAAATCCGCATCTTCTTGGGTGAGGCACATGGGCGGTTTAATGCGGAGGACGTTGCTGTAGACGCCGCCTTTCCCGATCAGCAGACCGCGTTGACGGGCTCCTTCGTGAACGGCGGCCGTGAGTTGGGTTGCCGGCTCTTTCGTTTGCCGATCCACCACAAGCTCGACCCCGATCAGCAGCCCCTTACCGCGCACATCGCCGATGGCGTCGTGGGTTTCTTGCAGCTCGAGGAGGCGTCGTTTGATATAGCCGCCAATCTCTTCTGCCGTTTGTTGGACCTTGTCGTCGTCAATAATCTCCAACGTCGTCAGGCCCTGGATCATGGCGATGGGGTTGCCGGCGAACGTATTGAAATGCGATTTCTGCGTCAGGCACTGCGCGATCTCCTTCCGCGTGGTGACCGCACCGAGCGGCGCGCCGTTACCGATCCCCTTGGCCATCGTCACGATGTCCGGCTCCACGTCGTACGCCTCGAAGCCCCAGAAATGCGGGCCGAGCCGGGCGAAGCCGGTCTGCACTTCGTCCGAGATGCACAGCCCGCCGTGCGAGCGGACGATGTCGTAGACGATCTTGAAATACTCGGGGGGCGGCTCCACCACGCCACCGGCCCCCTGAACCGGCTCCGCGATAAACGCGGCGATTTTCCCCGACGTTTCGTAGTCGATCAATTGCGCGACATCGTGGGCACACTTCACGCCGCAGGAGGCGTACTCAAGCCCTAAGGGGCAACGGTAGCAATACCCGGGCGTGGCGTGTTTGACGCCGAAGGAATGAGGTAAGGGGAACTTCCAGTTGCCCATGCCCGTGAGTGCCATCGTATTCGCAGAGCCGCCGTGGTATCCGTTCCGCAGCGAGATGATATCAAACTGTCCCGTGTGCAGCCGTGCCATGGTGGCGGCCAGGTCATTCGCCTCACTTCCGGAGTTCGTAAAATAGGTCGAAGCCAACCCGCTGTCGTCCGGAAAGTGCGCGGCGAGCTTTTCCGCGAACAGCGCGATTGTCGGATGCAGGTAGATCGTCGTGGTGTGTACCAGTGTGCCGATCTGTTCGCGGACCGCCTCGACGATCTTCGGGTGGCAGTGTCCGACGGATATGGTGGCGACGCCGCCAAGTCCATCGAGATAACGACGCCCGGTATCGTCCCAGAGGTATTGCATATACCCCTCGACGATCTGGATGGGTTCCTGGTAATAGGTGAAGACGCCGGGTGATACATACTGTCGGCGCAGGGCTAGCACCTCTGCACGCGACGGACCCGCGTAGGGTTTTGGTTTGTGAGAACACTGCGGAAGTACCGGTTGTTCTTGAATCGTTGACACGCGCCACGACCCTCCCAGCTACACACACCTCAGCCACACCGTTCGCGGTGGGCAAACCGGGCGGATGTTACCACTGTCCCGTGGTTTTGGGAAAGCCTCACGCCCATAACCGCAAGAATCTACGGGCACTATCGGACACCGGTCTTGTTCTATTGCCGGTAACGTCTGCGCGTGCGACTCATAAGAGCTTCGACATGGTGCCCTCATCACACAGGATCACGGACCTAGTGTGACGCGGCTT
Organism: Planctomycetota bacterium; assembly: GCA_024278775.1. The sequence continues at coordinate 2,381 of JAJRSP010000126.1, forward strand.
GCATTGGGCTAATTTACCGGATCCATCGCGCGTCCGATTGCTCTGAGATGCCGGGCATACCGGACCTGTCGCGGTTTTGAGGAAGTTAAGGCGGTTTCTCGCCTACTCGATAAGCAACGGGATTCGCGAGTGCGAAGAGGAAAAAAGGGGTCTTGTTCCGGTGCGATCGTACCTGTCATCATTGGCGCGCTTTCTGAGAGCCGAGGAGATTCCGCGCTGGTTCGGTCTGTCTGTCGTGGTGATCTACCTGGTGGGGTTGGCCACCGTCACCAACCTGGGCATCGCCGGTGCCCAACGAGAGGGTACCGCCTACTACCGCCAGAGTGCTCGGTTTGCCCTCGCGCAGCTTGCGTGCCGACTCGGACAGCAGTTTGGCGAACCGGAAGAACGTGTCAAAAATTATGAGCACCTGCTTCGGAACTTTGCAGCCCATGTCCCGGTGGAGGTGCTCCGTGTGACGGATGGCTCACGCATCGTCGCCTCCACACGGGCGTCCGAGATTGGTGCCGATCCCGCACAGGTATCGAGTGTCACCGCCCATGCGTCATCTGCCTGGACCTTTCAACTTCCCTTGAACGACCTCACTGCGGAGACCAAAACGACTGCGACGGCGGCCTGGCGGCTTGTGGCCGTGCTACCGACCGAGCTACCGTTGCAGGGTGGGTTTTCCGCCTACGCCGGCATCTTGGCGACGGTACTCGTGTTGCTCGGGGCGTTATTCGTTACTTACCGTTGCGTCCGTGAGCAATTGCGCGGCGTGTCGCGCATCGCCCACCGTCTCGAAACGTGCAGCCATCGTATCGCGGAGGATCTGACGGCGCTTCGCATCACAGACACCAACGATGGCGTGGTGCGGGCATGGAACGAACTGATCGAGTTCACCGAGCAGCTTCATGGTGTGGCGGAGAAGAATGAAGCCAACGCGGAGCTGTCCCAGGCACTGCTCAGCTCCGGCAACGACTCCTTGTCGGAGGCGCTCAACGCCGTCCCGGATGGGATCATTCATATCAAGAACGAGGATTGTTTCGGATTCGTGAACACCGCCGCCGCCCACATACTCGGCTGGGATCGCGAGGCGTATCGCACCATGAAACTCTCCACCTGCGTGGCCGAAGGATACGGCAGCGCCGTCATACAGACCCTGCGCGACTCGCTACGGTCCGACGGCGTGTTTGATTCGCATACGAAGCTCATCACTCCAAGCGGTGACGCCGCGAACGACACAACTTATCGGTTATGGGTATTGCCCCTGCCGCGTGATGCGCGAAACGGCGAGTGCGTTGTTGTGATCCGGGATGTCAGCCAGCAAATCCGTACCGATCGCGCCCGAGAAGACTTTGTCACGCAAGTCACGCACGAACTGCGCACGCCGCTTACCAATATCCGTGCCTATGCCGAGACGCTTTCGAGCGGGATGTTTGATGACCCCAAAGTCGTCGCGGAGTGCTACAACGTCATCACGAAGGAAACCCGGCGGCTGTCGCGTCTCGTCGAAGACATTCTCAGCGTGTCTCAGCTTGAGGTGGGGTCAATCTCTCTATCCATGGATCGCGTGAATATCAGAACCTTGTTGGAAGAGGGCGTGCGTGATGTGTCCGGCTTGGCCGACGAAAAGAACATCGATGTTCAGTTGGTTCTTCCGTCCAAAATGGAGCCCATCCAGGGCGATCGCGACAAGCTCGCCGTAGTCATCAACAACCTGCTGGGCAATGCCCTGAAGTACACGCACGAGAACGGTACCGTGGTGGTGGGCTTTCAGCAGACACACGACGAGGTAGTGCTGACCGTCAAGGATAACGGGATCGGCATCGATCCGGCCGATCACGCCCGTATCTTTGAACGGTTTCAGCGAGCGCCAGACCCGGATGCGCTTTCGCAGCCGGGCACCGGTATCGGTTTGTATACCGCCCGCGAGATCGTTCTTCAGCATCATGGAGAGATCACGCTGATTAGTAAAAAGGGGAGCGGATCCACCTTTATGGTGAAACTTCCCTACGAACCCCAACGAACAGAGCCGCCCGTGTCCGCGAATCGCTAGGAGTGTAATATATCGTGGCAAGAATACTCATAACCGATGACGACGCTCACATCGTACGAGTCATGTCCATATGGCTTAGCCGGCAGGGCTACGAGATCATGACCGCTCGAAACGGTCGTGAGGCGCTCGAGGTACTCGATGCGGGTCCCATTGATCTTGTGCTTTCCGATATGAACATGCCCGTGTTGGACGGACTCGGGTTGACTCAGGAGATCCGGAAGCGCGGTATGAACGATCTCCCGATCATTCTGCTCACCGCGCGCTGTGATCAAGAGCATCTGGCCACGCAATTACTGGAATATCACGCGCAGCTCGCACCGAAGCCGTTTATACCGTCGCAATTGGTGGAACAGATTGGTGCGTTGCTACACGCAGCCGCCACGTCCTGATGCCCGGGCGATGTCGACACGAAGAGGAAGACAGAAATGCTACCTAGCAGCGTTGGATCTACGGAAGACATTGTGAAACAGCTCCTCAGTGCGCGCCAACGTGCCGGGGAGTTGAGCGCCGACAGTGCGCTCACCCACATGCTCGATTCCATCACTGTTGCGCTGGACCAGATCCTTGAGGAGCATCAGGGGCTGGCCGACGAATTGATATCCGCCTACGAGCAGTTCGGTATTATCTTCGAGGTTACACAGCAGCTTCCCACCGTTCAGAACGAGGAGGAGGTGCTCTTGCTGTTCCTCCGATGCCTGCGACGCACCTTCTCCAGTTATCGCGTATTCGCGGCCCGCTACGGTAGTGACACACTGCCCACCTTTGTTGATTCGGAGGGCGCACCGGAGTCGTGGTTACGGGATGCGTTCGACCGTTCGGTTACCGCACACAAAGTCACGGTGGAACCCATTGATCCGCCAAGTCATGACGGTGACATCGAGATGTTGATAGCGCCGGTGCGGTCCCATGAGCACTCTCTCGGGACGATCTTGATTACCCGCGGACCCGACGCGGCTACTTTTCGCGCCAGCGATATGATGATTATAGAATCGCTGGCGAACTTCTGCGGCGATCTGATTTGCAACCACCGTCTCGTCCGCGAAATGCGGGACATGTCGGTACAGATGGTGCGGTCTCTGGTGAACGCCGTCGACCAGAAGGATCCGTACACCAGCGGACACTCGCTGCGCGTCGCCTATTACGCGACACGACTCGGTAAGGAACTTCATCTTCGTGAAGTGGATTTGCAGATGCTACAGTGGGGGGCCCTGCTCCACGATGTCGGCAAAATCGGCATCCGCGACGACGTGCTAAAGAAAGAGGGCCGGCTGACGCGCGCCGAGTTTGACCACATCAAAGAGCACCCGATGCGGAGCCATACGGTGGTCGAGGCCGTCCCCCAATTGGCGGATGCGCTCACGGGTATCCTGCACCATCACGAACACTATGACGGCAAGGGCTACCCCGACGGGCTGTCCGGAGAAGACATTCCGCTGCAGGCGCGGATCATCCAGATCGGAGATGTGTTCGACGCGCTAACCTCAAACCGATCCTATCGCAAGGCTTTTTCCTGGAGCAAGGCGCTGGACATTCTGCGTGGTGAAGCCGGAATAACCGTTGACCCCCAGCTGCAACAGACGTTTGATCAGATGATCCGAAACGAATTGGAACACGATGACGCCGCCTGGGATCGCATGGTCCGTGAGGCGTGCGAGTTCGCACAACCCCTCGAAGCCGATGGGGCCGTTCATAAGGGATGCACGCCATGACGCTGACACTTTTGTTGCCGTGGTTTCCGATTGTGCTCGCCGTTGGTATCGGTGGGCATCTGCTCGGTCGTGAGCGTGGGTGGGGACTGGGAGTCGTTAGCGCACTGTTCTGGGTTGTGCTCACGCAGAGCCTGACATCCACCGCCGTCTGGACCGATACGTGGAGTATCTTCTCTCTACTGACGGGTAGTGTGGCCATCGTATGCATGGGCGCATGGGCCGGTAAAAACGCATCCGAAAACGCCTCGACCGGTGGACCCACTCACGCGGATGAACACAGTCCCACTCCGACTACCGCGAACACCGACGTTATCGACGAGTTGGCCTCGCTCACGCGCCAGTTCAACGAATGGCTCACGGATTATGCCACGCAGAAGCACCCCTGGCCGGCGTTTGGTGAGTTCGTTCGTTCGGCGATCCATCGTGTGTGTTGTGTCAGCCACGTCAAACCGTATCGACTCACGGATGATGGTGATGCGCTGGCTCCACTTCGCGATGCGGATCCGGTTCTTGAGGATCATCGGGTGTCTGCCCGGCGCGGCGTCATCGGACACGTTCTCACCTCAGGCCGGTCGTACGTCGCCGGTGACGCCACGCAAGGTCCCCTCGTCGAGGAACTCGCCGCACAAACGGAAAGAGAATGCGCCTGGTGCTTTCCGATCTGTCGGGGGCACGAGCGGCTCGGCGTGGTTTGTGTAGAGCAACTGGAGATGAGCCCGCGCACCGACTCGGCGTTGCTCGCTATCATGGAGGAACTAATCGGGCAATTCTGGCGCACCCTGGACGCTACGATCCGACAGCAACGGGCCGAACAAACCGATCCGGTGTCCCACTTGCCCACCCGTCCAGCGTTCCTACGGAGCGCCGGGCAGGCTGTCGTCGAGTCCTACAAACAAGGGGAACCGGTGGCCTTTGCCATTTTCTCCGTTGAGGGGATCCGCGATTTAACCGACCACGGCCGATGGCACGAAGCGGACGAGCTTGTTGCGGATGTCGCGCGGACACTCATGGGAAAACTGCGCACGGATGATCGCGTGGGTCGTTTTGACGGATCACGTTTTGCCGTGCTTTTTCGACGTGTGGATAGCGAACTCGCCACGCTGATCGTCAACCAGCTCATGTCGCAATTGGAAACGGTTTGCGATGACGAGTCGCGATGGGGTATTGCGATGAAAGTGCGGTGTGCGCTGGTGGGCAGCGGCACCGAACAGCCTGATATCGACACGCTCGTCACGCGCACCCTGACGCAGGAGCGGCGCGCCCGGACCGAAAACATGCGCACGGCTACCGACATCCACAGCGATGTGGTCACCACGGCGGTCTCCTGAAATGAAAATCGAAACCAAAAAAGTCGGATCGGTTGATGTGCTGGCCCCTTCGGGCGCTCTGGTGGACCAGGACGCAACCGACTTCGTTACCAAACTCTTGAATCGTGTTGGTTCGTCCAATCCTCGGATCGCCATCGCCATGCAAGACGTGCCGTATCTCGACAGCGAAGCTTTGGAGGGGCTATTGACGGCCGCCGACGAACTCGGTGCGCATGCCGGACTGCTGAACCTCGTAGGCGTGACACCCACCTGCCGTGAAGCGCTGGAGCTTACCGGTGTGGCCGACCGGCTGCGGTTCTTTCAAGACGTTAAGGATGTCGCCAAGAGTTACTTGTAGAACAGACGACTCCCACACACAGCGTAACGGAAGCTATGGCCAAACTGACCATCGGAACGGCAGCCAGACTGGGTGACCAACTGATCCGCGACGGGCTCATCACCGCGGAACAGTTGGCGGAGGCCCTGTCGCATCAGCAGGAATCCGGTGGACGAATCGGAGCGGCCCTCGTAGGCGGCGGGGCCATCTCCCCTGCGACGCTGGTACAGGCGTTATCCAACAAGCTGGGTATTCAAGGGTGTGTCCTGCGTCACGGGTTGATCGACCCCAAGGTGGCCAAGATTATCTCGAAGGAGGAGGCGGAACGCCTGCGCGTGCTGCCGCTGTTTCGTGTGCGCGAAGAGCTCACCATCGCCATGGCCGAGCCGCAATCGCTACCGACACTCGACCGGCTTCGACAGATATCCGGGTGTACGATTCGGCCGGTGTTGGTGTTGGAAGACAATCTCGAAGAATACCAGCGGAAGTATTCGGCCGAGACGGTGAATGTGGATTCCTTCCTCGCCTCGATCGAGGAAACCGACGTTCACATCACGGAAACCGAAGCCGTCGACGAAGGATCCATCACCAATCTCGACGATATGGTCGATGGCAGCCCGATCATCAATCTCGTCAACTTGGCGATCCTGACGGCGTTGCGATCCGGTGCGAGCGATGTTCACATCGAGCCGGACCGTGACGCGACGCACATTCGATTTCGCGTCGATGGGCATCTTCGAGAAATGCTCAGGCCGCCGCGCGGCATGCACGCCGCGATCGTATCACGCATCAAAGTCATCGGTCGCATGGATATTGCCGAGAAGCGCCTTCCCCAGGAAGGCCGTGTCCACCTCATCGCCGACGGTCGGGAAATCGATCTTCGTGTGTCCAGTATGCCGACGATCCTCGGCGAGAAAATCGTGTTGCGTATTCTCGACAAGAGCAACCTGAGTTTTGATTTTCAGGCACTGGGTATGCAGAGAGATGACAAGGAATGCATCGAAAGCATGATCAAAAGCCCCTATGGGTTGATTCTTGTGACAGGGCCTACCGGCAGTGGAAAAACAACGACTTTGTATTCTGCGATTGAGCTGCTCCGGGGTGAATCCACCAACATCGTGACCATCGAAGACCCGGTGGAATACCAGTTGTCTCTGGTCAATCAGATCCAGGTCAATGAACGAGTCGGTCTTACCTTTTCTCGGACACTGCGTTCCGTGTTGCGTCAGGATCCGGATGTGATCATGGTGGGTGAGATTCGCGACGAAGACACCGCGCGCGTGGCCATACAATCCGCGCTGACCGGTCATTTGGTTCTTTCCACGTTGCACACCAATGATTGTCCCGGTGCCGTGATGCGGCTTCTGGATATGGGGATCGAGCCCTACCTGATTGCCTCCTCCGTTCTTGGCATTGTCGCCCAACGGCTGGCACGCTCCATCTGTACCAGTTGCAAAACGTCGTACTACCCGACACCCGCGTTGTTGGAGAGCGTTGCCTGGGGGCATCGCACCACGGAGCTGTTTCAGACCGGCGAGGGCTGTCGGCAATGTAACAATTCCGGTTTCGCGGGTCGATCCGGAATCTATGAGGTGATGGTGCTCGATGCGGAACTGAAACGGCTCATCCAGCACGGTGCCTCCGAAACGGACATGCGCATCCACCTCGCCCAGTGCGGGTGGCGCACGCTGCGTCAAAAGGCGTTGGATTTGGTGGACCGAGGCGAATCCACACTGGAAGAAGTGCTACGGGTCACGCGCACCGAAACGGTCGAAACACCGGAAACGCATTCCGACCTGCCGCTCGAATGTGAAGGAGCGATTCTATGAACCTTACTTATGAAGCCGTGGACACCACGGGGCAACGACGGACCGACTCCATTGAGGCTTCCTCGCAGCATGAGGCGCTGGATCGATTGCGTCAGAAGGGTTTGTTCGTTACGAAGATTGGCGAATCAGATGAGCGGCCCCAGCGAACCACGGGGGCTGCGCCGGCGTCCTCGTCGGCACACGAGCCCCGTTTGCCACTCAAGGTGCTCACGCAGATTACGCGCCAGTTGGCCATGCTGCTTCGTGCGGGAAGCGAGCTCGTTCCCGGATTACAGGCGATCCAACGGCAGCTAAAAAACCCCAAGTACAAGAAGCAAATTGGTGCCATCGTCAGCGATCTGGAGGAGGGAGCGCCGCTGAGCGAAGCACTTCAGAAACACCCGAGGTCGTTTGATGCCGTCTATTGTGCGATCGTGGCTGCCGGAGAGGCCAGCGGCACGCTGAGCAAAATGTTTGACCGTTTGACAAACGTGGTGGGCAAGCGGCGCGCCATCCAAAGAAAGATTATAGGAGCCCTGGCTTATCCTGCCCTGTTGATCGCCATGAGTTCCAACATCTCGCTGGTGATTCTCTTGTTCGTGCTGCCACGATTCGATGCGATGTTTAAGGAGCTTCACGTGGATACACCGGCCACGACAAAGGTGCTCCTTTCGGTCAGTGCGACCATTCAGAACCATGGCGTGGAGATTCTTGCGGCGGTCATTTTTGTTTTGGGCGCCGTGGTAGCAACCCTGCTTCGACCGGCCGGACGCCAGTGGGTTGCCAACATCCAGATTTATATTCCGGTTCTGGGTACGTTGCGGTCGCGTCTCATTCAAGGGGCGGCATTTCGCACACTGGGGACGTTGTTGGAAAGTGGGGTGGGGTTGTTGGAAGCGCTGGCGCTCTCATCCCAAACCACGAAAAACGCCGCGTTCGGCAAACTGTTTAAGTCGCTGGAGGAATCGGTCGTATCAGGCGGCGGTTTGGCCGCGACATTTGAATCATCCGGACTGATTGATCCTGCGATTTGCCAGGCCATCCACACGGGGGAGGAGTGCGGCAATCTGGGTATCGCCTTTACCTTTTGCGCGGACACCTTTGACGAGACCAATGAAGAACTCATTACCACCGTTATGAGATTGATTGAGCCGCTGATTCTCATCGGCATGGGGTTTGTTGTGGGAACCGTAGCGGTCTCCCTGTTTATGCCGCTGTTTGATATGACATCGGCCATTCAGTAGTTCGAGAGGCGTCGTGATGCTGGCACAAATGGGCATTCTCTCCAAGACCACGCACATCGGGCTTGATGTCGGTGCGACCGGCGTGCGCGCCGTGCAGCTCCGTTATTTCGATGGCGCGTGGCGGGTGAGTTGTATCGCTCAACGTGCGTTCAGTACCACACAAGCTACCGGCGTGAACCTCGATTCGGATCGGGTTACCGAGCTCACGCGGCAGTGCGTGCGTAGCGAGTCGTTTCGCGGTCGTCAGGTGGCCATGGCGTTACCGCCCGACGAGATGAAATTTCATGCGTTGGAACTGCCTCACGCCACGTTGCTGCAGGACGTAGACACGGCCAACGACATGGCGCGAGTGGAAATCAGCCGACTGATGACGGCCGCCCCTAACGAAATCGAAGCCGATCATTGGATGTTGCCGAGCACCAGTTCCGGCGGACCCAACGCGATAGGCCTCGGTGTGCGATCCCAAGTCGTGATGGAAGCGCTATCCATGTGCCAACATGCCGGACTTTCGTGCATCTGTGCCGATGCCTCGGCACTGGCCTTGCAACGACTGGGATGCGCCTTGAAGCGATGGGATTCGAAACAGCTTTGGGGCATGCTCGACCTCGGGCACACGGGAAGCCGACTGGTGCTTAGTGTGGGAACGACACCGGTACTCGTTCGCCAGGTCGGCAGCGGCGGGTACGCGTGGACGAAAAAAATAGCTGAGACGTTGCAAATCGGCGACAGGGCGGCCGAGATCCACAAACGAGAACACGGCATTGCCCTCACGGGACGCGGCGTTCGCAGCGCGGACGGGGCACCGCCTCTTTCCGAACTGGCCGGTATTGTCTTTGGTGCCCTGCGCGGCGTGTTGGGTGATCTCGCCGGAGAAATCAAACGATCCTACGAATACATTTTGTCTCACTATGGCATCGAAGAAGCGGGTGATCTGGTGCTTGTCGGCGGTGGGGCCGGTATGCCCCATCTGGCATCCTACCTGGGGCAATCGTTAGGCATCAGTGCCCAGGGAGCCAGTGCCTATGACGACGCCCCACCCTGTGCCATTCGCATGGCACCGGAACACCACGCGCCGTGGGAGCGACTCGCGCTGGGGATGGGATTGGCGCTCCATGGGAAGGAGTCGACCGGTGAACATTAATTTGATTCCCGAATCGGAGCAGCGCCGCCGACTCCAACGTGCGCGGCTTCGTCTGTGGATGATCGTTCTGACCTCGGCCGCGGCCATCCTGGTGATTCCGATCGGTCTGGACTGGTCACGGCGCGCCAACGCCATGCAGCTTCGTGCAAAGATCGAAACACTCGACACGATCCGCAGACAGGTTCAATCCGAATGCCACGTGGCCGAGCGGGAGGTGAAGGAAACACAAGCCCAGATCGAACGGGCCGATGCACTCCGATCCAAAAGAGCCTGGTCGGCCATGGTGACGCTGATTGCGGCCAATGTGCCCGCGGATGTGTGGCTGACCGCCATTGCCACGGACCCGCCTCGACCGGCTCCGAGTGTCGTGTCACGACGAGTGCGTACGCAAACCCCGCCGCCGGAGGAGGAGGAAAACCTGACTATCGAGGCCCCCACAAAAATCATCATCGAGGGATATGCCCCTCGTGCGGCCGAGCCGTTCACGTTCATTCGCAACCTACAAGACACTCAGGTGTTTGACACCGTTTCCCTGCTGCGTTCGTCGCTCGAGCCGTTGGAAGACGGCCCCTATTTCCGCTTTAGCCTTGTGTGTGAGTGGTGATCATGCCCCTATCCAAAAAACATCCGAGCTTGCTTATCGACATGACGGGTGCAAGTCTGTTGTTGGCATGGTTCTGCGCCGTTTTGTCGATGACCGTGCTGCGCAATGACACAGTCGCCGATGACATTAAGGATTTGAAGCGGTCCATCGCTCAGGCAAAACAACAGGTTGCCGTTCTACGAACGCGGCTGGGGCGAAGCTGCAACCAGGCACAGATCAATCGGAACACCCTCTCCCAGCGCGGTAAGCTGCCGGACATCGCGCCGGTCGAGGCGTACTTTCAGTTCCTCTCCGAACGAGCGGAAACACTAGGCTTGCGTATTTTGAATCAGTATCCCACCGGGGAGCGTAACTACGCGGGACTTCGGGAGCGTCGGTATGCCTATACGATTTCCGGCTCGCTGCCGCGTATTGTGCGGTTCTTTAAGGCGGTAGAGTCGTCCGAGTACTGGGCCGACATCGGGTATCTCAAGATTCATCCACCGCGCGCGTCACAGTCCGACGATATGATGGCGCGGGAAGCCCAGCTCACCGTGTGCCTGTTTTCGGCCGAGTCCGCCACCGAGGCAGAAAAAGATCAGGGCTAGAGGGGTCACCATGTCGGCGAAAAAAAAGAAAACCTACATGGCTGTCGTCGGTATCTTGACGCTGGCGTTCATCGTGGACCGTTTGTTGCTATCAGATGGTGTGGCTGTTCCTCAAACCGCGGCAGCGGTGCCGCCGGATGACACGCTCGGATTCACCACTTCGGAAGAACCGACCAGGTCGTCGATTCCGGGTGTTCCGTTTCCCAAGAACATCCCCACGTTCGGGGAAGGGTTCGTGTTGCGCGACGTCTTTCTCAAGCCGGGGAACACGGGCGATCCTTCGAAGGACGCCTCGCATCACAACGCGGACGGAGGAGAAACACAAACGCACGACCTGTCTCGAAAAGAGTTTGCGGCCAGACACACGATTACCGCCTTGTTTTCGGACGAAGGGCTAGGTATCGCGGTGGTGGACGGAGAATGGATTCGTGTGGGTCGGCGCATCTCCGGCTGTCGGCTTATCGGAGTGGACGGTGCCAAAGCCCGATTTCAGTGTTACGACGGCGAATTAACGATGGATATCTCGGACGCTGTCTCGGGGCATTAGAGCTAAAGTAGGGTACCCCGGGCAACGATACCCATGTAACACTGCGACGCGCAGTGCAAAACTCGGTCAGGACCGTATTTCGGTTGATATAGCGGCCTTTTTCAACGGGGGTTTCAGTAACATGTTTCGACGCACAAGCAACGCACGCGCGTTCAGTCTCGTGGAATTAGTGATTGTCGTGGTCATCATCGGGGTGATTGCAGCCATCGCCGTCCCGCGTATCAGCCGTGGAGCCAAGGGGGCCGGCGAATCCGCCCTGCGTGGAAGTCTGGCCGGTCTTCGTAACGCGATCGATATGTATTCCGCAGAGCACGGCGGTGCCTGGCCCGGTGCGGACGGTCTCGAAGCCACCCTGGTCAGTCAGCTCATCAATAAGAGCGATGCATCCGGTGCGGTCGGTACGACGGCCGGCGTGCATATTTACGGACCCTACCTGCGTCGCGGATTTCCGCCCACGCCGGTCGGTCCGAATGTTGGTGCCTCAGGCGTCATCATGACGACCACCGTTCCGATCGCCACGGCTGTGGTCGAGGCCACCACGACCGCGGGCTGGGTGTATAACTATCAAACCGGCGAGATCATCGTTAACACCGTCGCTGCGGACGAAGGCAGCGTCCTATACAACACCTATTAGACGGAACTTTCCGCGCATCGCCTGACCGCCGACTTGTTATCCGGTGAGTCGCGAACGTTCCGTGTCGAAAACTGCAAAGCCGCCCGGCATCCCTCGGGCGGCTTTCTTCTTTGGTGCAGAGCGGAATCGTGATATCGTACGCTTTGTCCGGAGCGCGTGTATACGTAACGCACGCCGTGACGATCATCCCATTGAGGTGGATCATGGAACGCCACCGCGCCACACTGCCAGCAAAGCACACACGCGTACGGTCACATGGGTTCTCCCTTGTGGAGCTCGTCATCGTCGTCGTGATTATCGGAATCATCTCGGCTATCGCCGTGCCGCGTGTGTCTTCCGCCGGTGCCTCCGCCTCGGCCAACGCGCTGGATGCTACGCTCACCAACGTGCGTTCGGCCATAGACATCTACTATGCGGAGCACGGCAGCTACCCCGGCTATGTTCCCGGCGCTGGAACACCCGATGGCAACTGGTTCAAGAAGCAACTCACCCAATACTCCGACACCGTAGGGAACACCAGCCCCACAAAAACCACCACGTTCCTATTTGGTCCCTACTTGCGAGCTCCTTTCCCCACCAACAAGGCCAATAATCTGGATACGGTGCATGTGAAAGCTACGCCCGCCGCAGCCACTCCGGCCAAGGGCTCTGTGGGGTGGGTCGCCGTACTGTCTACCGGGGATTTTGGCATCAGCGCTACGAACGTGCAGCTTGACACCATGGGTGTCACGAAAACGGCTAAGAAACTCGGTGCCACGATTCAGTAACGCCGACATTCGCTATGAACCAGCTACTCCGAATACCTTTCCCCCTAAATACGCCACAGCGAGGACGAGCACGCGCCGCGTCGGGGTTTACGTTGATCGAGTTGCTCCTCGTGCTGATTATCATGAGTATTCTCTCCGCGATGGCCGTACCGCGATATGCCAACTTCATCGCACAACACCGTGCCGCCGCCGCCGCGTCACGCATCGTGGCCGACCTTGACTACGCAAGGCAACAAGCAAAGCACACCAGCACCTCGCAACAAATCGATTTCAACGTTCTCAGAAATGACTACACGCTTGTGGGATTGACTAGCCTCACCCACAAGAGCCAGGGATACGTCGTTTCCCTTGGCGAAGA
>JAJRSP010000127.1 GCA_024278775.1 Planctomycetota bacterium
AAGGGTGCGGCATGCGGCGACATCACCTGTGATCCTGTTCCGGGTGCTTGCTGCAACCACATCAATCCCGATCCGCTTTCGCTCGTGGGCGTTTGCACGGATGGTGTCATTGCAGCGGATTGCAACGCCCTCGCGGATTCGACGTGGACCAAGGCGACCGTTTGCTCGGCCGTGACTTGTGACGCGACGTTCCAGGCGATTCCGACCGTCTCCGAGTGGGGTCTGGTCGTTCTCACGCTGTTGCTGCTCGTCAGTGCGAAGGTCTACTTCGGCCGTCGTGAGTCCGCGACTGCGTAGTTTGTAGTTTGTATAAAACCTGCGGGTGTCGACTGCGGCCGAATAGGAGCCGTGGTCGTCCCGTCGGGTCCAAGCCATCGCGTCTGCCAGTGTAGTAGGCGACGCGGACAGGCGAACAAGATTGAGGCGGGTCCGGATGAGTTCATTCGGATCCGCCTCTTCTTTTATGCGCGCGTGCCCTGGCACACGGCGCTCATACCCGGGATGAGTGAGGCACTTCACGAGCGATAATGACCGCTCGAAACGTTGTGCGGTTGCACCAAGTCGATGTTAACTAGAAAAAAAGTAACTTTTCGGTCGTGAAATCTCTTGAGTTTGTTTTTTTCTGTTGCAATCTTCGCCCAGTTTCGCTAATCTGCTGTAGGTCCCTATCGGACTGGCTGTGGTCGTTGCGGCGTTGCTGCGCGACAAGTCGGCTTTTTCGAGTGGTTCCGGTGTTGTGTAATGCCATGGCATGGCACTTTGGGGAGTGCGTTTGGTTTGGTGTTTACGCAACAGAAGGCCTGTGGTGTGGTTGGATTGGGAAAGTGCGTGCGTTTGGCAAGGGTGAAGAAGCGGATCTGTGCGGCGAGGGTCGTGGTTTGTGATTCCATGATTGGTTGTCGGCGGGTCGTCGTTTGCGGGGTTGTATGAACGACAGCGAGTCTTGCTCTTAGTCCGACCGGACGTTCGATTGCTGCGGAACAGGTTAGCGGGCTTGGCCTTGGAGGGTCGGCCTGGGCGTCGGTGGGTTGGCGCTTGCGCTTCCCCTTCGAGAGAAGTTCGAGAGAAGGTGGTGGTCGTTAGCGGGCGGCATCCTCTCGGATGGTAGCTGTGGCGGTGGGTAGTTGCTGTGGAGCTGGTGAGGTATATGGAATTGGGTCGCGGCGTTGTCGTTGACCACTAACGTTGAGTGTGTCTTCAAGCGGGCGTCGGTCTCCGACGTCTGTTTGAGGGTATGCTCGAATGGTGTTGGGGGACGTTTCCCTAATGGAGGTAAGGAAAATGAGGTTTGGCAAGATGGCTTGTAATTGGCGCTCCGTAGTAGGTGTGCTGACGGTCGGCGCGTTAGCGTTCGGCTTGAGACTGGAGGGAGCTCCGGTTTCTTCGGAATCGCATGGGTCGGCCGTGATGTCCGACAACGCATCCGGAGGGACTGCGGCTGTGGGTGCGGCGACCAATCGGATCAAGATCGGAAAGATACCGGCTTCTCTGCCGGTCAATCCGGTAGTGACCGTGGACCCCTACGCGGACTTGCCGTCACGGCTTCGTGCGGCCGGTTTGTTGCAGGGCCCGATGCCGCTTGGCGGTATGAACGCTGTGGTTGCGGCCGGTGCCTGTTCCTTCGACATCGACTGTTAAGATGGTGATCCTTGCACCGACGACATCTGCAACATTGGTCCTGGCGACGCGCCGGGTACCGGTGTGTGCATGCACGAAGTGGTGGACAATGGTGGTGCCGGCGATCTGAACGGCGACGACTGTGATGACGGTATCGAGTGCAACGGTGCGGAGACGTGCCAGGGTGCTACGGTCATCGCGTGTGAGGGTATCTGCGTGGGTGGTGATCCCATCACGGCTGGTCAGCCCTGTATTCGCGCCACGGATTGTATTGGCGGCGGCGTATGCACTGGTAAGGTGTGTGCGGGCACCGGCGCGGCTTGCAACGACAACATCGAGTGTGGTAGCGCGGTGGGTACCTGTCAGCCGGGCACGCCGATCGACTGCACGCTTGGCGGTCAGGTTTGTGATGAGAACGGCGATAGCACTGCGATATGCGTTCCGCCGTGTGTGGATGACGCCGGTTGTGATGACGGCATCACCTGTAATGGCGTAGAGGTGTGTGAGCCTTCCGGTCTTTGCTCCTCGCCGGGTAACCCCTGCGGTCAGGATGCGGCGCTCTGCCTCGAGAAGAAGTGTCTTCAGGGTGGTCCTGGTATCACGAACACCCCTTGCGAGACGTTTAACGACTGTGTTCCGACGAACCCGAACAGTTGCGGCACGAATGGTCCCTACTGCTTCTTCGGACGTTGCT
The DNA here is from genome assembly GCA_024278775.1 of Planctomycetota bacterium. Next base: position 2,312 of record JAJRSP010000127.1, read on the forward strand.
GTGATTCCAACGCCACTTTGATCCCCAATGTGGCGTTCGCCGGCTGTGATCCCAACAGTTGGTATGCGGGTGACAACGGTTCGATCGTGCCAGGTGCGACGCCGCCCTGTCCGGTCTATGGTGGTGGTATCGGTGCCCGTCTTTCGGATGCTCAGGAGTTTTTCGCGACGGTGGGACCGACCTCGCTGTCCCCCTTCCCGAATGCCTACACCAACAGCACGTTGCACAAGTTGGGTGACGATTACGCCGCGGTCGGCGCGGTTCCCGGCGTGGAAAACTTCATTGCGTTGCAGTATTTCCGCTTTGCGGGTGGCGTATCGAGCCTCTCCAACAGCCGGATTTCGTTTGAGTTCTACGACGTGAACGGCAACTTTGTGGAAGACGTGTTCTTCCCGGCGGCTCGCAACGTGGGCGGTATTCAGTCGGTCAATGTGTTGAACCTGGCCCCGTCGCTGAAGATTCCCGATCAGGGCTTCATCGTGGGTCATGTGTTGCAGTCTTTCGGTTCCATCACCGCGCCGGGCGAGTTCTTCTGGATCTCTACGGACGCGACGGACCAAGGCACCAATGATCCGAACGTGCTCTACATTGCCAATAACCTTGGCGCACCGAGTTCGGTGCCCAACTTCCTGGGCGTTTGCGCCGGTGGTGCAAATGACGGCATCGGCTGTAGCACCATCGCCGGAGCCGCGGCTGATTGCCCGGGCGGCACGTGCAACCCGGTTCCTGGTGTGCTGGCCTTCGAGTTGGAAGGACCCACAACCCCGGACGCGCCGCGAGGTGGCTGCTGCGAACCCGTCAGTGGGGCTTGCAATGAGTTGTTGATTTGGGAGTGTCTCGGCAGTGGCGGCAACTATCTCGGTGACAACATCGCTTGTGCGTCTTGTGCGAACGATAGCAGCAATCCGGGGGCCGCTTGCCGAACGTGTAGTGATACGGGTCTTGCCTGTACCGGTGCGGCGGACTGTCCGACCGGCACGTGTGACCTGAACGATTCGGTCTGTGGTCGCGTGTGCGACGATTTCCTGACGCCTTGTGCTTCGGATGCCGATTGCGCCGGTATTGGCAACGGGCTTTGCGGCGGCGGCTGCCAACTCAACAGTTCGTGCGGAACGGGTTCCTGCTGTATTCCGTCGACCGGAGAATGCCAGGAGGATCATACGGCTTCTACCTGTGCGACGCTCGGTGGTACGTTCCAGGGTCTGGGTACCGATTGCGATCCCGACTGCTGCGTACAGCCGGTGCTGTCCGGTGCGGATAACTGCGAGTCGGCTCCGGCGAACATCGCAACGATTCCTTCGGGTGCGGTTTGCCAGCAGGGTCCGAACAATGGCCTGGCCTGCAGCAGCACGGCCGATTGTGCCGGCAACCCCTGTGAGCGGACCGTGGTGCTGACGGTGACGGGTGATAACTCGAGCGCCACCAGCACGTTTCCGGCTCCCGATAGCTGCTTCCCGCCCAACGATGCACCGGGTGCGGAGCTGGGTTGGTTTGAGAAGATTACGATTGTTGATCCGGCCGTTCGCGCGGACGATACGATCGGTTGTGGTTACTTGCTGGTGGATCACTGCTGTACGAACCCGGTGAAGATACCGGCGTACCGTATCCTGTACGATAATTGTCCTTGTGGTGACACCATCTTCACGAAGCCGAATCCGAACCATCCGGATCGTGATGCGGATGCTCGTGGCGCGCCTTTCTGCACGCTGGACAACGCCTGGCAGCAGTTTGGTCCGTTGACCGCGGGTGATTACTGGTATCCCATTCTGTCGTTCCTCGGCGGAAACTTTGACCAGTATCAGTTCCACATTCGGGTGGAGGCCTGTCCGGATGCGGTTTGTTGTGTCGGGTCTAATTGCAAGATCGTCAATATCCTGGAATGCCAGGATGCCGGCGGTTCGTTCTTGGCCCCGCCGAACCAGAGTGTGGGTGAGACGTTCTGCACCGGTCAGTGTGGTACGGGTTCGTGTTGTACCGGTCCGGGTGAGTGCGTTGACAATGAGGATCCTCAGCAGAACTCTCAGATCGATATGACTCAGACGTTCTGCGAAAATTCGCTGTTTGGTACTTACGTGGGTGGTCGGGCGTGCTTCGGTGGTGTGTGTCAATCCGGCACCAGGGTGGGTCAGTCGTGTCAGATCGACTCGAACTGCCCGGGTAGCGTTTGTGTCGGAGATTCGCTGCAGTTGGCGCAGCCTTCGCCATGTCCGGTTTGTGAGACGCTTGGTCCGAACAATTGCCAGGCCAACGATGACTCGGTGGCCCAGCGCGGTTCGGACCTGGGTCTGCCGGGTGGTGGCGTGCATGTGGCGGATGACTTCATTCCGCTTACCCCCCAGATCGATTCGGTCTGTGTTTGGGGCGTGTACTCGCAGCCGGATGCTGACGGGGCTGCCGTGGATTGCAGCGCAGGCATTCAGGACGACTTCCGCATTCGCGTGTACGCGGCTGATGCCACGGGCATGCCGGATGTGAATAACGTCGTCGCTGAGGTGAGTGTTGGACCTTCCAACATCGTCAAAAAGATCGTACCCAACAGTAGTAACGAGATTTTGGCGCAGATCCCTCTGTATGCGTATCAGCTCGACATCTCTGCCACCCCGATTACCGGGTTGGATGCGTCGGGTGCGACGTGTGACTGGCTTGAAGTGGTGAATACGCTGGACGGCACCTGTTTCTGGGGCTGGCAGACGGTGGATACGGCGAACAACGACTTCTCGGCGATCGGTGGTAACGGGTCTTATGGTCCGTCGTCGGCGCGTAACCGGGACATGGCCTTCTGCCTCAGCACCGACTTCCTGTCGGGTGCGTGTGGCACGCCGGTGGGCTACTGCTGCACCTGCGACGGGACCTGTACGGATGAGAATCGTCGTGACTGTCTGGCGACGACAAGCCGGTGGCGTATCGAGGATACCTGCGGCACGTTCACCTGTGAGGCCGGTCCTCCGGCGAACGACCTCTGCGACAATGTCGTGGCTAACGTGGGTGTGATTACCCCGGTGGTCGAGGGTACGGTCCGGTTTGATAACACCTGTAGTAACTCGGACGGTAACAATAACGGTGTGTGTTCGGAACTTGGCGATGTCGCTCAGATTTCCGGCGACATCTGGTATACGTTTATCGCGCCGGAGGATGGCGTGGTGACCTTCTCCACCTGTGCGGTGGGACCGGCCTCAGGTGGTGGTATTGATACCATCATTATGGCCTTCCGCGATGACGCCAACCCGACACAGTGTCGGTGTCCGTCGACCGTCGACAACGGAGAGGATAACCAGGCTCTGGCCGCGTGGATTACTGATCCGCCGCATACGGCTGGCGGATGTGGTATCACCAATACCGCTGATGAGAACTGCGACGGCGTGCTTAACGGTGCCGGTGGTTTCATCTCCGGTGATGCGACGGCAGGCGACTGCTTCCTGATTCGTGTTGGTGGGTTCCCCGGTCAGGGTAGTGAAGAGGGTGCGGGTACCATTACCATCACGCTTCAGACGGGTAATGCTCCGCCGCCGCCACCTCCTGTGGACATGAGCTCCGCGGGCGATCACGGGCAGCGTTATCTTGAGATCAGCGCTGCTGCCGGTAGTGTGGGTCCGGAGGTGATTCGTGTGAAGCCGCTGAGTACGCCGGGAATGACCGGTGCTCCCACGGCGTTGTACGTGAGTACTCCGTACACCGCTCCTGACGGTAACACGGCCGACCCGGGTAAGACGTTCACGGCGGCGCAGCTCGTTTGTGATCCGGTCGCTACGGACTTCAGTGTCTTCACCAGCATCGCGGTGTATGGTGCTGAGGTGATCCCGAGTAAGAAGACGGCTTTGGCCCAGTACCAGATTCAGCGGGCGAGTGCCTCCTGTCCGAACCTGACGACGGATGAGACCTGCTGGTCGACCCCGTTGGTGGTGACGCAGGGTGTGTTTGGTGATGTGGTGATTCCGTTCTACTCCGGCTCGCCGGGCGTGTTCCCGGACTTCAAGGACATCAGTGCGTATGTGAACAAGTTCCTTGGTGATCCGACCGTTCCGTCGAAGGCCGAGTTGCAGCTTGGACCGAACCTGGTCCGGCCGACGGTGGGTATTGACTTCAAGGACATTTCCCGTGACGTGGGTTCGTTCTTGGGTGGAGACTTCGAAACGGCTCTTGGTATTACCGGTTTCTGCACCTGCCCGTCCAGCGTGACGTGTGGTGCGGTAGCCTGTACTGCGGATAACCAGTGCGGTGCCGGTGAGCTCTGTATCGATGGCGGCTGTGTCGATGGTTGTGGACGCTGTACGCCGTAGTGGGTAGTTTCGGATAAGATGAGTGAGACGCTTCGGCGCGGGTCGAGCCCGATGAGGCTCGACCCGCCCAGGCGGTTTTTCGGCTCGTCTTCCGTACCGGCCTTGGGTGATCCGCCTGTCGGTCGGTGGTAGTTTGTTTGTTGAGAGGGACTGCCGGGTTTTTCCCAGGTGGTTCCTCTTTTTTTGTTCGGGTTGTTTGATGATTCAGGAGGTGCGATCCGTGTGAGCGGGCCGATAACCTCGGTCCTGGCTTGTGTGGTCTTGCCGGATAGGGGGGCAGCCTTCCGTCTTGGGGCAAGAGGAACGACCGGTTCTGCCGTGGTTCACGGCGGCCGATTTGGTCACGCACCCAGCGATGTATATTATACGGTCGGGTGCTGGACATTTTGGGCTTGCACCCCTATAATCGGCGTCTGGGGTGTCGTTTGATCCGATTGATGTCGGCGTGTCGGTCCTTGTGTGGCTTTCCGCGTAGGGTTTGATGGTCGCGGTCGGGCGTACGACGAAGGAGCCTAAGAGGTGGGCTGCTGTCAGTGAAGGGGTATCCGGCTGATAGTTCGGTGGATGAGTTTGGATATGTGCATGGATGGGGCTCTGTCTATGAGGCTCTTTGTGCTGTGTACTACTGGACCCTCTTCCGGAGTCCGCTGCCAGTGGGGAATATCGGACTAGGTAATTGTGGTTAATTACGCGGTAGGGCGCTTGAGAAGCGTTTTTGATTTGGCTAGACTAGGTAGACTGCGTGGCGCTGCGTTTGCGCTTCGTGAATAGAACTATTACGACTTGGAATTGCGAGGACAAGGGGACAAGCGATGAAACGAGTGTCGCGACGCATCGGGCTGGTGGCCATCGGCGTCAGTTTGCTATCACTGTCGACGGTGGAAGCTATTACCGTGAAGGTGGTGGCGGTAGGTGTGAATGGTATAAAGCTTCCTGCGCCGGCTTCTTCCGTGAATCTGAGCCCGGGAGATTTTGTTGAGGCCGAGATTTTGGTCAGCGGATGGGCTGGAGAACTCACGAGCGTTTCCGTGTGGCAAGTGAGTTTGGACAATACGACGTTGATGACGCCGGATCCTCCGAATCGCTGTGATGTGATCAAGCCGCTCCACTTTGACGAACAGCTTCTCCGACCGGCGGGTGCTTTTTTCAGCCACGCCTCCAATCCGGGGACCAACGGTCGCGGTGTGTGCGATGCGACATCCACTAACGAGGGGATCAATTGCGTCAACGCGCCGATTACCTGTCGTCCGATGTGCATTGGTGGGCTGCGTGATGGCCAGCTGTGTGACATGGAACCGTGTACGGGTGGCGGTATTTGTAGCACGCCTACCTGTGTGGATGGGAAGTGTTTGGACAGTTTCGACTCCGGTGATACGGGCGGACTGTGTGCGACGCCGGATAATCAGTGTGACAGCGCCAGTTCCACCGCCTGTGCGCCCCGAGCCGATTTCATCATGGCCGATGGTGCCTCCATTTGCCTTGTGAAAACATTTGAGGCTGATTACGTGTACGGGTGCACCACGTTTGGCGGAGCGGGCACCCCGGACACGGGCGGCGAGTTTTATGCCGGCACGATTCTCTTGGAAGTGAGCAGCGCGGCCAGTGGCACGTTCCTGCTGGACGTGTCGAGCGATCCCACCGTGACGTTCTTTACCGAGCCCAGTGGCGTTGATGCCGTTGTGTCGTCTGTGCCGCTGGAGATGGTTTTCGCTCCGTGCGGCACTGTGGGTGCCTGTTGTACGGGCTTAGGCGCGAACGCTTGCGAGGTTATGCTGCCGGAAACCTGCGCCGCTTTGGGTGGTGCATATGAAGGCGACAACACGACCTGTGGCGCGGAATCATGCGGTTGCCCGCGGGTGGTCAGCGCGGAACCGCCCAACTGTGCGATTGATGCTCGATATCCGAAAGATCCGAACGCACTCCCCCGCGACCCGCGTCGTGGTTTGGATTCCGTTCAGGTGACGTTTGATAGCGAAGTAGGCGGGTTTCTGACGGCGAATGACATTCTTGAATCTACGGTTGGTGGTGGTGGCTTTGCGCAATCAAGAGTGGATGTCGTCACGAATCTCGGCGGCGGAACGATTCAGATTGACTTTACGAGATCGGTGCTCGCCCAGCGCTGGTTTTGCCTCGCCTTCTGCGGCGACAACACCAACAAGGTCTGTTGGGGGCGTTTGCCGGCCGACGTGAATGGTGATGGGACGGCTTCGCCCGCCGATATTCTTGAGATTATCGACGGCTTGAATGGTCTGGTTCAGCAGGGTATCTGGCAGTGTGACGTTGACCTGAGCGGTCAGTGCGGTGCGCCGGACATCCTGGGTGTGATCGACCTGCTCAACGGGGCCGGCTTCGATAAGTCTTGGAATGGTGAGACGTTGTCCGTTGGATGCCCGACGGCCCCATAATCAGTTGATTGACTCTGACCGGATGCCCGCGGGATGCTGAATGTTTGACCTGTGGGTGGGTACGGTTGTTGGTAACAGTGTGAGCGGCGTAGTGGTTGACTCAATCGCTACGCCGCTTCTTTGTACACGCCGGTGATCGAACCACCGGTGGTGCCCGTGATTCACGCTGATATGGCGTCGTTCGACTTTCTTTTCCCCTACGAGGCAGCTATAATCCGGCGAGTCCAGAGGCCGGAACAGGTTTGCCCCCTCCGCGGGCCGCTGCACTACCATAAGCGTTACCAATGTCTTTTGAGGGGGCACGTGCTATGCGCACTTTCTATCGTTATGTATCCATCGTTTCAGTGATTGTGCTGTGCGGTCACGGTGTGTCCCGCGCGCAGAGCGGCGCGTGCTGCCTCGGCGATGGGACTTGTATCAGCACGGATCAACTAGGATGTGATTCGGTCGTGGGGGATTACGTGGGTGATGGTACGCTCTGCGATGTGGCCGGTTGTGTCGCCGCGTGCTGCTTCTCGGATAACACCTGCTCTTTGGAGACCCGCGACAATTGCGAAGCGCTGACCGGCACCTACCAGGGACCGGGGAGCACGTGTGAGCTTAACTGCGCCGCGGTGCTTCCGCCGATTTTCACCTATCAGGGGCAGCTCAAGGCGTTGGGTCGTCCGGTGGACGGCTTGATCGACATTCAACTGTCTCTCTGGACGACGGCCAGGGGCGGGGATCAACTCGGCACCACGTTGACGCTGTTTGACACCGCCATCAACAACGGACTCTTCTCTGTGCCGGTCAACTTTCCGGCGGCCTTGTTCGATGGGGACAACCGATTTCTCGAAGTGGCCGTACGCAGTCCGGCGTGGGATGGGGTTGGTGTGGAGCCGGTCTATACGACGCTCTCGCCGAGGCAGTTGGTGACGTATGCGCCGCAGTCGCTCCAGACACGGGGGTTGTATGTAGATGATGCGGGTCAGATTGCGGTGGGGCATCGGGTTCCGGCCGAGTTGCTGGATCTGAAAGGGGCTAATAACCCGACGATTAAAATACAGGCCACGGACACCAGCGAAAAGGCTGGGCGTCTCTCTCTGCGATCTTCCAACGATCACGGTATGGACATGTACTACGACACCTCGGGAACCCCCAGGATGACGTTTGAGACGGTGTTCTCCGGTGTGCCGACAACGAAAGTGATGACAATCAACCGAAGTTTATCCGGCACGCAAGACCGCGTGGAGGTTAGTGGACGCATTCGATTGCGATCCTTTGATTTCGACGCACCAGGATCGGGTACGAACCTCGTGATCGGTCATGTCTTGGCCGTAGCGCCCTCGTATTCGCCTGTCAACATGATGATCGACTACACGAAAAGCGGCAGCCTGGAATCTTCGGCACGGATTGAGTTCAGCGGAAATGCCGACCCGAATGTCCATTGGGCTGATTTGAGGTTTCACACGCGAAGTGTCAGTGACGGGAACGTGATGGAACGGATGCGGATCACCGGAGGTGGCCGCGTCGGCATCGGTACGACCAGTCCGTCGGTGTCACTCGATGTGGTCGGAGAGATTCGAAGTAGCGGTGCGAGTGGCGGGCGTGTGACTGTCGTCGATCCGACGAATCAGGCGGCTAACGTGAGTTTATCTTGGTTGAACGATGTCGCGCGACTTCGCGTCGGTGGCAGTGGCCCGGCCGCCCAGGGTGGTTTGGATATTCAGACCCAGGGCGATAAGAGTCTGATGCGGCTTCTCCACAACGGCAACGTGGGCATCGGCACGACGAGTCCGCAAAGTCTTCTGCAGGTCGGTGTGGGTGACGAATCCAGTATTCGGTTGGGTTTGAATCCTCAGTTGGTCTTCTCCCGCGACGTAGCGAACCAGAAGTTCCGGATCCAGATCACGGGGAGCGGTTTCTCGGGGAAGGTATTGCAGCTTGGGCGCGATGATGGAGTGCATGACATTCTGCTCTCCGGTGACGTTAAGGTGAAGAGTGACATTCGTACGGTTAACGCCTCCGGTGCGACACGCGTGAGAATGGGCATCAGCACCTTCCAAAACCCGAGCAACCGCGACGACGATGGTGAGATCGAGGTCTTTGATGCCGCAGGACGAAAAATGGTTCAGGTCGGACCCTCGCCCCTGATCAGTGGAGAGGTTTCCGGTCGAATTAAGTTGAACGGACCGAATTCAGGAAATGTTCTGGTCGGTAGTTCAGCAGTTGATAACGATCTGGGACTCGTGAGTATTTATGGCCGCTCGGGTGGATCGAGGGCGGCCATGTTTGTGACCTCTTCAGACAATGGCGAAATCACCGTTCGGGACAACGCGGGGCAAACTAGAGCGGGGATTCGGGTGAACATTTTCGGGCAGGGCGAGGTGTTTGGTGACGTCAAGTCCTTTTGCGTAGCCAATCCGAAAGACGCTTCGACGGATATCTGGTATGCCTCTCTCGAAGGACCGGAGGCGGGCGCCTACTACCGTGGAACGGCCACACTGCGCAACGGCCGCGCCACGATTACCCTCCCCGATCACTTTTCCGATGTCTGTAGCCACACCTCGCTGACGGTACATCTCACTCCGAAATCCGCGGCTTCCAAGGGGCTTGCGTTTATGGGCATGCAGAATGGCCAGGTAATCGTGGAGGAGCTCATGGGCGGAAAGGGGACGTACGAGTTCGACTACCTGCTCATCGACGTGCGATCGGGGCATGAGGGATTTCAGGTGATCCGGCCCACGCTTCGCGACAGCGCTTCGATTGCGGCCAGTGCCGGGTCGGTGCCACCCGCCAGCGTCAATTCCGCGGCCGTCAAGCCTGCAGTATCTCAAGCATCGGCGCGAAAAAGAACGGAAGCTCCAGGTCGTCCGGTGGCGACGCCCCCGAGCTCGCCCGACCGTACACCGATCGATGCGGCTTCGCTGCTCGCGCGGATCGAACGGTTGGAGTCCCTTTTGGCGCGGCAGCAAAGCCGAAAAGGGGGGGGGGCACGATGAGGCGATCCGGCGCCAAAGTGATTGCGTGGCTGGTAGCGATTGCGATCGGTTTTTTCGGACACACGCTTAGCGGTGGGCCGCCGCAGTTTGCCATCAGTCGCTCCACCATGGACGGTGGGGGTGTGATGCAAAGCGTCGGCGGTGACTTCGAGCTTTCGGGAACGATTGGGCAGCCCGACACGGGCGTGATGACCGGCGGTGGGTTCGCGCTGGCCGGTGGCTTTTGGTTCGGCCTCGCCCCTACGGATTGCAACGAAGACGGCCTTGTGAACGGGTTCGATCATGAATTTTTTTCGGTGTGCATGTGGGGACCGGGCTTTGGTATTGATGCGGCTCCGTGTCCCTGTTTTGATACCGACGCCGACGGCAGCATTACGCTGAAAGACTTTGCCAGGCTACAGCAAGAGTACGTCGGACCGTAAGGTAGAGGTGGGTGCAAGACACTTTTGGCGCGTCACCCTGTTCGATCGTTTGAGCTGCTACTCCGGCGGGCACGCCGGGAGCGAGCGGCCGTTCCACGGGGTAAACGAGCCGGCCCCGTTGAGTAGGTCGATGACGGCGAGGATGTCGGGCGCGCCGCACATATCGCTTCGATCCACGTCGCACTGCCAGATCGGCATGGACGGTGCCCATATTCCGTTGAGGTTGTCGATGATGGCCAGGATATCGGGCGGTCCGCTCTGGCCGTCATGATCCGCGTCACCCGGGAGATAACCCAGGCAGACCCGCGTGCAACTCGCCTTGTGGGTGAGCACCGTTCGTGCGCCGGGTTCGATTCGGTCGTCGAGCGTGAGCTCCACGGTATCCGCATTGACGAGTGTCAAGAGCGCGATGTGTGGCGCGATGCCGTCACCACCGAGCTCCGTCACGGCGAAATCGCCGGCGACTGCCGACGACGCGTCACCCGAAAGTGTGATTTGAACGGTACTCCAGCCGAAGCGCCCGCCTCCGTCTTGGTTCGTCGGGATCCGTGCGTCGATGGCACCGGTGGGTGGCATGCTCGCCACGATCGTGAGGGTACCTTCGCAGGCGTCACCGACGCCGTTTCCGTCGCTGTCCATTTGGTCCGCATTGGCCAGGCACGCGCAGTTGTCGCACGCATCACCCGGTCCGTCGCCGTCGAAGTCCTCCTGGTTGGTGTTAAAGAGGTCGGGGCAGTTGTCGCAGAGTTGTCCGACACCGTCGCCGTCGCTGTCGGCCTGCAAGTCATTGTCGAGCAGTGGGCAGTTATCGCAGGCGTTTCCCAAGGTGTCTGTGTCGTCGTTCGCCTGGTTCGTGTTGGCTACGGCCGGGCAGTTGTCGCAGAGGTCACCAACACCGTCGCGGTCTCCGTCCGTTTGGTCTGGGTTCTCGACCAGCATGCAGTTGTCGCATGCGTCACCCACGCCGTCGTTGTCACCGTCGGTCTGATTGAAGTTGGGTACGTCGACACAATTATCCGCGTTGTCAGGGATGTTGTCGTTGTCCGCATCGGGGAACGGAAGGTAGGTGACGGTATACGATCCCGTCGTTTCAATATCGACAATGTGGAGGAAGTCTTCCACATAATCCGGATCGTCCGGAGGGCGCACAAAGCGGTGCGTTTGCCATGCGTTGGTATCAAGCTGAATGACCCGCCCATCAGACCGCACCACGCTGGCTAGCTTGAAAAGATTGGTGCTCGGCTCATCCAGGCGGATGTAGGCCCAGCCGGCGGGCGTGGTGGGCGTGGTCACCTGCACGACCAGATCATTCCCCGTGGGGGGTGCGTCGATGACCGCATCGATGACAGCCGTTACCGGTAGCACCGCGCCGTCACTGCCGTGAATCGTGTCGGCCATTCGAAACATGTCGGCCACGTCGTTCGTTAGAAAATCGGGTAACCCGTCATCCGCCGGCACATCTACGTTGACCGCATGAATCATTTCGAATATGTCGACGCTGTTAATCAGCGACAGCCGCGGATCGCCCAGCCCGGTGACGTGCTCAAAGGTAGCGGCGTATTCCACGAACTGCCCCTCTAGCGTCGAGGTCATCAGCCAGCGTGCCAACTGCGTGGCACCCGGCGCGATCGTACCCAGATTCACCGTGAGCGATGGCGATACTGGGTTCACGCCGACATGCGCGCCGATGATCGAGAAGTCGATCAGCAGGCCACGATCGTTCTCGATGATCTCCGGTTGCGCCGACGTGATACGCATGTTCACAGCCTCTCCCGCGCCGCTGTTTTGTACGATCACGCCCAAGGAAAACGGCACCGCCGGTTCGATCTCCGGCGTGAACGGGTCATCACTGTAAACGATACGTTCGAGGAAGTAGTCGAGGTCGAGCTGCGCGCTGGGCATCACGGTAATCTCAGCGGGAAACAGTGGTACGGTGATGAGGCTTCCGTTGAGTTCGTAGGTCAGCTCGCCACTAATGCGGTAGAGGGTCGGCTGCGTTGGCGCGGCGTCGCTGGTGGGAATGATGAGCCAACTGGCCGAAGCGGACGACACAGGACCGAGGGAAGCCGTTCCATCCACGGCGGGGAGTCCCGTGACGTCCGGAGCGGGAACGCCGAAGAGTGAGTCCGCCGGAGTACCGTTTTCATCCTTGATAAACAGTGTGACGGATACCGCGTCCAGCGAGTCGACATCACTGGCGTTTTCCAACTCGAAGACCGCAGAGAACGCCGAACGCGAGATTACGGCCTCTTGTTCGATGCGAATACGCACGCGGGCGCAGATGCCGTCCTCGGGGGCTGCGACGCGCCCGCCGCTAGACTGCTGTGATCCCGTTTGAGGCGGGAACGCCGGTTGTTTCGCCAGCGCGAGCACCTCCAATGCGTTGTAAAGACCTGCGAGCATTTCATCGAAGCCCTCGGCCGCGTTGGCCGCTTCCGCGTCCAACGCGTCGCTCATGAGCTGATCCATACGGTCGCGGGCGATGAAGTCCGTGCTCATCCCCACGGGCACGTCGTTTACGGAAAAGATTCCCAGAGCTTCATACTCCAACGTGCGGTTCCAGCGGTCAAGAAACAGTTCGGCGTCCGCCACAGTGCGGTGACTTGGAAGTGGAAGCCCGAGCAACTGGGCCCGCTCCGCGGCGGAGACGCTGGCTCCCCCATCGGTGTTGTCGTCGGTGGCCGCATCGAACGCGCTGATCCAGTCGTTGAGGGTTTCGGTATCGGCGTCTGTGGGGGCGCGTAGCCAATTGGTATCGCCGAAGGGCTCAGCCAGCGCGTTCACCATGGCGGAGACGCGGTTGATGTGCGTCGTGAGATTAAGCACCAAGCCGTCTTTCGCCTCCGCGATCAATGGATCCAACGGTGGTCCCACGGCCGCGATCTGACCGGCGGGGCAATTGGGATTCTTGTAGCTCGGATCCGTTGGGTCGCAGTCACAGGCGCAGGGTATGGTTTGGACACAATCGTAAAGGTTGACGGCCGGGCCCAGGAACGGGCCCACGTGCTTTATGGCACCGGCCACGCAACCCTTTAGCGCACCGATGGCGCACTTTTGGAAGCCGGCTGCAGAGTTGGGTCCGCCGCAGTTCTGCGCCAGCGCCAGGGGACAACCGAACGGCGTAAACCCGATAAAGCAAGACGCGATTGCCGCCGGGCATTCCGGGCCACTGCAACTGCTGCAAGGTATGGGCTCGCTAAAGATTGGCACTCCAGTCGGAATATCTGCCGTGCAACCGTCACACGGGGGAGGAAATGGAAATCCACTGCCGCCACCACCCGCGCAGTTACCGGTCGGGATCGCAAAGAACACCGGAACGGAGTAGGAACGTCTGATGCCACAGACCAACGAGTAAACCGCTTCAAACCGAATCCCCACACAGGGGGCGGTGCCGGCTACCGCCGCCGGTGAAAAGAACTTATTGCGGATGACGACTGGGATGGTGACGGACGTTTGCGCCGGCAAATCGCCGATGTCGGTCACGAGCGGCGTGATTTCGTATTGCGGATGATCAAAAACATTGAGCTGGGCGGCGTCTGCGGTAATCAACCCGTGGTTGGTAATGGTGAAATCAACCTGCATCGTTTCGCCCTGCATGAGACGCAGGTCCACCGATGCGGGCTCGATGGTAATCACCGGTGCCGGCACGGTGGTTTGAAAAACCGCCTCGATTGAAATCAGATATTCATCTTCAAACGTTGTCGGAAAGACACTCCAGGAATAGTTGACCAACTGACGCGTGAGAAACGTCTCCAACTCGCGCGTCTGACCGCCGGAAACCAGGACGGTACCACGGAAGCTGCCGTGTTCCGGTGCGGTGACCTCCACGTCGTAATACGCCTCCGTCAGCCCGGGGAACAGCGCGAACCCGCTCGCGTCCGTCTGACCCGAGGTCACCACGGCACCAGTGAGCACGTCCCGCACCGTCACGGACGCACCAGTCACTGGCGGGGTGTCCACAGCCCAATAGGTGAACTCATCCGTTGCGTACACATTCAGGTTGCCCGTCGCCGTGGATATCGCATTGAAGGTGAAGGGAACATTCAGCATGGTGGTGGGGTCGCTAACGATGACAGCGCCCGTGTAAGGACCGAGTGGGAGATCGACAGCCGGTGCGAGCCGCAGGGTAATGACGGTCGATTCGCCAATGTTCAACGGTGCCAACGGCTGCGCGCTGGAGACGCTCAGCCAGGGAAGCCCCGGCGTATCGACCGTGATCGGTCCTGTGGCCAGCCCACCGACATTGGTTATCGTGAAGTCCACAAATGTCTGTCCGCCGCGTACCATGCCGTCCGACAAGGCGGTTGGAGTTGCTTCCAATACTGGTGCCGCCAGTCGGACGTCTAACGCCAACTCGAATGTTTCCGCGGCACCCTCCGCGGAGGTGATAGCCACCTGAACCACATCTTGAGAGGCCGCATCCGCCTGCGTGTCAATGGTGTAGCTGAGCACGCCCGCTTCTAATGGCGCGAGCGCGATCGGCGCGGTGACACCGACGGTCACGTTGGCTGGTGCGCCGGACACGCTTGCCGATATCCCAGCCAGGGGCGTGTCACCCAGGTTGCGAAGCGTCACCGCTCCCGCGACCTGCTCCCCTGCGACGATCTGGAGAAGTTCACTATCCGGCTCGGCCTGAATCCCAACGAGAATAAAAGAGTCTTGCGGGACGCTGGGATCTTCGGTCACCAACGGGTGATCGGCGAAAACCGTATACGCGCCAGCCTCGCCCGGTGCGGGATCAAACACGAACGCAAATGCGCCGCTCGCGTCTGTCACCGGGAAGAACTCTCGCCGGGTGTTTTTGAGGCGAATCCTCACGGCCACTTGGACTTGCGGTGCGGGATCAAGAGTGTCAAGCCAGAACGCCGTCCCGCTGATTACGACGGAGGTACCGGCCTGGGCGACATCGACGCTCGCTGTGACGGTGGCACCGTAGTCGATGCCGGCTCCGTTCATCGTGGTGAAAGCGAGGTTGTTGTCGTCGGCGTCCGCCTCTTCGAGAGCCAGGTCCGCATCCGCCACCACGAAAAGGTGATACAGCCCCGGCGTGGCAGTGAACGTGAACACCTCCGCACGACTGTAGGTCTCACCGATGGCCAGAGGCCCGTCGAAGCTGTACACGCGAAGCTCCGTGTCTCCGCCAAGTTGGTCGTCGTCCGACAGGAAAACGCGATCAACCCAACTTCCCGTTGCGACGTCGTCGCCGGTATTGGTGACGCTATAGGCGAGGGTGAAGGGCTCGCCCGCTCGGACTTCGGACGGCGCGGATAACGACGTCACCTGGAGATCGGGCGTGGGCGCATACACGCTGAACTCACGCGATATCGTGTCGGTGGCGGTCAGGGCGGGCGGCGGTTCGTTGCTCACGCTGAATTCACGCGAGACGGCGTCGGTCGAGACCCAGACAGCCAGCACTTCGTTGCTCACGCTGAACTCGCGGGAGGCGGCATCGGTGATGACGATGGGGGCCGTTGGTTGATTGAAGAGGGAAATCTCGCGTGACACTGCATCGACAGTGGCGGGCGGCGTCGAGGACTGGTTGAAGAGGCTGATTGCGCGACTGATGGCATCGGCCATGCCCGCGCCGGCGGTCGACTCGTTTCTGAGGCTCCACTCACGTGACACCGCATCGGAAAACGAGAACGGCTCCGTTGTGTGGTTATTAACCACGAATTCGCGGGTCGACCAGTCAGTTATTACGAATGGAAGAGGCGCAGCGACGCCGGGAGTGGCCCCCGCGGCTTGATCGGGGAACACACCAGGCACAAACGACGGTGCGGCGAGCGCAACCGCCGTGAGCAGCACAAGGCTCAGCCACCTTTTCGTTAGCGAAGTCATGTCCGAATTCCGATTCGAGGCCCAGTCGTTACCCGTCTGGCACGGAAGAGGATCGCACCGGCGATGTCGCGTGAATGCATTGCACGCGAGCCCGGTGGTCTGCTTCTAGGGCGTTGGTGCCGCGGCGCGTGCCTGAATCGCTGTGAAACCGCGCGGCAGGGTGATCGACGCGGTTGTCGTCGATGATCCCACGGTCCCCACGAGTGGGTCGGCGATGGCCGTCACGGCCGATCCGGATTTCGCAACTGCACGCACCTCGACCACCCAATCGAGCGGAACATCGGTAGCCGCCAGATGAACCGTCACAGGGTTCACGGCGTCAAGGCTGACGTCCTGCGATGGAAACTCAAACTTGGCCGACGGGTCGATCGGAACCGGAATGTCGGTAACACCGACGGTCAACATCGTCACCGTAATGACAGGCGACGCAGCAGGTGGAAAAATCATCGGGGGCACATCTGGAAAATCCTGGGTGTAGGTGGGATCGCCCGCGTGCGTCAGTTCGTTGGTGTTGGCCTCGACTCGTATGCGTCCCTTGCCGCCGGCACCGATGCCGGTACCGCCTCTCGCAAGAAGCGACCCACCGCCTGTGACGAGATCGGCTATCAGCCGGATCCCTCCGCCACTGCCGCCTCCGCTGAAATAACCGCCGCAGCAAGTGTTCGTTCCACCGCCGTCTGCATGGATAGAACCTGTCAGCGTGATGGTGTTGTTCGCGGCGATGAGGATGGCACCACCGCCGGCACCAGCACCGCGTCCGGCCGTCGATCGCCCGGACGAACCGCCGGACCCGCCGATAAGCGGAACGATTTTTTCATTGCCGTAGGTGGACTCCACCGTGACGTTTCCGCCCAGGGTTCCATAGCTGCCACCGACACCGTGGTGGTTCGAGGTGGGATCATAATTGCCCCCACCGGGGCCATGTCCTCCCGCCCCTTCGCTTTCCAGGCTCAGGAATGCGCGGCCGCCACGGAAGCCACCGGGTCCGGGGATGGGAGCCCTTGCCGCCGTACCGGTGTTACCTTCACCATCGAGCGATACGGTACCGGCGATTGTCACGCTGCCGCTGACCAGCCAGATGACGGGCGCACCCGACGGGTGGTTCTTAAACGTCACCGTGACCCCGGACGGAATCGTCACAGACGTGTAGTTGAAGATGACGGCCCACTCCGTCGCGTCGTACACGCCGGTGCCGGGCCCGGTGCCGGCCAATGAGAGATCCACCTCTACGTTCGCGACCGGCTCAAACGCGCCGTCGCTCCCGTCGGATCCCACATTGATCTGCGCATACGCACCGCTCGTCCAGATCAACAGCGCTGACAATGCATAACTCTTCCACGATTTCATAATCCGTCTCCGTGTAACCACAGACAACCCGGGCGCACCGTTGCTATAAGAGCATATTGGGAACGCCATCTTTTCCCCGTTCGGTTGGGCACCGTCGGCTCACACAGGTGCTTTCGCTAACGCCGTGCCACCGGTAGCATTTTATCAGATGGGATTCGTATCTACAACAACACACGCTCGTCCGGTAATATGTCCCGGGAGGTTGCCTCTGAATCGTCGTCTCATTAATAAGCACTTTGGCGTATGGTGGGAGTAGTCGTTGCGCACAGGTGGGCTACGCACCCGTCGCACGTGTGATGCGCTCCCAGTGGCTCGTCACGCAGCTTCGGATAGAATCCGAGCAGACCGTGCGATGAACTTCCGAGCACATTCAGAAGAGGAGGATACCGATGAGCAAGACTACATGGAAACTCGCTAAGGGTAACACATGGCGGGTGAAGCTTGAGCGGAAGCATCCGAATCATGGAAAGATCGCACCGATCCCACCACCGAGGCAGAAACGCCTCGGGAAAGGAACCATCCTCATTCCCGAACCGAAAAAGGTGGAGGCTCTGATGCGGAAGGTTCGCAAGGGGAAGCTGGCTACCGGTTCGTGGATACGGGCGCGACTGGCCGAGGAGGCAGGTGCGACGGTCTCGTGTGCGCTGACAGCCGGTATGTTCATCAACATCGCCGCTCACGCAGCCGAGGAGGATCGCACCGCCGGAAAGAAACGCATCACGCCCTATTGGCGTACGATCAAGGACGACGGCAAACTCAACGAAAAGTACCCCGGTGGTGTCAGGGCGCAGGCTGCGAAGCTTCGTAAGGAGGGGTTTACGATTCAGCCGGGCAGGGGCAAGCAACCGCCGCGTGTGAAAGAGTTTGAACGCTTCCTCATGCGTGCCTAGCAGCGGGTATTAGTGTCGTAGTGAGGTTCGCCATCTGATAGCCGGATTGCCTTTTGTCGACCGTGGTACTTGCGCTTGCGATCAATGTTTTTCGCGACCATAATCCCAGGTTGGATAGAACGTCTTGGAGTCATGATTATGTTGGCCATCACAGGCAGTACCACCGTGCGAGAACTGCTCACGGCGCATCCCATCGCTTTCGACGTTCTCGTGACATACGGCATGTGTCGGGACTGCAAGAACAATCCACCCCCCGTTCCGCTGGAGCATTTCGCCGAAAAACATTGCGACGGTGATCTCAAAAAGCTCATCGAGCAGGTTCAAACGGTGATCCACCATGACGACTCCACGGTCCGATAGGGTGGCGTGACACTTGATTGGCGGGTTCTCGGAGCGCGTCTCATGCGCCAAGGGCTCAAAACTGCCCGGCCGGATGAGGGCCAAGCGAGGGCCGGCAAACTCCACACGAATTGTAATCTCGCCTGGAATTGCGACCGTAATCGGGCCATACGGCATCAGCAAGTCGGTTTTTGGGCGGGAATTGGTAACGTCCCCGACAGGACTCGAACCTGTAACCTTCGGCTTCGGAGGCCGACGCGCTGTCCAGTTGTGCCACGAGGACTTCGTACCCGCCGAGCATAGTTGCCGATCATCGGCTGTCAAATGACCGGTCCGCGGCCTCCGTTTGGGCGTGGCCAAGGCCTCCATCCCCGTGTGCGGTGTCCACTGCGAAATTTTCGGACCTTATATGTTGTCCGGTGCCAAGTAGGGTGATGGGCCTGCCGAGCCGATGCATGAGTGGGTACATCTAGATGGGGGCTAACAGCGATGGAACACCATGAGTGAGTCCGGACGTGGTTTGATATTGGTGGTGGAGGATGAGGCCGAGCTTCGGTTCATCTTATCGGCGCAGTTGCGCTCGAACGGCTTCGAGGTGATCGAGGCCGGCGACGGGGCCGTGGCGGTGGAGGTGGCCCGGAAACGCGTACCCGATGTGATTGTGATGGACATCGGACTTCCCTACATGGACGGCATCGCCGCGACGGAGGCGCTCAAAGCCGATCGCCAGACGGCGGATATTCCGGTGATTATTCTGACTGCGCGTTCGGGGAGTGCCGACGTGGTACGCGGGCTGGATGCGGGGGCTCAGGAGTATCTGCACAAGCCGTTTGATGTGTCGGAGCTGATGGCCCGAGTGCGCACCGTACATCGGCTCGCCACCGCGCGGCGTCGCATCGACTCACTCAACACGCAACTCGAAGCGGAGGTAGACGAGAAAACCCAGCGGTTGCAGATTCTCTATGAATACATGCGCGATTTGAACCGGGTGGAGACCATCGATGCCGTGGTGGACCTGTTGGTCGACTCGGCCCGCCGGACCACGGCGTGCGTTCGTATCGCGATGTTTCTCGTGGCCGGTGACGGTCGGACACTCCACTGTGTGCGGTCTGTGAAGGTCGATGAGGATACGTTGGAAACGCTGCGAAGTGGGGCGAAGGGCTTCGTTTCCGGCGGTGTGTTTGATGCGTGCTGTACGCTGGCGGTCGAAGCCCGTCCACAGGCGTCCTGCGACCATCAAGCGCCTGGAGATTTTCTTAGTGTGCCGTTGATGTGTTCCTCGTTTGACGACCAGAGCGAGCTGCTCGGCGTGGTCCATGTGGCTCCGGAAGAGGGCACGGTGTGGTGCGATGAAGACGTGGAGTGTTTGCGGTCGATTGCCGATGCCGCTGCGATCGCGACGGAAAGCATTCGTCGACGTGATCGGCTGCATCACTCGGTGCGGGTGCTACTCAAGACCGTGGGGCATCTGGCGGAGTATCGTGACGAGGAAACCACCCGACATCTGGAACGCGTGGCCAAAACGGCGAAGTTGCTCACGAAGCAGTTGAAACGCTCATCGTGCTATGCCGACCAGATCACGGCGGAGTTTGTGGATTCGATGACGTTGGCTGCCCCGATGCATGATATCGGAAAAGTGGGCATTCCCGACGATATCCTGACGAAACCGGGTAAGCTGACGGATGAAGAATACCAAATCATGAAAACGCACGCGGACATCGGGCGTCGCG
Organism: Planctomycetota bacterium; assembly: GCA_024278775.1. The sequence continues at coordinate 22,541 of JAJRSP010000127.1, forward strand.
TGCTCTCCCGGGCCATCGACCCGAATCATCCGGTACCGCTGCTGCAGATGTGTGTAGAAATTGCCCACTGCCACCACGAACGATTCGATGGTACGGGCTATCCAAGACGACTCAAAGGCCAGGAGATACCTCTGGCGGCTCGCATCGTCGCCCTGGTCGATGCCTATGATGCGATTTCGAGCCGTCGGCGATACAAAGAGGCCCGCTCGCACGAAGACGCGGCCCGCATTATCCAGGCGGAATCCGGCAAGCACTTCGACCCGGAACTCGTTCGGGCGTTCCTGGAATGCCAGGGAGAGTTTGACGCGATTCGAGCGAAGTTCTCTGACCAGCAAGTCGAACCTGTGACAGTCGAATAGCCACAGACCGACTCCGCGCGCAACGAACGCTGCTCCGCGTAGACCGCTGCGGCACCAAAAGCCTCTGTGGCCGGTATCTCTATCCTTGCATACGCCGGGCGGGGATCAGTTGACCGCCCACGTTTCGCCGCCGTTGAGAAGAGCGGCCAGGTCTCCCTTGCCTTTCGATTTAACCGCGCTGTGGATTTGGTCCATGACGAGATCCTCGAAGACGGGTCGCTCGACTGAACGGAACACACCCATCGGCTCGGGGAACTCGGGGTAGTGCATCCGAGAGAGCAAGTAGGCCAGGCTCGGCTCCGGAAGTTGTTCATCATGGAAGAGCAGATCATCTTCTGTGATGCCATTTCCGAGCGTGACAATTTCCGGGCTCATGCCGTTGAGGCGGATACCCTTGGAACCCTCTTTCCCGAACACGAGCGGCTTGTTGTGCTCCAGAAAGACAGTGGTGTCGTCTTTCGTGTCCTTGCCCGTGGCGTACTCAAAAGCGCCGTCGTTAAAGATGTTGCAGTTCTGGTAGATCTCGATGAACGACGTGCCCCGGTGTTTGGCGGCACGTTCCAAGATATCTGCCAGGTGTTTTGTGTTGACGGCGACGGAGCGGGCGACAAAGCTGGCCTCGGCACCAATGGCCACGGAAAGCGGATGCAACGGGAAATCCACCGAGCCCATCGGCGAAGATTTGGTCTTCTTCCCGAGTGGCGACGTCGGGGAGTATTGACCCTTGGTGAGGCCGTAGATCCGGTTGTTGAAGAGCAGGATGTTGATGTCCACATTGCGGCGTATGGTGTGAATCAGGTGGTTTCCGCCGATGCTCAGCGCATCGCCGTCGCCCGTGGCCAGCCACACCTTGAGCTCCGGATTGGCCAGCTTGATCCCCGTGGCGAGGGCCGGCGCACGACCATGAATGGAGTGAAACCCATAGGTGTCCAGGTAATAGGGGAAGCGGCTGGAGCAACCGATGCCGGAGACGCAGACGGTGTTTTCCCGTTCCGTTCCCAGCAGGGCCATCACCTTCTTGACCTGAGCGAGAATCGAATAATCGCCGCAGCCCGGGCACCACCGTACTTCTTGATCGCTTGCAAAGTCCTTGGCGGTCAGTGGGATTGTTACACTGTCACTACTCATGAGTTCGATCCGTTTGTTAGAAGTTCCGTAATCCGATTCTCAATCTCACCGACCATAAAGGGCTTGCCCTGCACCTTGTTCAGGCTGACGGCATCGATGAGGTATTTTCCGCGAATAAGGGGTAAAAGCTGTCCGAGGTTCATCTCGGGAATCAGTACACGGTCAAATCGCTTAAGCACTTCGCCCGTGTTCTTGGGCATCGGGTCCAGGTACCGCAGGTGAGCGCTGGACACTTTGAGGCCGTTATCGTGGCATCGATCGATGGCGGTCCGGATCGCACCATAAGTGCTCCCCCAACCCAAAACGAGCAGCTTGCCCGAATCCTCGCCGTGAACCGTGAGATCGGGGATCGTCTGAGCGATGCCGTCGATCTTTCGGCGGCGCGTCTCGATCATACGGTTGTGGTTTTCGGGATCGTAGCAGACGTTTCCGGTTTCGAAATGCTTTTCCAATCCGCCGAGGCGATGTTCCAAATCCGGCGTACCGGGGATGGCCCACTGCCGCACGAGTTTGTCGTTGCGGGCATAGGGAAGAAAACCGCTGGGATCGGTCAGGTGTTTGACCTCGATCTTCGGAAGATCTTTGACGTCCGGGATTTTCCACGGCTCGGCACCGTTGGCCAGATAACCGTCCGTCAGAAGCACCACCGGAGTCATGAACTCCACCGCGATGCGAAAAGCCTCGATAGCCATATCAAAGCAGTCCGCTGGTGTCGCGGCCGCCAACACACACAGCGGGGCCTCCCCGTTTCGACCATACAACGCCTGAGACAGGTCCGCTTGCTCTGTTTTCGTCGGCAGTCCGGTACTCGGACCTCCGCGTTGCACGTTGACGATCACCATCGGTAGCTCGGTCATCACGGCCAGCCCGAGCGCCTCGCCTTTGAGGGCCATGCCCGGACCGCTCGTGCCGGTGGCGGCAAAGGCCCCGGCAAAAGCAGCGCCGACAATGGATGTCATGGCCGCGATTTCGTCTTCCGCCTGAAACGTGCGAACGTCAAAGTTTTTGTGCCGCGAGAGTTCGTGGAGGATATCACTGGCCGGTGTGATGGGGTAGGATCCGTAGAAGAGCGTCTTGCCAGCCTGATGGGCGGCGGCGATGAGCCCGAGTGCGGCGGCCTCATTACCGCTCACGCGACGGTAGTGTCCGGGCGTGATCTTTGCCGGGGCCACGAGATAGTGTACGGGGAACATCTCGGCCGTTTCACCGAAGTAGTATCCAGACCGTAACGCCTTGGCGTTGGCGTCGGCCACGGAAGGCTTGCTTCCGAATTTGGACTCGATCCAACTCAAGCTGGGGTCCATGGATCGCCCATACATCCAGTACACCAGCCCAAGGGCGAAGAAGTTCTTACAGCGGCCGACGGCGCGACCCGTGAGGTCGGTGTCCTTGCACGCCTCTTTATTGAGCGTGTCAATGGGGACGCTAAATAGCTGGTAGCCCTTGAGAGAATCGTCTTCGAGGGGGTTGGTGTCGTAGCCCGCCTTGGCCAGGTTGCCTTTGGTGAAGGCGTCCTTGTTGACCACCAAAATGCCGCCCGGTTGCAAGTCGGCCAGGTTGGCCTTGAGACCGGCCGGGTTCATCGCAATCAGCGTGTTGACCTGGTCACCGGGCGTGAGAACCTGGTGAGAGCCGAACCGAAGCTGAAACCCACTGACGCCGGCGAGGGTACCCGCCGGGGCGCGAATCTCAGCCGGGAAGTCCGGGAGTGTGCTGATATCGTTACCGAAGATGGCCGAAGTGTTGGTCATCTGGGTGCCGGCGAGCTGCATACCGTCACCCGAGTCGCCGGCGAATCGCACGGTGATCTCCTCGACTTCGATAACTTTCTTGGGCTGTTTATTATCCGTGTTCTTTGTTTCGGTCGCAACGACCATGACTTACCAACGCTCCTCTTGCGGGGCAGACGATGACGACAGCGTACGTATGTGCCGTACTCCGCCTGCGCCGGGCATTGCCATTATGGGACGGTTTCTTTTCTTCGTCTTACCGCCGAACCTACCGTAGTTCGGTCGGCTTGGTTGAACCATACAATCGAACGATTACCTCGGCTAACGATGCCGTGTTTTCTTACGGTGTTCCTCTGGTGATGACCCCGATGCAAAGCCCTGACCGGGGAGAGATTAGGGGGAAACCAGGGCGGAACCGAACTGGTCCATCAAAGGCCCAGGTCGCGGCAAGGAGAGGCGATGGCATGACACCGCGTATCGCAGACACGTCATTCAGCTCGGTTTCTACTTAGCAGTTTTTGTCACACTGCGAACTTGCCTGAGCGCCCTCTGAGAGGCTCGATCGAGCCGGGCCTTCGCATCCCACCCGACCAGCCAGCCCATCCGACCGGCAAAGCCAACCGTCCGGTCTCGCACCCGCCTCAGCCGGCATAAGGTCCCATTCCGCACAAGGCCCCAATACGAGGGGCCTCTCGGTGACAATCTTGGTTCGTCGCACTCCCACGTCGAACCGATTGGCTTACTCTATGCATATCGGAGTCCCAATACAATAGACTTGGTCCCAAAATAGCGATGTTTTTGAAACTTTTTTATGTCGATCGAAGGGAAGACCGGGGCCGGGGCTTGTCGTTTGACCACGGGCGAGATACCGGGGCCCGATCCGGACCGAATGTGCACGGCCAATTTGCTTCTGTCCGATAACCGTCGGGCATTTCGGCGCGGGTGGTGTGTCGCCCGGTGGCGCTGCTATGATACGCTCGTTGGCCAAAGCGCGGGCCGGAGATGTCGCGTTATGTAGATGGACCGCGATCGGTTGCGTCGACGATCCGGATTCGACAAAGCTGCCGCCTGGAAAGATGAATCATGAAGGACAATGACCAGACAGTCCGAGGTTTTGCGACCCGGGCCATTCACGTGGGGCAGGAGCCCGATGCGGAAACCGGTGCCACCGTGCCGCCGGTCCATCTGACGAGCACCTACACCCAGGCCTCGCCGGGGCAACACAAGGGGTTCGAGTATTCCCGGTCGGGCAACCCGACGCGGATCCGCCTCGAACGGTGTCTGGCATCTCTGGAGCAGGGGACGTCCGGTGCCTCATTCGCCTCAGGTTCCGCTGCGTCGGCTGCGATTCTACACACTTTGGCCCCCGGCGATAAGGTGCTTGCATATGCGGATGTCTATGGCGGTACGTTCCGCATGATGAAGCAGGTGTTTGAGGGGTATGGGATCACTCCGGTGTTTACGGATGATGTGACGGTGGCATCGTTCGAAAAACAGATTGATGGCAACACCAAGCTCGTGTGGATTGAGACGCCGACGAATCCGCTTCTACGTTGTCTGGATATCGCGGGTATGGCCCGCGTGGCGCACGATGCCGGGGCCAGGCTTGTGGTGGACAACACGTTTGCCACGCCGGCGTTGCAGCTCCCATTGACGCTGGGTGCCGACTATGTGGTTCACAGCACGACGAAATATATCGGCGGTCATTCCGATGTGATTGGCGGGGCCGTGATCGTGAAGGATCCAGACCTCATGGAACGTGTGGCGTTTTTGCAGAACGCCACCGGCGGCGTACCCGGTCCTTTCGATTGCTACCTTCAGCATCGTGGTATCAAGACGCTGTCGTTGCGCATGGAGCGGCATTCCGCCAACGCGACACAATTGGCGGCGCATCTTCGGGGGCACGACAAGCTGGCGCAGGTGGTCTATCCGTTTTTAGAGGATCATCCGGATTATGATATCGCCAAACGGCAGATGTGCGGCGGGGGCGGCATGGTGACGATCGTGTTCAAGGATGACGCTTGGGCAATTCGTTTTTGTGAGAGCTTGCAGGTGTTTTCTCTGGCCGAGTCGCTGGGAGGCGTGGAGTCGCTCTGTTGCCATCCGGCCATCATGACCCATGCCTCGATCCCCAAGGAGATCCGAGAGGCCCGCGGCGTGACCGATGGGTTGATCCGACTTTCGGTTGGCGTGGAAGATGTCGATGATCTGATTGGGGACCTCGATCAGGCGCTGGCCAAGGCCTAGCTCTGGACGTACCCGGTTGGTTCACCATCCGGGTGGTACCGCCGCGGCGCTCGTGGCGGAGGGGCTTTTGCCCACATTCGGCGTGTGAAAGACCGGGTCGCGGAAGCTGGACCGTGGAAGGATGTCTGGGGCACGTTTGACCTCGTATGCGTTGGTTCGGTACAAGTGGGTAAGTCGATGGGACATGGTGGTGAGTTTATTGGGGTGGTCGTGAGGTGGGCTTGATGATGAGTATTTCGATGCACATAGCGCTGGTGGTATTGACGACGGTGGCGTCGCCCGATGTGAAGGCGCGAGAACTGCAATCGGTGGTTCGGACGGCCGACACCATCATCCGTGCGCGGGATGTCCACCCGGTGGTCTGGCAGGATGCCCGCGAGGTGGCGTTGGAAGATATCGAAAAATGGTATGGCGCACTTCCTGCGCCGAGGCGTCAAGTCTACGACAGGATACGGGATGCGGTGCGCGGGACGACGGTTTTTGATCGTCCGGTGACGTTCTTCATGCGCGTTCGAAGCGCTAAGGTGCAACCGTCCGGCGAGGTGGTGTTGTACGGCACAGCGGCCGTGCGCAGGGAGGATGTGGCGGATTATTACACCCGCGACCAGAAGAAACAGATTGCCGAGATGAAACTCGCCATTCGCGACAAGCAGTTTCGTCATGCCAAAGACATGAAGAAGATGACGGACAACACGCCGATCAAGCTGGAGCTTATCCAACGACACCAGGAAGCGATTGACGAAATTGGCGAGCGGGTGCGCAGGTTACGAAAAAGGTTCAATCCGGCCGCCGAGGAACGAATGGTCGCCGGCGAGACGGCCGCGGTCCGCGTGATGGTTCCCAAAACGCTTGCCAAGACAATACCCGTATCGAAGTTGCCGATGTTGAGTTCTGTCGAACTGGTTATGAGGGTGTCGGAATTCTACATCCGTGCGCCGCTGGCTGAGTTCGACAGGCCGGCCGCTGTCGGGGCTCTAGTGGGCCGGGCGCAATCGATTGGCACGATCCGCTATCGATCACCGGCGGAACAATCGAAAACGAAAAAGATCCAAACACCAAAGTCCCAATCCCAGCCCCAGCCTTCCGGCTCCCCGTAGCCGCTACCTTTCAGTCGCGCGGAGCGCGCGATAGGCGTAGGGAGTTCGAACATCACGCAGTACGTGCGTGATGACAGGGCGAACCCCCTGCCCTATGTTGATGCCGCCCGAAGTGCCTTACCCCCCTTGCCGGTGGCGTAAACCGGGTCGGATTGCGTCGCGGTGATGGAAATGATAGCATGCACGCCTCAATAACGATGGCCGTGAGGTCGATCGTTGCAGTTCTGTTTTGGAGTAGGTCGCGAGAATTGAGGGGCCGGACCCATGTCACTTCGTTGCGAGCGGTCAGTTCAGGTTTCAGTCCTCGTGTTTCTGGCAGTATTCTTTTTTCCAATCCGGGGTGCGAATCCGGCGGCAGCTTCCGAGCCGGCCGTGGTGTCCGTGCCGAG
>JAJRSP010000128.1 GCA_024278775.1 Planctomycetota bacterium
AACAATAGCCGTTCTGAACAATGGCCAGTTGCGGGGATGGACCCACACGCTTCGTGGGTTGACTCCGCATGCTGTGTTTCCCGTGTTGGGTTCCGATCGCATGCGTCAGGTGGCGTCAGGTGGCGTCTGTGTCGTGCCCGTTTTTTTCCCACGTCCCCGGCTCGCCAAGGTGTGGTATCGCCTCGCCCCGACGTCCGATAGCTGTTGATTCAGTCTTCTTCCCCAACCGCCGATATTCCTGAATCTGGTGTGCGGTGCGTCCCTGGACGTGCGCGTGCCTCGGCGTGAAAGGATGTTGTGGCGGCGTGAGTCAACCGGCAGCAGAAAGGTCTTGGAAAGATTATCGGCGCTGGCGCGCTGCGTTGGACGCGCTGTGTAGTTTGCAAGTCAAGGCCACGTTGTTGGTCGTGGGGATGCTCTTGTGCGTGACGGTGGGGGTGGCGAGCTACCTCCTCGAAACGACGAGAGAAGTATCGAGACGCGAGCAGGACGTACAACTTCTCAACGCTGCGAGCTTGTTGGCCAAGTCCATCGAACGTCCGCTGACGGCGCGGGATTGGACCGTGTTGAAAAGTCTGGCTGACGACGCCGCAGACGGAAGCCCCTTTCAATATGTGGTGATCACCGATCCGGAAGGACATCGTATTGTTCAGGCGTTTCACGATACTGGCAGTGCGCCGGCGGAGTTGAGTTCGGGTGCGTCGGACCGGCTATCTGTGCCGGGGCGACCGACGTATGTTAGTGCCGCGGATCTGAATCAGGTGCTGTTGGATGTGACCTATCCGGTCACGCATCGATCTGAGAGCGGCGAAGTGGAACTTCTGGGTTACATTCGTACCGGTATGATTGGCGACGTCTGGAATCGATCGTTGTCCGGTCGTCTTGACATTCTCGTGGGCGTGGGTCTTGTGGTCTTTGTTCTTGCGATACCCGTAGGGTTCCTGTTGGTCCGGCAGATTACCAGTCCGCTCGATGGATTGGTGGACGTGATGCGCCGGTTCTCGCGTGGAGGACTCGACGTTCGAGCGCCGGTCAAGCGACGTGACGAGATCGGTCGACTGGCCATCGCCTTCAACAACATGGCGGATCAGCATCAACGTACGCATGGTCGTTTGGTACGCCTTAATGCCGAGTTGGAAGAGCGGGTGGCGTATCGTACGCAGCAGCTTCGAGAACTCGTCTCGCGAGAGCCGCTCACCGGGCTCTACAACCGGGGGTATTTTAGCGAAGTCGAGGCGCGTTGCTTTGCCGAGGCCGCACGTTATGAATCCGATTTGTCGTGTATCATGATTGATCTGGACGAGTTCAAGTCGGCCAACGACGAGTTGGGGCATCAGGTCGGTGATGAGTTGCTGATTCTGGTGGCCGAAACGATCACAGCGCAGCTACGCACGGCTGATGTGGCCGCACGCTACGGCGGCGATGAGTTCATCATCCTATTGCCCCAGACGGATGGGGACCGCGCGGCGGTGTTGGCCGAGCGTATCGCCGAGCAGTTTGCGACCGATCTTCGTGTACGCTATCCAGAAGCCCACGTGGGTATGAGTATCGGCCTGGCGAGCCTGCACGCCGTGGGCGTGGATTCGGCGGATGCGCTGATTCGTGCGGCGGATCGGGCGCTCTACCGGGCGAAGGCCGCCGGAAAAAACCAGATTGTGGTCGCGGACGAGTCCGTCAACACGACCGCCGGTTAACCCCTCTCACCGCAGATTCACGCGGATAAAACCCGAAAAACTACGAATTACAATCGTGGGGGCGGTTTATCATCGCCCGGCGGACGGTTCGCGGGTAGATTATAGGTGGTGGGGTGTTGCCGGTGCCGACAGCGGCGCACGCCAAGTGCCCACAGGTGAGGTTTGATATGTTGACGACAGCGGGAGGCTATATCGGTGGCAAAGTGGTCACGGCGATACTCGTCGCGGCCCTGTTGGGCGGTGGTTACTGGTGCTACCGTAACCCGGATGACCTGCGGACGGTGTGGCATGCCATTAAGTACGCGGCCGTGTGGCTTGGGGTGGTGGCTATGCTTCCGTGGGCGACGTTTTTCGTAACGACCTGGGTCATCGCGAAGGATTCCAACTGTGCGGCCGCGTTAATGCTAGGCGGGTATGCACTGGCGGATGTGTTGGTTGCCGTGTTTTTGATTGGTGGCGTCTCGGGATTGGGCACCCTCACGTGGATGGTGTTGTTTCTTGGTTTCCTTTCGGCCGCCGTTTATAATTTCAAGGTGTGTGAGTACCTGGCGGAGCGAGCGGAGGATTTCTAGCCAGCGCTTGGGAGCTGACGCGAAGGGTATAGAACGGTTTGTTTTTTCGCTTGTCCGTCCCCCACCCTTCGCCTTGGGGCGAAGAATGGGGCACCCGCCGCGTGAGGCATGGTGCCTCGCGTGTGGTCCGGCGTGATCTGAAATTTGTGGAATGTCGATGCTCGAACAAGGGGACCGAATCAACAATTACCTTCTCGAACGCCGGATTGGTGCGGGGAGCTTTGCGCAGGTGTGGCGCGCGCATCATCATGTGCTGGGTGACGTGGTGGCCATCAAAGTGCCGACGGACTCGCAGTATGTGCGCAACTTGCAGCGAGAGGGTGTCGTCGTTCACGGGTTGAACCATCCGAACATCGTGCGCGTGATTGATCTCGATCCCTACGGCGATCCGCCGTACATGGTGATGGAATGTGTGGATGGACCGTCGCTGCGAGAGGCGATCGACCATTATACGGCGTCGTTTCCGATCCCGGCTGCGGTCGCGGTGATGCGCGGCGTGCTGGCCGCGCTGACCGCCTCGCACGAGCAGGGGCTGATCCATCGAGACATTAAGCCAGCGAACATCTTACTGGCGCAACCGTTGGAAGAATTGGCGACCGTCACGGCGCGTGCCGTTCGTGTCACGGACTTCGGATTGGGTAAGGTCGGCCGCGTGACCACCGAATCCATCATGCAAAGCGGTAGCCTGGCTGAGGAAGCGGAACACGCCATCGCGGGGACGCTGGCGTACATGGCCCCGGAGCATAAGGAAGGGGCTGAGGTTGACGCCTCCAGCGATCTCTACTCGTGTGGCATCGTTCTGTTTGAGATGTTGACTGGCAAGAGACCACACGGGAGCGAGGTGCCCACGGCCTTGCGCGCCGAAGTGCCGTCGCACTTGGATGAGGTGTTCCAGGGCTGCTATACCCGGCGCGATCGGCGTTTTGCTACCGCGGTGGAGATGCTCTCGGCGCTTGAGCCGGATGGCGCGGCCAGTGATCCCCCGCCGCTGCCGGTGGGTGCGGTTCGTGCGGATGTGGACGGACTCAAATGTCCCGCCTGTCGGGCGGCCGTGTCGCGTGCGGACAATTATTGCATCACCTGCGGGTATCAGTTGGTGGCACAAACGCCGAAGTGTCGGCACTGTGGTAGTTTCGTGCAACTTGGCGATCGGTTTTGTATTACGTGCGGTGAGAATCTGACGGTGATGTCGTGACGGGAACGGGAAGGTAGCAAAGTCATGGTCGCAAAACTGGTCTTCTGGTTGTTGGCCACTTTGGGTGTGCTCGTGTTGATCTTATGGTTTCTCCATAGCGTGGGCGATGCGGCGGTGTCGGCCGCTAAAGATGTTCTGGATTTGGACACGCCGAGTGAAAAACAACGGAACGATGAGGAAGAGGAGCCGCTAGCCGAGACGCACGATGGACAAGATTTTTTCCTGTGTTCGGATGAAGCATGTGGACATATGGAATACTGGCCGGCTAAGTATTGCAGTCGGTGTGGCGAGAGGCTGGACGACGGGAGTTGAAGAAAGGTTGTCACGGGTATGACGGTCAATGCCGAGAAGGCGTTTCAATACGAGACCGAGTTTCTCTCTGCGCTAGAGACGAATTTCGAGGCGGCGAAGGGAAAGCACTTTCGCGGTTCGTCGTGGCAGACGGTGCGCGTGGACGATACCGATCGGCTGCGGGCGTTGCTGGCCTCCCACCATCGTCCCGATCGCGAGCTACTCAAGACGCTGCCGGCCAACCGGCGGCTGCGTGTGACCGGGTTTGAGCGGCGGTTGTTTTTTTGGAAGCGTCGCACGGGTGTGGCTATTGCTTCGGTGCTATCGCCGCTGAGCCACTATGCCAAGTCCTCGGAAGAGGCCGCGCCGCCCGTGGGTCTGGGGGAGCTGGTCGATCATGTGCGTCAGCTCGCCGGAGACGCCAAGACGCCGCAGATCATCGGCGTGTGCAGCCCCAGCGGTTTCACAGACGACGCCCGCGACGGGCGGATCGAGATGGCGAATGTCACGGTGGTGTTGGTGGAGCCGGACGGCGGGGGGGGGTGGCGCGTGACGGCTTCGGGAGAGGGTGTGGACCCGCGTGTGTTGAAGATTTTCGATCCGGAAAACGCCGAGCAGAAGGTGTCTCGCGTCCGGCGGTATATCGAGGAAAGCAGTGCTGACCTGCTCACGGGGGGGTTGTCGGTCTCGGCGGTTGCCCGCAAGTCCGGTCTATCGGAAGATGTGGTGCGGCAGGGGTTCGAGGCGGTGGCCGATGCCGAGCCTGAGCTACGG
>JAJRSP010000129.1 GCA_024278775.1 Planctomycetota bacterium
GACACGAAAACGTCTCTCTCGGGACGGCGGTTGGGAGACCGCCGGAATACTGCCGGAGGAGGGACTCGAACCCTCACTCTGTTGCCAGAACGGGATTTTGAATCCCGCGCGTCTGCCAATTCCGCCACTCCGGCTGGGGGTCGCTCGTTGTTTGGTCGGCGATCCGGCGGCATTGTATCGAATCTGGCGAAAAACCCAAGACGGGAAAGCCGACCCTGGCCGGGTGCTTGGCAGCGGCTCGGTCAGTGGGGTGTGAGGCTCACGCACGCCACTTCGTGTTTTCCACTCGAGTTTTGTGGAAGGTGTCGGATGTCTCGTGTCGCGCGGCGCAGACTCCGTTTGCGTGTGGCGGTTTCCTGCCCGGCGAGCCAGTCTGACAACCTGGGGAAACGCGTGAACTCCCGGCGGAAACGGTAAATGGTCTATCGGCGGCTGGGGAAGAGCCCACGCGACGCACCGGCCTGGTGCGGTGTCCGGTACTTGGGTTGCCGTGGTTCTAGCGATTGACGTCGTTGGCGGTCTTGTTCGATACCCGATTTCCCGACACGCCCTCAAACAAGTTCATGAACATGGCCACATCGTGCATGTCCACAAATCGATCCAGGTTGATGTCGAAACTGAAACGGCAGATTCGCTCGGCCTCGAACTCCGGACCACCCGCAAGCATGCAGTCACCGAAGATTGCGAAATCGGCAAGATCCACGACACAGTTGGCGTCGTAGTCGCCCCGCACGTGCCCCTGCGGCTGTATGGGGGCTCCAGGCGGAGTGAAATCGCAGAGGTCCGTGTCGTTCGGGACGCCGTCATTGTCGATGTCGGGGTCACATCCATCGATCAGCAAGTCCCCATCGAAATCCGGTTCACATTCATCGGGAATCCGGTTGTCGTTGCAATCCGTCGCCCCGGCCAGCACCTCGCACGTATCGGGTACGCCGTCCCCGTCACAATCCCGTTCACACTCGTCCGGGATCAGGTTACCGTCACAATCCTCGCTTCTGCCCTGGGTTACGTCTTCGTTGTCAGGAAGCCCATTTCCGTTGCAATCTGCGGCCCCGATGCGAAGGAAGTACACGTCCTGCTCGCCGTTGAAGGTGGCCGCATACGCCACGCTCACGCCGGTGTTGTCTGATATCATGTCGTAGTAGTCGCCGAGTTTGCCCTGATCCGGATAGCCGAGAGAGTGATTGAACGCCGGGCTCACGGGGATGTTGACCGCCCACGTGTCACCACCGTCCGACGAGCTCGTATAGTACAGCTCTGAAAACATCACCGTGGGATCCGCCCGGGTGTCGTTGAAGATCACATCGATTCGTCCGTTCGGTGCGACCGACATCGTCCCAAACCACTGCCAGGCCCCATTGCCCTGGGCGTCGTCGTTCACACGGATCGGGGCACTCCAGGTGAGGCCGCCGTCCGTGCTTCGCGCGAACATGACGTCGGCGGGGTCGCTCACGCTCAGCCGCTGGACGGAGGAAAGCACGTACACATTCCCCCGGGTGGTACCCTCGGAGTGATCCGTCGCGACCCAGGCCTGACCAATGAGACCGTTTGGGTTCGGCACGCCACCCAGCGAGCGGAAGCCGTCCAGATCAACCCGTTGCACCAGATCCCAGGTCGGTGTCTCTGCGGCCAGTTTCGCGTTCGATGACCTGATGATGTGAAACGTCGGCGGAGACTCGAACGTACTTCCCACCACATACACTTCTCCGTGGATTCCTACGGCTACCGTACTCGAGAACTCCTGCACCGGCATCGCGATGGGGTTCATCCAGGTGGCACCGTAATCGGTACTTCGTGAGAAGACACCGGGGAAACAACATCCTGCGCCAGCGTTCGGCGTCCACGGTACGTAGATGTTGCCGCGACCCACGCCGTTCGTGCGATCCACGGTCACCCAAGCTTTGTCCCCGCCGAACGCATATACCTCCTGCGGCCAGGTTACGCCTCCGTTTTCGGTTCGATACATGTAGCACGCCCAGTTACCGGGGCCGCGGCCCGGTTGGAGCGCGTAGTAATAGATGCGGCCATCCGCGTCATAGGCGAGGACGGGATCGCTGGAAAACTCGCCGGGTTCGAGCACACCGGGGTTGGTCCACGTCTGTCCGTTGTCGTGGCTGTAGGCCATGCCGCTCTGGCGAAAGTTGCTGAAAATCGTGTCGAACTGCCGCCAGCCGATGACGAACGTGCCCGGCGCAGTGGGATCGGTGGCGATCGACGGTTCGTTGGCCGCGTCCCCCACGACGTTGTGGCCGTCGGCATCCACGTTGACCTGCACGCTGACAAAACCGTCTCGTACCCAGTCCGCCGCGACCGACACCGTGTGGGGACGCGATGCCAAGGCAATGGGCGGTGGTGGCACGGGAGCTTCCAAATGAATGCGATCCGGTTGCACGCCCGGCGCAGCACCGGTAGAAGCCCCGGGCACATCATCGTTCGGGGATACCCGAGCCGGCGCGGCTCCCAAGGTGAGCCCAGTTCCTACGACAACGCATACACAAACCGAAATGAAAGCGCGAGTCTTCATGACGAAACCCCTCCGGTGTTGGATAGAATGCTGTGCCATTATTTCCCCAATCACGGCCGATTGCCACGACGTGGCGCTTGTCTACCTTCGCCGTATTTCTCAGCCCGTGCGGTACAACCCGTGAGTTTCGATATAGTCCACGACGCGCGCCGGGGTTAGAAAACGGATCGAGCGTTTCTCACCCACGCGCCGGCGGATGTCTGTCGAGGAGATTTCAATCCGCGGCGTCTCCGTCAGACCGCGGCGGAGCTTTTCCACGCGATCCGCACCGACGGCCAAGCCCATCCTGTCCCAATCCACCCCATCCCATCCCGGTCGGACGGCCGTGACGATCTCGCAAGAGTCGATGAGTTCGTTAGCACTGCGCCACGTCGGCAGCTCGGTCAGCCAATCGCCACCGATCAACCAGCACAAGACGGTCTCAGTATCGAAACGGTCGCGAAAACGGCGGATGGTGTCGATGGTGTAGCTCGGTCCGTCGCACGAAAGGTCGGCATCACTGAACTCGAAGAGCGGCTCCCCGGCGATCCCGAGCTTCACCATTTCGGACCGGTGGCTAGCTTCGGTCAGCCCCTCGACCGCTTTGTGGGGCGGGGAGGCCGATGGCAGGAACAGCACGCGCTCCAGACAGTGCCGCTCGGCCACCGCTCGCGCGACGATCAGGTGCCCGTGGTGTATGGGGTCGAAACTGCCGCCGAATAGCCCGATGCGTTCAGCCATGGCTCGCAGTGTAGCCCCAAGCGCGTCGGAATAGTAGCCAAACGGTACGGTGGCCTCATCCGACCCGCAGTACCGACCGATAATACCCGATGAGGCGGCCATACATGACGACACCTACCGAAAACCCAACGCTCAGCATCGTGCTGGCCACGCACAACCGGCGGGGCGTCGTCCTGGATACGCTGCGACGGCTCAGCTCTTGTGGGCTGTCTCGATCCGAATACGAAGTCATCGTGGTGGACAACGCCTCGACGGATGGCACGGGCGAGGTTGCCGAGTCGTTGGCCGATCGGGTGATTCGCCTCGATGAAAATGCCGGGAGCTGCGCGAAGGCTGACGGCGTCGAGCAGGCCCGCGGCGAGTTCATCCTTTTTCTTGATGATGATTCCTATCCGCTTGGGAGCTCCCTTCGGCAAATGCTGCACCATTTTGCTGAAGACCCCGCGCTCGGAGCGGCCGGCTTCACCGTGCATCTGCCGAACGGCGCTCTTGAAGGGGCGGCTCTGGTGGATGTTTTTCTGGGCTGCGGTGTCGGGTTTCGTGCGGTTGCGCTACGACAAGCGGGCGGTCTGGACCGATCTTTCTTCATGCAGGCCGAGGAATATGACCTCGCCTTCGCGCTGGCCCACGCCGGTTGGCGCGTGCGGATGTTTGACGACCTCCACGTGCATCACGAAAAAACGCCGCAAGCACGACTCAGCGAGCGCACCACCTATTACGATGTCCGCAACAACCTGCAGGTGATCGCGCGTCGCCTGCCTTCGCCTTATCACCGAATCTACCGGGCCGATCTGCTCACGCGCTATCGCTGGCTCGCGTCGGCCAACGGACACGAAGATGCCTACGCACGCGGCGCGAGAGATGGCCGGCTGCTGGCCGCGGCCCAACGCCGGGCGTTTCGTGATCGTCGGCTCAGCGAGGGCGAGTTTGATCATTTTTTTGGCTTCCGGCGTGTCCACAGCCTGACGGTCGACCTCGCTCGGCGCGGGGTTCGTCGTGTGGTGTTTGCGGATCTCGGGAAAAACGTGTTCGCGTTCTACGATGCCTGTCGACGCACCGGTGTTCAGGTGCTAGCCATCGGTGACGATCGTTTCGCCGCGCCGCAGCGCTGTTATCGTGGGGTTTCGATCGTTCCGCTCGCGGAGGCGCTGAAACGGCCGTGTGAGGCGGTCATCGTGGCCAACTGTGCCACCGTGTTTGCTGACCTCACGACCGTCCGCGTGGCGTCTGCGTGCGAGAAGCCGGTTTGCCACTGGTTTACCGGCCTCCCATCCAGTGCGATTGACGGAATCGAACTTGCGCCGCCGACCCGAGCGACCGATAAACTATTGGCTAATGGCGATGATCGCCAAGCGAGGGAAGGGCTCATCCTGCGGCTCAGAGCAAAGGAATAAGCCGTTCGGCGTGCGTAGCGCGGGTGCCCCATTCTTTGCCCAAGGCCAAGGGTGGGGGACGAAAACGGAGGCGATGATGATTCGGGTGGGTGGCCCGTCTCTTCAGAGGGGGGGAGTCGATGATGATCGGATGTTCCAACGGGTGGCGAATGGCGTCTGGCATGCGAAGTCCGTCCCCCACCCTTCGGGAGTACCCGAAGAATGGGGCACCCAGAAAAATGACAATGGAAATGGTTCGGTTGCGTGAAACGCTCGGTAGCCGAAATAAACGAACTGAACAGTGAGCCAGGCATGAACAAGACCGCATTGATTACCGGTATCACCGGCCAGGATGGTTCCTATCTGACGGAGCTGCTGTTGAGCAAGGGGTACACCGTCCACGGGGTGATCCGCCGGTCGAGCGTGTTCACCACGGAGCGTATTGACCACCTCTATCAGGATCGCCACGAATCGGATGTGCGGCTGAAGCTGCACTACGGTGACCTGCTCGACGCGACCAACCTCCGTCGCATCATCAGCGAGGTGCGTCCCGATGAGGTGTACAATCTGGCCGCCCAGTCACACGTGCGCACCAGCTTTGATGAGCCGGTCTACACGTCGCAGGTGATCTCTATCGGCTCGCTACATCTTCTGGAAGCCATTCGCGATTTCCAAAACCTAGCCATGCAAGAGGTGCGGTACTATCAGGCCTCCAGCAGCGAAATGTTCGGGAAGGTGGCCGAGATTCCGCAGTCGGAGGCGACGCCGTTTTATCCGAGAAGCCCCTACGCCTGCGCCAAAGTTCACGCCTATTGGCAGACGATCAACTACCGTGAGGCGTACGGCCTCTACACCTGCAACGGGATTTTGTTCAACCATGAGTCGCCGCGCCGTGGTGAAACCTTTGTGACGCGAAAGATCACGCGGGCGGCCACACGCATCAAACTCGGCCTGCAAGACAAGCTCTACCTCGGCAATCTTGATGCCAAACGCGATTGGGGTTTCGCCGGGGATTACGTCGAAGCGATGTGGCTGATGCTTCAACAGGGGGCACCCGACGACTACGTCATCGCCACCGGCGAGTGCTATAGCGTGCGTGAGTTTCTCGACGAGACGTTTGATTACCTCGGGCTCGACTGGCAGGCACACGTCGAGTTTGACCCACGCTACCTGCGGCCGACCGAGGTCAACATTCTGCAAGGCGACGCTTCCAAGGCCCGGCGGGAACTTGGCTGGAGACCGAAGGTCGGCATGCACGACTTGTGCCGCATGATGATCGACTCCGACCTGGCGCTGGCCGAGCGAGAACGCACGCTCGTCGCGGCCGGTCATAGTGTCACTTCCCCCGCTCACGACTTCACCCCAGCGTAGCGAGCACTGCAGCCGGAGAGGGCGATTGTAGTGTGGCTAGCCGATTCGTGGTGAATATTGCGGATACAACGTGATTCCATTGGGATTCGCCCGGGAGGCTACTACGGGAGAGGCTGAGCCGCGGGCAAACGAAGCGTGTGGCGCAAAGGGTAAGCGGGCGTGGGTCAGGGCGCGAAGTCGTCGGTCTGCTTGTAGCCCTTGGGGAGTTTGAACGCGCTGAGGTCATCAAGGTCATTGCTACCGGATGGGATAATCTTGAGGTGGCTCACGGTGGTTTGTAGGCCGGCGGTCTGGCCTCCGGGGGTGTTGAAGAGTCGAACGACGCGGCGGGGTAGAAAGTCCTTCGTCGAGAAGAACCAGTTCGCCTGCGGTCCGCCTGCAGTGTATTCCACATGGACCTTGTAGCAGGGTTCTCCGGCGATGTCTTCCACACCCTCCAGCTTTTGCGAGACTCCGTTGATCTCATCACTAAATGGTGTTGGGTGGACGAATTCGAGCATGCCGAAACCCCGCAACACGCGCGACATCTTGCCCATGACCTGCGGATCCATATCGACATACGCGGTTTTGGTCTGATGATCGATCAGGTAAAAGTTTTCACCGTCCCAACCGCCCGTGAAGGATTGCGTCTTCTCCTCACCGGGGTTCTTTTGCGTAATGACATGGCGAAAGCGGGCGGGTCTTCCGCGAACCCAGCCCGAGAGAAACGCCTGGCCTTGGAGCCGGGGGCGGCGACCTTTGGCCGCACCGGTGGGCGCTATCGTGGTGGAATAGCTTACCGCTTTTACGGCGCGGGTAGCCGCGTCTGCCTTTTTCAGGATTTCGATTGGATTGGACAGACGGCCCGCGGGTTGATCTTCTGCGTATGTGATCGACAAGAGCGCGCCAGCGGCCAAGACTGCAGTGGTGACTCGAATCATCATGATGTCCTCTTCGTGGTCAATCGAACCCGGCGCAAACGGCATCTGCACAAGTGTCCATCGTAGCGTCAACCGACTCCCCTGTCCCGACCCCGGGGGTGGAGAGAATGTGCGAAAGTGTCGGCCATGCCGGAGCAGGAACGTGTCTACCGCTGGGCCTTCCCTTGCCCTGGCCTGGATCAATCGGTACAACCAGAAGCATGATACGCCTGTGGGTCTGCTTGCCGAGAGTATCTGTCTTGGTGGGTTGGTCGGGTCGGACGGTTGGTAAAATGCGAGTGAGGATACGACCATGAGTGAAGCCGATGTGATGCTTATTGAGACACAATTTCCCGTGGGTACCCCCGTGTGTGTTCGACAGGTGACGCGCATGCGCGGTGAAGATTTTGAGGCGGAAGTGGTGGGCGTCGTTGAGAGTTGGGAAGATAAACCGACGGGGAGTTGGTACGCGGACGGTCGAGATCACAAACTCTGGCTTCGCCGACTGATGCTTCGCAAAGCGGACGGTGAACGTACCTTGCTTGTCGTGGATGATGAGACCTATATTGCGAAGCTGGAAGCATCCGGGTGACATCTCCGTGCCAAGGGATGGTCCGAGTTTTATCTAAAGCTGACTCCGTGCTCATCCGATAGGGGGGCGCGGACCGCATGTGCGGTGACTTCACAGGTTGAGTCAGTTGACCATGATCGAGGCAGTGTCTACCAACGGGTTTCTCGCGGCGCTCTTTGGGCCGGGCGTCGTTCGTACGCAGAGGGCAGCGGGGCGGCCGGAAGGAAACGAGGGTGGATCGGGCGAGACGACCTCGCGCACTTCCCGTTATGCTCAACCGGTGGACCGCGTAGAGCTTTCCTCTTTTAGCCAATCCTCCGACGCGCCGTCGTTTGGCGATTCATCATCCGGGAATCCATCATCCAGCGGTGCGCGCGTGTCCGCGACAGACGTCGGTACCGGCGCAGGCCAGTCCGGCATAGCGGGGCAACAGCTTACGCCGGAAGAAGATAAACAAGTACGCAAGCTCAAGCAGCGTGATGCGGAGGTGCGGCGTCACGAGCAGGCTCACAAATCAGCGGCTGGTGGAAACGCGACCGGTGCTCCGACGTTTGAGTATCAGACCGGTCCCGATGGGAAGCGGTATGCCGTCGGCGGGGAGGTGAGTATCGACACGTCGGCGGTTTCCGGTGACCCCCAGGCGACCATTCAGAAAATGCAGCAAATACGTCGGGCGGCGTTGGCACCGGCACAGCCCTCCGGGCAGGATCGCGCCGTAGCCGCGCAAGCCCAGGCCGCCGAACAAAAAGCAAGCTCCGAACTCGCGAAGAAACGCCGCGACGATCAGGCTGGACCATCCGGCCAAAATGGAGCGGGCCAGGCACTTTCACTCACCCGATTTCAGGTTCCGGCTGCGACCCGAGGTGATCTACTCGATCTCGTTGCGTAATATTATGTCGCTCGCGCATGATTCTTCTCGGTAGTGTGCGAGGGATGCCGTCGTGGGTGTCTTTTCGCTTGCGGTGAAGAGCGGGGTGTCCTGATGCTCCGCTGCTATGGCGACGAGTGAGATGTGTGTGCGGATTCGTCGGGCTTGTTACTGAACAGCTTCTGCAAATCCATGAACAGGTGATCCGCGGAGCGGATCATGCGGCGTGCCGAGTTTTCGTCTTCGTGTAGCGGCAGGATGGTGACGTCGATTCGCGTGGGGTGGTCGGGCGAGTGATACACACGCTGCGTGGCTTTCACGAAGTCATCCTCTTCCGCAAGGAAGACGTTATCGACGTAGTGATGCGGGTTGATGTCCACGATCGGAAACCAGGTGCTTTCAATCTGGATCATCACGCGATGTCCCGGCTCGAACGTATGCAGCACGTCCTGAAGTTCCAGCCGGATGTGCGTCGGCTCGTTCGGAATGAACGGCTCGGGATGCTCGTTGCTGTTTCGGAACCGCCCGCGAATCACCTCGCTACGCACCATCATCTGATAGCCGCCCATGTGCGTGCCATCGCTGACGTACTCGTGATCCTCGGCATCCGGCGGGAAGACATCGATCAGCTTGACGATCCAGTCGGAGGCGGTGCCAGACGTTGACACCCAGAGGTCAGCGTAGATCGGACCGGCCAGCGTCAGCGTGTCTTCCAAGACGTCCGTCTGATAAGCCAACACATCCGTGCGGCGTGCGGCGAACCGCTGGTCGTCTGTCATGTACTCGCGTGTCATGCCAACGCTTACCGTTTCGGTAAACGGCACCGGCTTTTTGGGGTCGCTGATGTACTCATCAAACGCAGGGGCATCAGCAGACGGCGGCTCGAACGATAATCCGCCATCCGCCCGCGCGAACAGGCTCTTGGGGGTCAGCCCCGCCGGCGGCCACTGGTCAAACTTGCGCCACTCGTTCCGCCCCGTCTCAAACACATACGCCTCGGGAAGATCGATGTCGCCTTTCCCCTTGAGGTAGTGCGTGAAGAACGGGTAGATGATCTGGTCGTTGTAGAACTCCGACGTGTTGGCCCCGAAAGCCACGTTGCCCAGATGATCTCCGGGGCCGCGTGCCCAACCGCCGTGACGCCACGGCCCCATGACCAGCGCATTGAACACCTCCGGGTTTTTCGCCTCGATACTCCGATAGGTGTGGAGTGCGCCGTAGAGGTCTTCGGCGTCGAACCAGCCACCCACCGTGAGCACGGCCGGTGCCACGTGCCGCAGGTGTGGCAGGATGTTGCGCTTCTGCCAAAACTCATCGTAGTTGGGGTGTTCGACTGCTCTATCCCAGAACGCAATCTCGTGGTGGAAGTATGTCTCGTTCACGTTTTTGAGTGGGCCGAGATTGAGAAAGAAATGATACCCGTCGGGTGTCCCGTGGTCGAACCGCTCGCCGGATTCCGTCGTAGGTTCGGGTCGTGGCTTCCCGAACATCGCAATAAAGTTGAACGTATGGGGTAGGAAGAACGCTCCGTGATGATGAAAGTCATCGAAGAACCAGTCCGCGATCGGTGCTTGCGGCGACACGGCCACCAGCGCCGGATGGTGATCGATCATGCCGGCGGAGGCGTAGAAACCGGGATAGGAAATCCCCCACATGCCGACGCGGCCGTTGTGATTGGGAATGTGCTTGAGCAGCCATTCGATCGTATCGTAGGCGTCGGTGCTCTCGTCGATGTCGGCGTCGCTCTTTTTCTCCGGCACGTGCGGCGTCATGTTGACGAACTCACCCTCCGACATGTACTTCCCACGCACGTCCTGGTACACGAAGATATACCCGTCGTCCATGAGTTTCCTGTTGGGACCGAGGAACGGTTTGCAACGATCCTCACCGTAGGGTCGGCAGCTATATGGTGTGCGAAAGAGGATGAACGGGTATTTTTCACCGGTACGTTTGGGTGAGTAGACCGCGGTGAACAGTTTCACGCCATCCCGCATCGGGATCATAAACTCCTGCTTGCGATAGTGTCGTCGCACGCCGGCAACTGCACGCGCCATCCGTGCCGCAAACTTCTCCTTCGTATTACCACTGCCGAACGTGGCACATCCCGGCATCCCGAGCGCGGTCGGTATCAACAACAGGGTCACGGCCAACTTACGGATACGCATCATCTCTCCTTGTGGTCGCAAAACGTGCGGGCGGTCCGATTCGTCATAGCTTAGCGAGCATGCAAAGAATCGACCAGCAACTTCCTGAATCACTACCTCCCGAATGTTTCCAAGGCGCTGAGACTGCATTGTGAAAAGTTTGGCGGAACCGACCGCTACGATTTTCGACATTTCTCATTGTCTGTTGGACGATCTCGCGCCGGGCCGGTAGGATTCCGCCGTGTTTGATGTACTTCTTCATTCCGGAAGTTGACTCGAATGACTCGTCGTACATTCTTCAACTGGATTGCTCGCACGCTCCACGTTGTGGTCACGCTGCTGGTCGGAGCACCGGTGATTCGTTTCCTTGTGGGACGACACGGCCCAAGTGAATCAGGTGGTAGCTATCAACGAATTGCCCCGCTGTCGGGCGCTCACCCTGATCACCCGGAGCGAGTCACGGTGTCGGCTGACCGGACCGACGCCTTTACCCATTACCCGCCGGGTCCGATCGGCGTGGTCTGGCTGGTTCGTAGTCCCGACTTGGGAGGTATCGCCCAGGTCAAATGCTTCCAGAGTAGCTGCCCCCATCTGGGGTGCGCGATCGACTTCGCCCGCGATCGCGGCGTGTTTTTCTGCCCGTGCCACGCGAGTGAATTTGCGCTGGACGGCTCACGTCATTTCGGGCCCACCCCGCGCGGCATGGATGAGCTTCCCTGTCGCGTGACCGAGCCGGACGATGACGGCGAACGTTGGGTGGAAATCAAATACCAAGAGTTTCAGACGGGCACGGACGGTCCCGTACCCTCCGCGTAAAAGGCATGTCTACAGGATCAACAGCCCATCACGACCTCGAGGTGAGCCGGTCCGACGGCGCTGCCCCTTCGCGGCACGGGACGACCTACCTGTGGACGACGGCGATCGGGTGTTTGTTTGTGTTGCTGTGCGTGACCGGTGTCGCCATGATGACGGCGTATAGCCCGTCAGTATCTACCGCGTGGGCCAGCGTGTTCTACCTACAAGATCAGCTACCGGCCGGCTGGGTGGTTCGCGGGCTGCACCGCTTCGCCAGCGACGGGCTGATTATCGTCTGCGCGGGGTATCTGCTGCATCGGATCTTGACGCGCCGGTACGAACCGCCTCGAACGAGACAGTGGTGGTTCGCGATCGCTTTTGTGGGTTTGGCCATGGGTGCAGCCCTTACCGGCGCGCTGTTGCCGTGGGATCAAAAGGCGTATTGGGGCACGACCGTCCGCGTGAACATTGCTTCACTAGCCCCGGTGGTTGGCCGCGAACTCCGAACGCTTTTGCTCGGCGGCTCGGAGCCCGGTCAGCTCACACTTACGCGATTCTTCACGCTGCACGTGGCGATCTTTCCGTTCGTGTTTTATCTCGCTTTGCGTTTGCGTCGTCGTAACGCCGCTACCCTTTGCGCTCCTTGCGGCGAGGAAAACGAGTCCGTGCCGTGTGGATCGCCGGACGGACAAGCCCGCCGAAAGGCATATCGGGGCATGGTTCGTCTGGCGGTGGTTTCCGTTTGCCTTGTCGCGGCGGCTTATACCCACTATGTGCTGGGCAGTCCGTACCTTCATGCACCGGCCGACGCTTCCATCCTGGACTATCCCGCCCGGCCTGAGTGGTACAATCTCTTTCTCTTTCAGTGGCTCAAGAGCTTCACCACGGGGGACGCCGAGGTTTTCGCGGCGGTGGTGGCTCCGGGCTTGCTTACGGTTTTTTTGGCGTCTCTTCCGTGGTGGCCGTGTCTGTTGCCAAGACGAGTCGGACACTCGCTGGCTGCGACTTTCGTTCTGGCGCTTTTCATGGCGACCGGCTACCTGACTCTGGCCGCGATCTGGGATGACATGCCGCCGACCGCGCAACACGTGGCCGACCTGCGTAAGAAGCAACAGCAAGACGGTGTCCTGACTTCGCTCGAATCGCGCGATCTTCAGGCGTATGAGTTTCAGATAAAGCGAGCGCGGGCCGCATTCGAAGCGAATCGTGCCATTGAGTTGGCGCGCGAGTACGGCGTACCGCCTGAAGGTCCGCTTGCCTTGATGCGTAATGATCCGGAGTTGCAAGGTCCGCGACTCTTCGCGGCGCATTGCGCTTCGTGCCACCGGTATCACGGGCACAACGGGCTGGGCATCACTCCGGAAGCACCGCCCACCTCTTCCGATCTCGCCGGTTACGGCACACGCGGCTGGATTCGCGCCCTTCTAGAGAACCCTATGGCCGACACACGCTTCGGGCTGATGAAAAAACCTGACGGCAAACCGGCCCACACGAGAATGAGAAATTGGACGAATGACCAGCGAGAAGATGCCTTGTCGGATGCGGATCGGGCCGCGCTCGAATCCAACTTTGACGCTGTGGCCGCCTACCTTGCAGACGAAGCCTTACACCCTGGTCAGGTCGCGGCGGGCGACGGGGAAGACGAACTTCTCCTGCGCGGGCGGTCCTATTTCATGGCGACCTGCAACGAATGCCACACCTATCGCGGAGATCAGGAAGGGACGCGCCGCGCCCCGGAGATGTTTGGATATGCTTCCATCGAGTGGATTAAGGGCATGATCTCCGAGCCGGACCACGACACCCGGTACAGGAGCCGAGGTCTTCAGCCGGCCCAGATGCCGGGATTCGGAAAAAAACTTACCCCGGCGGAGATCTCGCTTATCGCCCGTTGGCTTCATGGCCCCGCCCTCAAAGAGGGTTTTTCGGCTTCTGAGAAACCTTCCCCAGGCTCCGGTCAGAGTTAGTTTCCAATTGCTAATTGTTAAAACTGGCGAGATAGTTGTTCCTAGTATATAATTGTCCTGGGTGGCCGTTCTCGTCGGCCCCGTGGGAATGCGAGGTAACTCCGTGCCTGAATCTACACAATTGATGGACGCCATGGCCGAGGAGGTCTTCGGGCTGTTCAAGGTGATCGCGTCCGCTCGTTCTCGTAAGCAGACCGGAACTTCGGACCTCTCAGAGACGGAGTTTCTCACGCTCGACGTGCTCTCCAAGGAGGGGCCGCTCACGATCGGCGAGGTACAAAAACGCGTGGGTGTGGCACCGGCCCAGATGTCGCGCGTGGTACGGGCTTTGGAGGAAGAGAGTGGCCGCGGGTTTGTCGACTGCAAGATTAACCCGAAGGACCGACGACGCGTCAATCTTTCTCTTACGGAGGCGGGCAAAAAAGCCTTTGCCGCGTTTCGCCACTCGCGGCTTAGTTCGTTCCGCACGGTACTCGGCGCGCTGGAGCCGGACGACCGAAAAGAGTTCATGCGTATGCTCAAGCTCATCGGTGACGCCTTTTCCTCAGGCGGCCAACCAGCGTAACGACGGCCTTCCATTGCGGAGAACCATGCATGTTGCCGTCCGATCGTTTCACGGTATCCCTCGACACGGAACTGCTCGCGGCGTTTGACCATCTATTGGCCAAGCAGGGATACGAAAATCGGTCCGAGGCCATTCGCGACCTGATTCGTGATCTGCTACTCGACCCGCGACTGTCCGATACCAGCGAATCCACTGCGGCCGTCGTCGCGTTTTGTTGCGATCATGACGTTGCGACCGCTTACGAACAACTGCGTTCGCTGCTCTTGGAAGCCGGAGACCTGGTCCTCGGTGTGCAGACACACTCGCTTGATGCCAGGGTCGATCTCACCGCTGTGATGCTCTTCGGAACAACGGGCGACATTCAGCGTCTGGCGGACAAGATCAAGGCGACACGCGGGTTGAACTACTGCACGGTCTCGGCCTTTCCAGGCACTACGGCTGCCGATCCGGTCTGAGTTAATGGCGTCTCTATTTGTGATGGGCCGACGGACTCGGTACACTGGCCCGGCTTGGGGTGTATAATCATCGCGCCGTGTGATATGCCCGGCGGACGGTCATAATGTTATCGGCCTTTTGCCGCGTACGTTTTGGAGGAGACCACGATCTTGGAGCAGAGACCGCTAGGAGATAGTGGCATGTTCGTGACCCCCATCGCCTTGGGCGGCTGGGCGATGGGTGCCACCGTGGAAACATGGGGTCATGTGGACGACCGCGAATCTATTGCGGCCGTCCACACTGCATTAGACAGCGGGATCAATCTGATTGATACCGCGCCGATCTACGGACTCGGCCACGGTGAAAGCATCATTGGCAAGGCGATCCAAGGCCGTCGCGAGGACGTTATCGTAGCCACCAAATGCGGACTGCTCTTTCCGCGAACGGACGGCGAGCTACCGGTGCGCTGCCTGAAGAAAGACAGCGTCTTACGAGAGTGCGACGCGAGCCTACGCCGGCTCGGGGTCGATGTGATCGATATCTATCAGTGCCACTGGCCTGATCCCGACACGCCGATCCGCGATACGATGGAGGCGCTGCGTTCGCTTTTGGATGCGGGTAAGATACGCGCGATCGGTCTGTCGAACTTTAGCTGCGAGGAGATTGCGGCCGCCAGAGAGTTCGCCCCGGTCTCCTGCCTCCAACTGCCGTTTTCCATGATCCATCTCCGTGCGGGGAAGGATCTTCTGCCGTTTTGTATCGAGCATGATATGGGTGTGATCTGCTACAGTCCGTTAGCCAAGGGATTGCTCACGGGTAAGTTCGATGAAAACTCTGAGTTTCAGGGGATTCGAGCACGTGACCCGGATTTCATGGGCGATCGCTACCAGCGGCACCTGGCCATGATTGATCAGCTCCGCCCGATCGCCCGCGCCTATGATAAAACGCTGACACAGTTGGTGTTGCGATGGACTATTGACCAACCGGGCGTGACCTCTGCGATATGCGGTGCCAAACGTCCGTCTCAGGTTCTTGACCATGCCGGTGCCGTGGGGTGGTCTTTGTCGGAAGCCGATGCGCGGCACATTGACACTATCATTCGGGCAGATTGACGTGGGTCTTCGTACAACACCAACCTCACCTTCACTTGACGGCTCCTCCCATGCCGCGACTTCCGGCGTCAACGGGCACGGATCCCGTGGTGCGTTGGATGCGCTATCGGCGGCATCGGGACGATACACCGCCGCCCGAAACCCATCCGATCGGCCACGCCGAGCGTCGGGGATCCGACTCGCCCTTGTCGCGGCGGTGGTGGTGGGGGGCGCTTTGACACTGGTCGGACGACTTGACTATCGCTGTGCGGCTATGTTTCAGATGACGCCGGTGCCGGGCGAACGGGTCCGGGCTCATTACCGAAAAGAGCTTTTGCACTTTGCGTGGCAGCAGTTTTCACAAGAGGCGCATCCCGATTTTGTTACTGTTCCTTGGATGGTGGATTCACCCCAGGAATCGCAGTTGCGTCTGACCATTACTGCGCCGGATCGGGTCCGCGGCACCCACCAGATCGAGTCGTTGGCACAAGGCTTCTTGTCTGTTGTGGCCAGGTTGGCGCAGCAGGCTCGATCTACGCCGACGGAGGGTGAACGGGTTTTGGAAAGCTATGGTAGTGAACTTGAACACAGCCTGGACGAAGCGCAGGTTCAGCTCGATGCAGCGTTGGAGAAACTTCCACAGGACGATCCACTCAAGCAGCGTGCGAATATTCGCGCCAAATGGAACGAACTCCGAAGTGCGTTTGCCGAGGCGAAAAAGCGTGCGGCCGAATCATCCTCCGACTATGAGCGTCTTCGCTCGGAGCCCCCGCCGGAGCATGGCGTCGTATCTTCCGACATGCGTCGCAGCGCGCTACACGCGGACCTGACACTTCAACAAGACCTCAAGGAGCTTGCCGTTGCCATCAGCGAAGTGAAAGCCTATTCGCTTACCGTGTGGCGGAGAACTCAGTCTCCCGTGGACAAGCTAACCCAGTCCGTGCGAACGTTCGAGGAGGCTCTGCAGTCCGTACATGCCGGCAGCACGGGGGCAGAAACCGGATCCAGGCTCGGACCCATACGCGCTGCGCTAGCCGACTACGGGGAACAGTTGAAGACTTTTCGCGACGAGTGGTCCGCTCACTTTGCGGACTTACGACTGCTGGATGTTGACCCCTACACGGCCGGCGTCCTCGATCGTCACCAGCGCATCCGTCGTTCGCTCAGCGATTTTCTTTTCTCGGCGTCTCGCTCGCTGTCACAAATGCGTACGGCCGTCAGCGCACTTAACGAAACTTCCAGCGACCAGGCGCGTGACCACGTTCTGCGTTCGACACTCGTTCGCGCGTTTCAAAGGGTTCAAAACGCCCACCACCGGTTTGAGTTTTCGGCCAGTGAGGTTCAGTCCGCGGATCATTTCCGTTTGGACGCCGCACTGAAGAGTGCCCGCGGGTTGAGACGAAGGACACAGGGACGCATCGCCAAGATCGAGAAGACGCTTCAGGCCGAGGCACGCGAGCAGTCGCGCAAACGCCGGATCGAGGAAACGCAGACCGCTAAGGAACTGGCCGAACGGGTGCGCGCTGCGGCTGACGAGACCATCGATTCGCTCATCAACTTGCAAGATGAGCTGAACAAACGCGCGGATCTATCTGAGGAGTTTCGGGGTGCGATGCTCAAGGTAGAACTCGCAGCGGGAAGATTGCAACTGACCCAGGGATATCTCAACCAGACCAAGAGCACGCTACGTGACCTCCGGGCGAAGCGTCTCGCTCCGTCCAACCCCACGAAAATCGAGTTGGTCCGATGCGGGGTTCTCGGTTCGGCTGTGGACTGGGGACAACGTGCCCGAACCGGCGGCATCGCTGCCATGCTCACGCTGCTTACGGTGCTGCTCGGGCAGTGGTGGGTGTCTCGACGGTAGGGTGGGCAGTACTGGCGGGGTGCAGACGAGAAGAGGGCGTCCGGGACATGCGATCGATTGGCTAACGATCGTACCGTGGCGCGTTTGTTTTCGTGATTCCCTGTTCTCGGGTGGGTCTCGCGTTTGAATCTGTTATCATCTGCTTGGAATGGCTGAACTGATTTATCTGGACAACAACGCCACGACGCGACCGCTGCCCGAGGTCGTGGCGGCCGTGGCGGCGTGTCTTGAGCAGGACTACGCGAATCCATCCAGTGTTCATCAGTTTGGCCAAGCGGTACGTCATCGGGTCGAGTGCGCTCGCACTCACGTCGCTTCGTTAGTCGGGGCGGACGCCAAGGAGATCGTGTTCACCAGCGGGGGGACAGAGAGCATCAATCTGGCGATCCGCGGTTCGCTCGCAAATCGACCGAACTGCCGTCGCATTGTCACCACCGCGGTCGAACACTCGGCCGTCCTCCGCGTAGTCGATCGGCTTGAAAAAGAAGGGTATGAAGTGGTTCGCGTGGGTGTGGACCAAGCTGGACGCTTGGACGAATCCGCCTGGGACGCCGCGCTACGAGACGACACCGCGTTGGCATCTCTGGTTCACGTTAACAATGAGACGGGCGTTGTCTTTGATGTCAAGTCGCTGGCGCAGTTTGCGGCCAATCGTGATATCCCCGTTCATGTCGACGCGGTGCAATCTGCAGGCAAAATGCGGATAGATGTCCACGACTGGCCGGTACAGTTCGTCAGTCTCTCCGCGCACAAGTTTCACGGTCCCAAGGGAACGGGCGCGCTGTACGTCCGCCGTCGCAGTCGTTTGCGTGCCTTGATTCTTGGCGGGAGCCAAGAACGAAACCTTCGCGGCGGCACGGAACACGTAGCGGGGATTGTGGGTATGGGGGTGGCGGCGGAGTACGCCCGTCCCCACCTGGAAGAACACGCGGGGTATATTGCGGCACTACGGGATACGTTCGAGGCGGGGATGTTGGAACGCGTTTCTTTCGCGCGGATCAACGGTGACGATGCACCGCGCATCCACAGCACGTCCAACATATCCTTCGAAGGGCTTAGTGCCGAAGCCATCCTGATCTTGCTGAGCGAGGCGGGGATTTGCGCCTCAGCCGGTGCCGCCTGTAGCAGCGGATCGCTCGAGCCGTCGCACGTGCTCAAGGCGATGGGTATCGAAGATCGTTTTACTCACAGCGCGGTGCGATTTAGTTTTTCCCGGTTCAACACGCATGCGGAGGTGGACCGAGTTTTGGATATTGTGCCCGGTCTGCTTGCCCGCCTGGCGGCGCTATCGCCGTAGATGAAAAAGAGATTGCATGCCACGCACGTCATGTGCGGATATATATAATGCGGTTGTGGGTCGGGGCCGCGCGTGTGGGTCGTACCGTTCCGACATGGGAATCACAGAGGGATGAGCATGACACAGGCAATGATCGGCGTGATCGGTGGAACCGGGTTGGGGGATGCGATTGTCAAAGACGCCGGCGGTACCCCCGTCGACCTGGAGACGCCGTTTGGTGCTCCGAGCTGCGCCCCCATCGTGGCGAACTATCACGGTGTCGACGTCGCCTTTTTACTCCGCCACGGAGAGGGACACCGTCATAACCCGACGACCGTACCCTATCGCGCGAACATCTGGGCAATGAAAAAACTGGGTGTGGAGGCGATCATCGCGAGCGGTGCGACGGGTAGTCTGCGCGAGAAGATCGAACCGGGGCACTTGGTGCTCTGCGATCAGGTGATCGACAAAACCTTCAAACGTGATAGCACGTTTTTTGACGATGGTGTCGTGGCCCACGTCGAGTTGTCTGAGCCGTTTTGTCCCCGGTTGCGCGCTATCCTGGAGCAAGCCGGAAAGAATACGGCGCGCACGGTTCATCCGCGCGGAACGTATGTGTGCATGGAAGGCCCACAATTTTCCACGCGTGCCGAATCGCTCATGCACCGAGCGTGGGGGGGGGACCTGATCGGCATGACCTGCATGCCGGAGGCCAAGCTCGCCCGCGAGGCGGAAATCTCCTACGCGATGGTTGCCCTGCCGACGGACTATGACGCGTGGCGTCCCCACGACGCAGACGTGGCTCCGGAATCGCTGTTGAAGGAAATCCTCGGCAATCTTCAACGGGCTACAGAGAGTGGTGTTGCGCTGATCCAGGAAGCCTTGAAGCTGATTGGACAGAGGCCCCGGCCATGGGTCGGTCCGGAATCGCTCAGACTGGCGTTGTGGACGGACCCATCGAGCATCGATCCGGCGGTGAAAAAGCGTCTCGCCCCCATTCTCGGAAAATATGTAAACGAA
>JAJRSP010000130.1 GCA_024278775.1 Planctomycetota bacterium
CTGCTACGGCGAACCATAATCGCGCGGAGGTCGGACGATGAACGGTCGGAGCACGGGGCTTCCGCAGCCGCACTCTTTTTTTCACGCCCCACAGGAGTCACTCATTATGGCCAGCGCAAAGGATGTTCTACTCAGGCAACTCGAAGTCTCGGGAATGTTAATCGAAAAAATGACGGCCGACCTGTCGGACGAAGAGTACTTCAAAATGCCGATGCCCGGCACCAACCACGTGGCTTGGCTCGTGGGGCACATCGCAGTGTCAGAAGAACGGATGGCCGCCGCCATCTGCGGAACGAACACCACGACGGACGAAGCCACGCAAGAACTCTTCAAGGCCGGGTCCACCTGCACCGACGACGCCGGAACGTATCCCGCCCGGTCTCAGATCGACGCGATGTTTCGGGACTCGCGGGCGAACATGATCGAAAAGCTAAAGGCCTTCGACGATGCCAAGTGGAACGAACCCTCCCCGGAGGACTGGGACAAAAACTTCTTCCCGACGCTCGGCTCGATGTGGTCGATGATGGGCACCCACCCGTTCTGGCACGTCGGGCACATCACCGTCTGCCGGGCCGCGCTCGGGAAAAAGGGCGTGCTGGGAATGTAGCGCACGCGGCTCTTCACTGCTCAGTGTCCGGTGTGGTGTCGCCGACTGATGTGTGGTCGTAGACGATCACCCAACGGTTGTCGCGATAACGAAAGAGCAGTGTAAAGCACCCGCCGATAGGCTCTCCGCGATCGAGCTGCCAACGACCGGAAACCAGCGCAGCATCGCGCGTGAGCTCTCGGACGTTGAGCTCGGAAAAGGTAAGGTGGCCCATCGCCGCGCGTGTGGGGTATCGCCGGTGATAGCGGTCCCGCGTCTCCTGCCAGCCATGCGTGGATGTTCCACCCGAGACGAACGTCAACTCCGGCGACTTCCAATAACCGGCCATGAACGACTCGACATCGCCGCGATTCCATGCGTTCGCCTGATCCTCCAGCACAGCCCGGATCGCCCGACATGTGTGGCCGCGAGCTTGCGGCACAGGCGTGACCGCCTTACCGGTGCAGCCAACCGATGACAGAACGAGCGCCGTGAGAATGTAGCGTCTGTCGTGCCGTCCCATCGGTGGTCTCCAGATAGTCTCGGTCAAACCGAACACGCGCATTTGCGTTTGCCCATAGTCGTCCCGTCGGGTGATGCCCGACACACGGTTTTTCGGCTGTCCCATACCTTTCCGAGTACATGATCGTACCGTAGTGGGCCACGTCCGCCGAAACCGTGTCTCCGGGATCGTACTCGATTGGCGGTAACACTTCGGGATGGGATCGCGGTGTGCGGCATGCCCAAGCCGGAGGCGCGGGCATGAACTGACGACGACCCAAGAAACGTGGTCACGGGTACATCGTCACGCCGGCGTGAACCATGCCACGACCCATACCCCGCGCGGGTCTTTGTATTTGTGAGCACGGCCCTACTTGGCCGCCAGCTTGCGAAGCACCGTGTGGAGTATGCCGCCGTTGCGGTAGTAGTCCACCTCGACCGGGGTATCAATCCGCACGACAACCGTGATCGTTCGCGACTCGTTCGTCTTCGCTTCAGTCACACGCACGTCGATCTCCTGCAGCGGTTGCAGGTCGTTGCCCAGCCCGGCGAAGTCGAACACCTCATGCCCGGTCAGTCCGAGCGATTCTCGTGATTCGCCCGCTCTGAACTGAAGCGGCAGCACACCCATCCCAACGAGATTGCTACGGTGGATACGCTCGAAACTTTCGGCGATCACGGCCTTGACCCCAAGCAGCAGCGTCCCCTTTGCAGCCCAATCGCGAGAGGAACCCGTGCCATACTCCTTGCCGGCCAGCACCACGAGCGGCGTACCGTCAGCGATATATTTTTGGGCCGCGTCATACATCGGCATCTGCTCACCCGTGGGAAGGTGGATCGTCACGCCGCCTTCGGTGCCCGGCGCGAGCTGGTTACGCAATCGAATGTTGGCAAACGTGCCACGGGTCATAATCCGGTCATTCCCGCGCCGCGAACCGTAGCTGTTGAAGTCGGCCTGCGCTACACCGGCGTCGCGCAAGAAGGCACCCGCCGGTGCATCGGGCTTGATCGCCCCGGCCGGCGAAATGTGGTCCGTCGTGACGGAATCTCCCAGCATGGCCAACACCCGCGCCCCCGTAATGGGCCGGATCGGCGGTACCGCCTTGGTCAGCCCGTCAAAAAACGGCGGATTCTGCACGTAGGTGCTGGCGTCATCCCAAGCATAGGTCGCACCGGTCGCGCCGCTGATCTTGTTCCATTCCTCATTGGCGTCGAACACACCGGCGTAGCGGCTGCTGTATTTCTCCGCCGTCACGCTCTGGGCTACGGCCTCACGCACCTGCTGCTGCGTCGGCCAGACATCCTTCAGCATCACCGGCGCACCATCGCTACCCGTGCCGAGCGGTTCGCTGGTTAGATCAATATCCACCCGGCCCGCTAACGCAAACGCCACGACCAACGGCGGAGACGCCAGGTAGTTCGCCTTGATGAGTGCGTGAATCCGCCCCTCAAAGTTGCGGTTGCCGCTGAGCACCGAACACGCGACGAGATCGCCCTCTTTCACCGCGGCCGCCACCGGCTCCGGAAGCGGGCCACTGTTTCCGATGCAGGTCGTACATCCATACCCGACAACGTGGAACCCAAGCTGCTGCAAGTAGGGCAGCAGACCGGCCGCCTCCAGGTAATCCGTCACCACCCGCGAGCCCGGAGCGAGGCTGGTCTTGACGTACGGCTTGACCCTCAGCCCCTTTTCAACCGCGTTCTTCGCGACCATGCCAGCCGCAATCATCACGGACGGGTTGGAGGTGTTGGTGCAGCTCGTGATCGCCGCGATTGCGATCGCACCATGCGTGATACTCGTCGAGTCACCGTTGTTTCGGACATCGGCTTTGCGCTCCAACGCCGCACCGTCCATGGCGAATCCACGTTCGGCCATCGGCGCTTTGAGAGTCGTCGCAAAAGCGGATTTCATTTTGCTGAGCAGGATGCGATCCTGCGGGCGCTTGGGGCCGGCCAGACTGGGCTCGACCGTCGATAAATCCAAACTCAGCGTGTCCGTGAAGGTTGGCTCCGGCGTGGCATCCGTACGGAACAGCCCCTGCTCCTTCGTGTAACGCTCGACCAGATCCACCACATCGCCGGACCGCGCCGTGTTCCGCAAGAATCGAAGGGTTTCGTCATCGACCGGAAAGAACCCCATTGTCGCGCCATATTCGGGTGCCATGTTGGCGATCGTCGCGCGGTCGGCCAACGTCATGTGGCACAGTCCCGAACCGTAGAACTCCACAAACTTCCCGACGACCCCCTTTCTGCGAAGCATCTCCACGATCACCAACACGAGATCGGTGGCCGTCACCCCCTCCGACAACGCACCGGTCAATTGGAAACCAACCACCTGCGGGGTCAACATGTACACCGGTTGTCCCAACATAACGGCCTCAGCCTCGATGCCGCCCACGCCCCACCCGACGACGCCAAGCCCGTTAATCATCGTCGTGTGACTGTCCGTACCAACGAGACTATCGGGCATCGCCACCGTTTTTCCATCGATTTGGCGCGTCGCGACGACCGACGCGAGGTACTCCAGGTTTATCTGATGGACAATGCCCATGCCCGGCGGGACGACGCGGAAACCATCGAAGGCGTTCTGCCCCCAGCGCAAAAACTGATACCGCTCTCGGTTACGAAGAAACTCACGCTGCGCGTTGATGCCGAGCGCATCACTCGAACCGAACTCATCCACCTGAACCGAGTGATCAATCACAAGATCGACGGGAATAAGCGGGTTGATTTTCTTCGGATCACCGCCGAGGCTCACCATTGCGTCGCGCATCGCGGCCAGATCCACCACGGCCGGCACACCCGTAAAATCCTGGAGCAACACCCGCGAGGGCATGAACGGAACCTCACCGGCACCATCTGCCGCCCCATCCCACGAGGCCAACCGCTTGACATCGTCCTCGGTGACGGTGAAACCGTCCAGGTTTCGAAGGACGCTCTCCAGCAACACCTTGATACTGAATGGCAGACGCGACACGTCTCCCAGTCCAGCATCCGTAAGTGCCGACAGCCTATGGACTTGCGCGTCTCCGCCGGAAGTGGACAGCGTCCCCACGGCGTTGCAGACGCCAACATTGGTGGTGGTCATGATTGGTTCATCCCTTTCGCGATACCGAAAATTCCCGTGCCAAATGGATAAAGTGGGCATCATACGATCCGGTCTCAGCTTGGTCAAAGTCGCCGTAGTGAGCGGTGGTTGTGGGTGCAAGACACTTTTGGCGGCCTGGCGTTGGTGTGGGGTGCCCCGTTCTTCGGGTACTCCCGAAGGGTGGGGGAAGGACTTCGCGTGCAAGACTCCGTTCCCCATCCGTATCATGATCGCCTCCGTTTTCGTCCCCCACCCTTTGCCTTGGGGCAAAGAATGGGGCACCCGCGTCATCCAGCCGCGTCCGCCGTTGCGGGATATACACTTTCAGCTACAATGAGCGGCTTGTTTGGTGGCTGACCGCCGGTGCCGGGGTCGTGGTTTCTGTGGCGGCCGGCGGCTTACGAGGTGTTGGGATGACCAAGATCAGCAGCGATCTTCTCAAGATCATGGAGTGCCCGGTCGCGCATGTGCCGCTGGTGCAGCTTGGTGATTGGCTTTACTCCACCGACGCCGAGACACGGCGGAAGTATCCGATTCGCGACGGCATCCCGATCATGCTGATCGAGGAGTCCCAGGAAGCCGACCCCGGCGAGTTTGAGCGGGTGATGGCCGAGACAAAATAGGAACAAAACAAACAGGAACCGGAGAGGCTCGGTTGGCCTTACCGGAGCGGGCAGCGGCGGGTTTCAGAGGTAGTTGATCCACCAGTGGCCGGGTCGCCCGCATACGAATGGAAAGAGGAATCATGGCTAGAGAGCAACAACAACAGCAGCAGCGAGGCAAGAACTTCCGCACGTCGAACCGATTTGGAGACCGCAAACGCGGCGAGTGGGTCGGCCCGATCGTGGACTACAAGGAAGTGGAGCTTCTGCGAAAGTTTTTGACGTCGAGCAGCAAGCTCA
Source organism: Planctomycetota bacterium (assembly GCA_024278775.1). Next base: position 5,078 of record JAJRSP010000130.1, read on the forward strand.
TGTCGCGGAAGCGCGCCGGCACCAGTGCCCAAGAACAAAACGCCATGAAACAGGCCATCAAACGCGCCCGCTTCATGGCCCTGATCCCCTACGCCGGCGTATAGCCCGAGTACGGCGGCCCCGATTCCGTCGGCGCTCAGAATCAACCGGGGCCCGGTTCGACCACGACCCGGTACCGGTTTTCGTAAGCGTCTGTGGCGGCCGGTCTTTCTACATACGGTCGACGGTTTCAATCCCCAACAACCCCAGCCCCAACTTGAGCGTACGCGCGGTGAGGTCGCAGAGACGCAACCGGGAGTTGCGCACGTTTTCAGGCGTTGCATCAATCACACGCACGCCGTTCTTCTTGTCGTAGAACCGGCTGAAAGCCCTGGCCAGGTCATAGAGATATTCCGTCAGCACGTTGGGACGCAGTTCTCGTGCGATGCCGCGTAGCGTCTCGGGAAACTGCACCAGTTTTACGGCCAGCGCGATTTCTGCGGGATGTTCCACCAGAATCGGCTCGGCGGTGGAAAGGTCCTCCATCTCCACTCCGGCCTTGCGCGCAATCGAGCGAATCCGTGCGTAGGCGTACATCATGTAGGGTGCGGTGTTGCCCTCCATCGCGAGCATGTGATCGAGATCAAACTTGTAGTCGCTCTGCCGCGCGTGCGCCAGGTCGAAATACTTGACGGCCCCGATGCCCACAATCTCAGCCGTCTTCGCGGCTTCTTCATCTGAAAAGCCGCCGGTGCCTCGATCCTGCTCTCGGATCACCGTACGCGCGCGCGCGACGGCCTCGTCAAGCAACGCCTTCAGCTTGAACGTACCGCCCTCACGCGTCTTGAACATGGTGCCCGACTTGGACAGCACGCTGCCGAAACCGAGGTGTTCGAGTGAGACGTGGTCACCGGCGAAGCCGAGCTTTTTCGCCGCGGCAAAGACCATCTCGAAGTGCTGCTTTTGTGGAAGCCCGACGACATACAAAATCCGCGTGGCCCCCAACTCCTCGACGCGATGCGTGATCGTCGCGAGGTCCGACGTGGCGTAGTTGTACCCCCCGTCCGACTTACGCACGATCATCGGCAACGGCTCTCCGTCTCGCGTCGTAAAGCCGTCGAGAAAGAGACACAGCGCCCCGTCGCTTTCCCTGATCAAGTCACTCGCTCCACCGGACATCTTCTTTTCGATCCGGCTGAGGATCTCCTCCATACGCTCAGTGTAGAAACTTTCTCCGCGGTCAATCAGACGCACCTGAAGCCGGTCGTAGATGTCGTGACAATGCCGTAGTGATTCATCGCAAAAGGCCTTCCATATTTTTCGCGTAACCGGGTCACCCTGTTGCAGTTTGACCACCGTCTCGCGTGACTCGGCCTTGAACTCCTCGTCGGCATCGAAGCGGTTCTTGGCGGCCACATAAAACGACTCGAGGTCGGCGATGACCAGCTCATTGGGGCGGTCGGCCACGTCCGGCTTTTCTCGGAGCAGATGCGCCACAAGCATGCCAAACTGCGTACCCCAATCCCCCACGTGGTTTTCACGGTGAACGGTGTGTCCCTGCAACTCAAGCACGCGACAGACACAGTCACCGATCACGGTACTCCGCAGATGACCGACGTGCATCTCCTTGGCGAGGTTCGGACTCGACAGATCCACGACGACGACCTCAGGCTCCGCGACCGGATCGATACCAAGCCGATCCGTCTCCCCTTCCGAGACCTGTGGGATGGCGGCGAGCCGGGCACCAAGAAACGCCGGCGACAATGTCAGATTGATAAAGCCCGGCCCGGCAATCTCCGGCGGCTCGCACATGTCATCTAGGTTCAGGTGGGCCACAATCTCGGCGGCCAAATCCCGCGGTTTTTTGCCGAGCTTTTTGGCAAGCCCCATGGCCGCGTTGGACTGATAGTCGCCGAACTTCGCATCTTGCGACGCACGAACGATCGGGTCACCGTCCGCACCGACTTTGACCATCGCATCATGAACACGTCGGGACAGCTCATCAAGAACGGATTTCACCTCTGCCGCGCCTCCCTAGTAGATTACCTCGAACGGATGCCCCACGGGCTGTACGGTGGAGGACACGAATTGGCCGAGAGCCATGAGTTCCTCTGGATGTCGGGGCGACTCCGCGGTCGTTCGAGTCGATTCAGGGACAAGCATTCAGCCTGTACATGCGCGCCGACCCGGAAGCCGGCCCCTCACCTTACTCAGACAGCGGGATACCGCGTGGACACCACATGGATTCAGTATGGATCAGGCCGACTCCGACCGCACCCACTCGATACGCGGGGCATCGCCCCAGAGCAACTCCAGGTCGTAATAGTCACGGTGCGCCTTCCCGAACACATGAAACACCACGTCCAGGAAATCGACCACGATCCAGGTGCCACCGTCGTACCCGGCAAGACCAAAGGGACGACGACCGACTTTTTTCCCATACGCCACGATTTCGTCGGTCAAGCCGCGCATCTGCCGGTCCGAGGTCCCTGTGGCAATGACCGTCATATCCGTCACGGGGCTGATGCCGCGCAGGTCCAACGCCAGCACATCGCTCGATTTCAGGTCCGAAGCGATTCGAGCTATCTCGATGGCGAATTGGCGGGCATCTGGACTCGGCACGCTCGCAGTATACACCAAGCAACCACTCCCTGACAACCCAGTGTCTACTTCCCTGCGTCCGATATCGCCCCGGTCGAAACGCGCGTTCGGCCCCGTATTCCCAGTGCCGTCGAAAAGAGATGCCCCATCCAGTAGGTCAGAAAAGACAGTACGAGCGCCACGCCCATCGAGAGCACGGCCAACACCGCTCCGATGGCGATTGTTCCGGGAGAATCCAGGCCAAGCTCGGCGGGCTTCGTCACCATATCCGTGATGAGCTTGAACACATCGTCGGAACGGATGCCGGCGAAAGTGGCCGGAGCAGACAGGCTTCCCGTGGCGACCCGCGTCACCAGGATCGAACCCATCTCCAGATAGTCCCCCGTGAGGTTGTAAAACGGGGCAAGCCCGATGACGATGGCCATCCCGAACAGGATGGGGTGACGACGCCCACGAAGCGCTTTGAGCAACGGCACGCCAAACAGGATCGACATGACAAACGGCAAAAACACGGTGGCTAGGTAAACCAGATCGGACCCGTGCGTTTCAAAACCTGAAAGCCGACCGGCATAATCCGACTCAGTCACGATGAAATCAAAGTGTTTCGCGTAAAAAGCCCCACCATACCTGGCCGAAATCTGGAGTTCGGTCACGTCGCCGCCGGTCCAGAGGCAACCGTACGCGTGGGCCAACTCGTGGATAGGTACGTACAGAATCCAGGTCAGGACCATGGCCCCTAACATGAGCACAAACACACGAAGTGGATGGCGAACGCGAAAGATCGGCTCCATACTAGCCAGCAGATCATCCATGGGTTGTCGTACGATTCGGCGGATCATGGGTATTCGAGCTTTCTTTCCATTTCGGTTCGCCCGTCGTGGGGAACACGACCATCTTCCCGCCATCCTAGTGAATCTGCGCCCAATTTCACAGCCCCGGTGAAATCGTCCGGTCCGACGTCATATCTTGTCACTGTGGGGACTTCAACAGACCGGAGCGATTGACGGCACGCGCAGCCGCCGGATACGATACCCGCGTCATGGACCGACGCCATCCCGATGCGGAGTGCTTTCGGTCGTTCGTCACGCCGACTGCAGCGGCAAGGCCCACAATGGAGCAAATGTTCATGCGTTTACGAAGCAGTTCGGTGTCGATGTCGTCTCTCGTGCCTGCGTGTGCAGTCGTGGTGCTATCGCTTTGTCTGGGTTCTCCCGGATGGGCCCAAGACACGGCGTCAACCGGAATGACCGCGGCGGCGGCTTCACCGACACCCTCAGTGGATCTGAATGTTCCGCTCGATCGGCTGCGTTGGCACGTCCCCGACCCCACGAGAGACCGTAAAGCCACGCTCCAGCGCATTGAGGCGCACCGTGCGAAAAAGGAAGAGAGCCGCGCGAAGTTTCTCGAGCGCGTCCTGGATCTTTCCGAACCCGTACACCGCAAGGAGACACTGGAACTGTCTCTTGAGGAGGCCCTGCACCGCACACTGGCCAACAATTACGCGATCGACATCCAACGATTTAATCCCGCCATCGAAACGACGCGCGTGGTGGAAGCCGAGGCCGCTTTTGACGCCACGTTTTTCGCCAACGTAGTCAAAAACAACACCGATCAGCCTACGGCGTCCGCTCTCCAGGCGAATGACTTTGACATCACCAACCTGTCCTCCGGGATACGAAAAACACTACCTACCGGTGCGACCATTTCCGGTAGCTGGGAGCTTGGCCGGACGCGCACCACGTTGAGCTTTCAGACCATCAACCCGGAATATACGTCGGGATTGGTGTTCGACATTCGACAGCCGCTGTTGCGTAACTTCGGCGTCGACATCACCCAGTCCGTCATTCGGCTTCGACAAAACGACCGGCGCATCAGCCGCTATGCCTTCCACCGCGAAGTTCGGGACGTACTCCGACAAACCGAGGAGGCGTATTGGCGCCTCGTCGAGGCGCGACGCGATGTCGTCATCAGCAGCCGGCTGCTGGCGCAGTTCGAGAAGATCCTCACGTTCCTAAATGCCCGGCGTGATTTTGACGTGAACGCCGTACAGCTAGCGGCCACCGAGGCCAACCTTCAGCAAGAGCGCACGGCTTTTGTACGCCGGCTGGCCAATGTCTTCGATGCCGAAGACCGACTCATCGCGTTGATGAACTGCGACGACATCGACCTGGCCGATAGGATCGAAATCATCCCCACTGATCCGCCGAACCTCACGCACCTGTTGGTCGATCCGCTCACCGAGGTTCAGACGGGGTTGGACAACCGCCCGGAAATTCGCGAACAGGAGATTCGCGTGGCCAGCGCGCGCATCGGCGTGGGGCAGGCCAAAAGCGCTGAATTACCGAAGTTTGATCTAACCTTTCAAGCGAAATCGGCGGGGCTCTCAAACCAATTGTCGGCCGCGTTCGACGACTCCACCGCTTACAACTTTATCTCCTACCGGATTGGCGTTGACTTTGAAATCCCGATAGGAAACCGCGGCCCGCGAGCTGCGTACCGGCGTTCGCAACTCCTGCACGACCAACAAGTCGCCGCGCTGAAACGAACCTTCGAGGAAGTCATCCTGGACATCAACATCGCCATCCGTCAGCTAGACACCACCTTCGATCAGATCGCTCCAAGCTTTGAATCTGCGGAAGCTCGGCGAAACGAAGTCGATTCCCTCGTGGCTCGCGAGGAGCGCATGGACCTCAACACACTCAACAGCGAACTGGCTGCCCGTCGGGCGCTCGCGGAGTCGCGTCGGGCGATGTTGCGGGTGATCGTGGATTACAACATCGCCATCGTCAACCTCGAACGCGCCAAAGGCACCCTTCTTCGGTACAATAACATCGTGCTCCCCTTCGATGAGGACAGCTAACGCGATTGATCCGCCCTTCGATGTGCTGAGGGGGCACGCACAAGGTTGGCGGGTCGCACGACCAAACGACTCACGAGGGCACACCCGATCGCATCGTCGAATGACAATCCGGTGGCTCTGCCGCAATATCGCGATCATCCGCGACACTGGCGCGACAATCACTATGTCTATCCGGTGATCTCGCGTCGCAGTCGCGGGCTGAGCATCGGCGTGAATCTCAACCCGGATGCAGCCTGTAACTTCGACTGCATCTATTGCCAGGTCGATCGCACAAAAAAGCCGAATGTGCGTGACGTCGATTTAGGACGCTTGCGTGATGAGCTCGGCACTATGATTGACCTGGCCGTGACCGGCCGCCTGTATGAAGACGAAGCGTTTTCGACGATCCCCTCATCCCTTCGCCGCGTGAACGACATCGCCTTTTCCGGAGACGGAGAGCCAACAACATGCCGGGTCTTCGCCGAATCGGTCGAGGTGGCGGCCGAATTGAAACGGGCCGCCAATCTCACCGCTGTCAAGCTCGTACTCATCACCGACGCGTGTTACCTGACAAGGCCCGACGTGGAACGCGGACTGCATATCTTGGACGCCCACGGCGGCGAGATATGGGCCAAGCTCGACGCCGGCACCCAAGCCTACTATGAACAGATCAACCGCCCGAACCACTCGCTGTCACACGTGATCGAAAACATCATCGCGGTGGCCAGGGTGCGTCCGATCGTCATCCAATCCATGTTCCTCCGGCTGCGCGGCGTCGCACCGGATAAGGCGGAGCTTGACGCCTATGTCGAACAACTGCGCGACATCCAGAAAGCGAACGGCACCATCAGCTACGTGCAGGTCTACACCGTCGCGCGCCCACCGGCCGAGGCGTTTGTCGCGCCGCTCACCCCAGCCGAGATCGATCGCATTGTGGGTCTCATCGGCGAACGTACCGGCCTGCGAGCTGAACCCTTCTACGGATCAGCGTAGCGTATGGGCACGTATCGTCCGAAGACGTGATGAATTGTCGATGAGACACCGAGCCCGTTGACATGTTGCGTTATCGCAGGGAAAGTCCGCGTATGAAAATAGCCGTCGCACAAGCCCACAACACACCGGATCTGGAGCGTAACCGACAAAGGGTCACCGAACTTGTCGAGGCAGCGTCCGGGCAGCAGGCGGATCTGGTGCTGTTCCCTGAGATGTCCCTCCTCGAGTTTTTCCCGCGCGTGCCCCACCGGTATGGATACCTCGAGCTGGCCGAGCCGATCCCCGGTCCCACGATGACGTGGTTTCAGAAACTCGCCCGCACCCACGATATCGCCATCGTCTACAATCACTACGAACGATCGCCCGAACACCTATGCTTCGACTGTAGCGTCGTGATCGATCGCGAAGGAACGTACGTCGGTCGTCAGCGCATGATGCATATTGCTGAGGAGCCGGGTTACAACGAAAAGTTTTACTACGCGCCCGGCCAGGACACCTACCACGTCTTTGAGCTGGAAGGCTGGCACTTCGGCATCGCCATCTGTTACGACCGGCATTTCCCCGAAGTGTTTCGCAGCCTGCTGATGCAAGCGGCCGAGTGTGTACTCATCCCCACGGCCGTCGCCGCCTCGGAACCTTTCGCCGACATTTATCAGTTGGAAATGCAGGCGGCTGCCGTCACCCATGGCGTGTACATCGCGATGGCCAACCGCGCAGGCAAAGAGGAACCACTCTCTTTTCTCGGGCAATCCATGGTCATCGACCCGCTCGGGCGTGTGGCCTGCACCCTGGATGACAAACCCCACCAAACGCTGACGGCAACGCTGGACAAGGCGACTCTTCGTGAAGCCCGCACGATGTTTACGTTCCTGAGAGACCGCCGACCGGAAACCTACGACGCGGTGACCGCGCCGCTTGTCTGGTCGGCCCATCAGAAATGATCGGGCGGTAGTGGGGATGAACTCACCACGTCCGAAAACTTCCCCCCATACGCCGCATCAGATCGGCGGCCGGGCCAAGACACAACCCGCACCGGCCATGTGCCGAAAATGACAACGGCCGTCAAAGCTTTCGTCGACTTCCGTATGATACGGCTCGATGGGAGGCCGTAGAAGAACCGGCTGAAAAAGGACCATCACGGCATGGAAATCCCCTCCATTGGACAGATCAGCAGCTTTCAGCAATCGATCGCACGGCAGAAGATCAGCACGGCCGTCGCAGTCAAAGCCAACGACGCGGCCAAAGCGCAGGGGGAGATGATTCTCAAACTTCTTGACGCCGCGACCGAAGCGGTGGGAAACGGAAACCAAACGAGGGCTGATTCTCGTCGCCTCGACGTCGTAGGATAAGAAGCGAATCCGCAGCGTCACGATCCACCACCACAAGACTCAGGAGCCAACCAGACAGCCATGAACAATCAGCGTACCGCAAACAGAGAGACGGACGTGTGTACCGGCGTCAGTTGCTTCGCCAAGCTACCGAACGGCGACGTACTCGAAGGCGTCATGAAAGACGTATCCGACGGCGGGGCACGCATCTCCGGAAAAACCGACGGCCTGAGCGTGGGGCAGGAAATTGGACTGAAGTTGGTGCTGAACGGTGAAAGGGTCGGCTACGTCGGCATCGTCGCCAACATCGCCCCGGACTGCTTGAGCTACGGTGCGAGGTTCAAGAGCGGCCCCACGCCCATTACCGACGGTGACACCAAGCCCAAACGCTGCGTCAAATGTCGACAGTGGTACGACTCGTCAGTCAATTTCTGTGGCACCTGCGGAAGCGAACTAACGCAGCCCCGAACCTGTTAGTCACCCGGCCCGACCGCCTGACGCATTGCGGGGTTCTCCCCGCCGCGGCCCGCTCGAAAACGCCGCCGTGTTCGCCTCTATGAACGATCACGCACGGTCTTGGTACGTTCGTAAGTGAGTGCCCACGGCACGCCGGCGGCCGTGCCATCGACCTCAGCGTAGGGATAGATGAAAAAATTGAGCGGTTTGCCGTGTTGTGGCGGGCTCAGCACCAAGTCTCGACCAATCGTAAACTCCACCCGATCACTGGGCACGACGCCGAAGTAGGCATCCCGCCGACCTGACTTCTTGGCCTCGCTCGCATCTACCGGAAACCACCCACTGCCCGAACTCTGAAGTTCCGCCCAACAGTGATACCCCTTCACCCGACCGGCGGCCCGCTCCGCACTCAGCGGAAAACCGATCACAAACCGTGCGGGAATCTTCTGGCTCCGGGCCATCCCAATCAACAACGAGTGAAAGTCCGTGCAATTTCCATACTTCGAGCGGCACGCCCACGCGGCATCGCCCGCACCCCAGCCAGTACCCGTCTTGTCGTACCGCATCGTTTTGACGACGTACTCGTAGATCGAACGAATCTTCTCGCTCGGCTGCCGGCGATCCCCCACCACACGCGCGGCGAGCGCGGCGATCGTGCCGGACACGGGGATTCGCGAGGCACTTTGAAGAAACCGACTCGGGTCTTGCGACTGGCGGGCGGCCCGATCCCCATCTGCGGACGCACGCATCGGACGCCGTTCCACCGTCGCGCGTAACACGATCGTCGCTCGGTCGGTCACACGGTGATCGGTCTCCACGTAGACAAACCGATTGCCGTTGGCGTCTGTCGTGATCTGATACGGCCACGGAGCCTCCACGTAAACACCGCCGACCGTCTGATACTCACGGTCAACCGGCATCGGCACCCACACCCGAACACTGTCATCATCAGTCACCAGCGAAGAGACATCCGCGGTATAGGTGATGTCGTAGGTGGCCGTCTCCCGCCACGGATCGTAAGCTGAACCACCGTCCACCAGGCACACCGCCGGCATCAGGGCCAATAGAATCATCGTTACCATGGAAAACTCTTCCTATCCATCATTAACTATTAACTTTACTTAAATAGGGACAGTCACCTATTTTCCAGTCCGAAACAGGTGACTGTCCCTATTTATGATTTATGATTATGACTCGTCAATCTCTACGGTCACCGACTTCGGCTTGCTGGATTCGAGCTTGGGGATACGTATGGCCAGCACGCCGTTTCGACACTTGGCCGATAGCGAGTCAGCGTCGGCGTTGCCCGGTAGCTCTATCGAACGGCAGAACGTGCCGAAACGCCGCTCCCCGCGCACCTTATGCCCGCCCCCGCCGCACGAATCCGGCGCGCACTTCTCGCCGCGAATCGTTAACGCGCCGTCGACCACGGTCACCTCCACGTCCTTGCCGTCGACGCCGGGAACCTCGGCGAACAGCAAGTAGGCGTCATCATGTTCGCAGATGTCCACCGCGAGCCCGCACTGCTGCCCGTCAAACGGTCCCGTCGAAAACCCGCCACGCCAGACGCGCTCGACCAATCGACTCATCTCATCTTGAAGGTTACCCAACGACAACTGTGCGTCCTGAATTGTCTTAAATGCCATGATCCTGCTCTCCACTGCGACCGACGGAATGATTTCTCAGCTACTCACCGCCCATTATATCGAATCGGACCGGTCCGGGTTGATCCGATTCGTATTTTTCTCAATTTCTGCCAGACGCCCCTCCAAGCTGGCCACACGCGCCTCCAGCGAATCCACACGAGCTTGAAGACCCTCGCCGGCTTGAAGTTCAGGGAGCGTCTCCTTGGCCCCATCGGTGTCCACAACACCCTTCGCGGACACTCCATGATTGGCGTCATCGGCAACCGGCGCGATCCCGGCCCCCAGCAGGTGTCGAAAACGGTTGGTGGATCGTCCCGGTTCTCTTGGTAGTTCCTCGATAAACGGCGGTTCGTGCTGCGCCAACTCAGCCAGCACATGGAGCGCCCCCGGCACGTCGGCGATGGGGCACATGCGTGATGATCTGGTGCGCAGTTCCCCGGCCGTTTGCGGCCCGCGCAGGATCAGCTCCACCATAATCGCCTGCTCGCGACGGTCCCAGTGGAGACCATCCACCACGGTATGCTGATACCGATTCGCCCGCGCCCCCGGCACGGGCGGAGCCTGAACCGCCAGCCCCTTGTGACCCAGTGTCTGCAGCGCACGCGACACGTCACCATCCGTGACGCTCATGATCGGGGCTCGGTTTTGGACCTGGTTCGCGCCGAGCACGATAGCATTGATACTGAGCGGGTAAGCGTTCGGCGTTGTCATGGCCTTTTCCATCAGCACACCAAGCACCCGAAGTTCGATCTCATTGAGCGTGAGCGACATCTACCGTTTCCGTTCCGTCCACACCATTCCACGACACCCGCCGCGAGCGCGGCACACCACAATCGCAGACCCTATGGGTCCAGTCGACGCGGACGGGCGCGTTGTTTGGCGGCAGCCTCGGCGGCGCTGCGTAGCAAAATCGCCACCGTCACCGGCCCCACCCCGCCAGGCACCGGCGTCAACACGCCGGCCACCTCCTTTACCTCATCAAAGGCCACATCCCCTACGACGCCGCGTTTCCCGTCAGCGCCGGTAATGGAGTTGATCCCCACATCGATCACCACCGCGTCGGGTTTGACAAACGTCGCGTCGATCAAGCCGGGCTTGCCAACCGCCACTATGAGCAAATCCGCTTTTCGCGTGTGCATCTTCAAATCCTGCGTGGCGATATGGCAACAGGTGACGGTGGCCATCTCATGCAACAGAAACAGTGACACCGGCTTGCCCGCGATCGCCCCCTGCCCGACGACCACGGCGTGCATCCCCCGCGGCTCGACTTTTGCCTCCGTAAGAATCTCCATCACCGCCAGGGCGGTGCATGGCGCGATGATCGGCCCGCCGTAAAACAGCAGCCCGATGTTCGCGGGATTCACGCCTTCGACATCCTTGTAAGGATCAATGCCATACTGCATGGCGGGCGTGTCGATGTGGGAGGGAAGCGGCAGATTCAACAAAATACCCGTCACAGCCGGATCCTCATTGAGACCGTGTAACGTCGCCCGAATATCCGACTCTGTCGCATCACCCCCGAGTGTGTGAAGGTGATACTCTATGCCCACATCGTGGCACCTTTTGCGTTGCGACCGGGCGTAAATCTCTCCGGCAGCCGGATCACCCACCATCACGGCATCAAGCCGCACCGCCAACCCCTGCGCGCCAAGCTCGCGCACCTGTGCCGCCGTTTGCTCTTTGATGCGCCGCCCAAGGTCGCGTCCGTCGATGATGGTAGCCGTCGTCATGCCGCTCGCCGTGTTGAATACCCGTAGCCCATCCACCGCGAAGGCCACATCCATGCCCGCACGGAGAGGCACTCATACCAAAAGCGGCTACGGACTGCCAGCTTGAAGCATCAGAATCGCCGGCTGCTCCGCCGCGAGCCAGTACCAGACAACTGCAGCGCCGCCCACGAACGCCGCCACCCAGATAAATGTTTTCACACGGGTCATCTGCCGCTCAAACCGCACCGCACAGGCCGGATCGTCCGCAACCTTCGCCAGAAACCGCACGCGACGACCGATCGACCCATGCCGCCAGCTCGGCTCATCACGCGGAATGCCATTCAATGCCGCCACACGTTCCAACGCCGAAGCGAACACCGCCGCCCCACCGCTACACACTCGCTCCGGCTCTTCGGCACAGCTTCCCGATCCGAGGTGAACACTGCACGGTGCGTGACACGCCTCCGCGGAAGAGGCCACGCAGCGCGCGCCGAAGAGATCAGCCTGACGCTCGAAACCTCGCGAGACCCAGCCAAACCCCAGTCCCCAGAAAATGCCCGTCACAACCAGCCCGACACCCTCGATCATAGAAAGCGACATCTGAAACCACGGATCATGCTGGAGCGACAAACAAGCCAGTCCCTCCATGACACTGACCACGACTACCCACCCCACAAACGCAAACACGAGAAAATGCGTAATGTGTCGGTGTCGAATATGACCGGCCTCATGCCCGAACACGGCCTCGACTTGCCCCGGGGTCATACCGCTGAGCAGTGCGTCGGAGAGCAAGACATATCGTACCGGGGCAAAAACGCCCATGACGGCCGCGTTGATCATCACGCCGTCACTCTTCCAGAGGAGAATATCACGAAACCGAAGGTTGATTCGTTGGCACAGCGCTTCCAGCCGGTCGCGGACCGGACCGGGTGCCAACGTCTCGGTTCGCCAGATCCGACAGAGCAGCATCGGCGAGATAACGAACACCAGCGCCGCCGCCGTCCCTAGCACGACCTCCGGCACGAACACCGAACCACCCCATAAGATAAGCTGGTCTTCATAGCCTCTCGTCAGGTCAGCCACGAACAGAATAATCAGCATCGGCACGGCCACGACCAACAATTGGTGACGAATGTGAAAGTCCAGATAGGACTGCAAACTCCAATCGTCACCGGCGAGGTGTTGACTGCCCTGCCCGCGCAGATCACGATCGAGCGGATATGACGCCATCCACAGCAACACCGACCCGAGAACAAACGGCACCAAAACGATCATGTCGCCGATAATCTGAAGCCACGGCGACCGTGCGCCGAAGGCGAACCAATCCGGCCACGACGTACACATCACCAGCGCCGCAAACCCCAGGATAAGCAGCAACCGAAGCACCGTCATCACCCGATGATGGAACAGGTGGGGGGCGTATGATCCGGGAACCGACCGTAGCTTGCGTCGCGTCTGCCATGTCAACAGGCCGGCCGCAAGACCGATAACACTCACAAGCCCCGAAGCCAACAAGGCCGTCCCGAGCACATCGTCGGCAGACGTCAGCCAATACTCCGGCGGCGTCTCGGCACGCCACAGGAGGCAGGCGAAAGCAAAAATAGTCAGTAGGTGCATGAAATATCGCAACCTTTTACCGGTCGTTACGCGAACGCTACACACCAGCGCTTGTATCGACCGACGCGGTCGTATTATCATAGGCGCAGTCGGCCCAGCCACAAAACGCAAGTGGCAGAGGTTCGACCCACGCACGAGCATAGGGCTCGTGTTTCATCGTATGGTGAAGCCGTGGTGTCCACCCGCGCCACGCGGTAGGAGGATGAGCCGTCGGGTGGTGTCGTCAATCGTCCGATGCCGCCGGATTTCGGATGCAACCTAAGGATTCAGGAGCCTGTAACCATGAGTTTTCGTAAGTCCCTACCCACCTCGATTTGTGGCGTGATCCTGCTGGCCATGTACGGTGCCGCGCCGGTTGCGGCCGGTACCAGTACGGAAGTCGACAAACACCGTGCCGATATCAAGAAAATGTTGCTGGCCAATCCCAAAAAACTGTACTCCAACGAGTTTGATGCCAGAGGTCTTAAGCCAGACGAACGAAAAAAACTCGCCGTCTACCGAGCCCTGCGCGACGGAAAGAAACTGGAAAAGGCTATCTTCGAAGGAGGGCTCAATCTCACCGATCTTCAGAAAAAAACGATCCACAAAATATTTTCTGACCAATATGCCTATGCCGTCGAGACCGGTGCCGCGCCACGCTCCCTGAGTGGACGGTCGCGAGACTTCTTGGCCAAACCCGGCACCCGAAACGCGCCTGCCCCCCCCAACGCCAAGTCCGGATCAGGAGTCCGGGCCAAAGAGATCAACAGGCCGGGTATGTCTCCGTTTGATGATCCGCAGGCGTTGATCAACCGTATTGCGGCCGAGCTCTCCGGCGAACAACTTGAACCATACGGCAAGTTGTCAGAGCGTTGGCGGATACTCCGACCGCGAGGCGTGAGTGACGGCCCGCTACGTCAACTGATGCGAGCGACCTTGGACCCGGACCTCAAACTTGACGACAAGCCGATGGCCGAGTGCCGAACTATTCTCATGAAAAGCATGAGGTCGCTCGGCAGGGACCGGCGATTTGTGGAAAAAAAACTCCGGGCAGCGGCAGACACCAAAGCCAAACTCTTTGAACAGTTCTCGCCAAGCCAACGGGAGCATTTCAACAAGACCCTGGCCGGGATCAAGGATGTCTACGCCGAAGAAATCGCCATGCTGATGGAATGGCGCGCCGAAAAGAACAAACCGGCCGCTACGAAACCCGCATCGGCCAAGCCATAGCAGCAAGCGACCTCACCACACCACCGACGTGGTGAGGGTACGCTCCGTGCCGACTGCCAGAAGGCAACACCTGGAACCGTCGCCCGGCCTACGCCAACTGCTCTTCCAGCCATGACCTGGCACGGGCGATGGCCTCGGGCACCGCGCCGGGGTCGTTGCCGCCGCCCTGGGCCATGTCCGGACGGCCGCCGCCCTTGCCACCGACCAACGGCGCAATCTCTTTGATGAGGTCGCCGGCTTTCACACCCCGGACCACAACCACCTTGCTCATCCCCGCGAGAAGTGTCACCTTGCTGTCATCCGCGCACGCCAGCAACACGGCCGACGCCTCCGTCTTGTTGCGAATCCAGTCGACGGCCCCACGCAATGCGTCCGACTTCGCCGACGGAACCGCCCCCGTGACGATCTTCACGCCGCCAACCTCGACGGCAGCCTCCAGCAAACCGGCCACGGCCTCCATGACTACGGCCGCCGATGCCGAGGCGGCCACCTTCTCCTGCGACTTGGCCGCTTTCTGCGCCGCCGCGATAGCCTCCCAGATCTCGTGGCGCGTTCGCCACGGGATCACCACGTCGGCCAGACGTTTCTGCAGCGCCACAATTCGTTCGCTAAGGGAGTTCTCCTCGCTATCGTCCGAAGGTGCCCCGGTCAGTGCGTTTGCCTCCGCCAGAAGCGCCGCACCGAGCGACTCCGCCACTTCCGCGGCCGCCCCGCTCACACCCACGATCCGCCGAATCCCCTTAGCCACGCCCTCCTCCGTCGTCAGCACAAACCGCTCGGCCTCGCCGCTCGCTTTCAGGTGGGTTCCGCCGCAGAACTCAACGGAGTGTGCCATCCACTTCTCGTTCTCGGGATCGGCGAGCATCTCCCCGATGTCGGCACCAATCGAGACCACGCGGACCACATCCGGATACTTCTCACCGAACACCGCCCGCAGCGTGTTGATCTTGCGGGCCTTCGCTTGATCCACCTCGGCCGTGTAGACGGTATGGTTCGCGGTGATCTGCTCGTTGCAAAGGGTTTCGATGCGAAGCAGTTCGTCCGGGGTCACCGGCTTGTGGTGCGAAAAATCAAACCGCGTCTTTTCGGGATCCACCAACGACCCCTTCTGCTGCACGTGATCCCCCAGCACCTCCCGCAGTGCCCAGTTCAGGATGTGCGTGGACGTATGGTTCTGCATCGTGGGGATGCGGAACGAGAGGTCCACTGCCATGCTGCACGGATGCCCACTACCAAACTCACCGGCTACCACCGTGCCGGTGTGTAGGATTCGATCTCCCATACGCCTGACTCCGGTGACGCGTACCTCGCCGCCGTGGGCGGTTTTGGCGATGCCAACATCAGAGACCTGCCCGCCCTGTTCGGCGTAGAAGCAAGTATGGTCGGTTGAAAACAGCACCACATCCCCAACTCCCGCAGCAGCGTTCGAGCCATCTGGTGAGTTTCTCGCAATCGTTTTGATGAGCGCATCACATTTCGGGATCGTCATATACTTGAACGAATCATCGCAAGTGCCAACCTTCGTAAACTCCTCCGCAGCAAGTTGTTCAAGATCATCTGCATCGGCACCACCACCTCGCGCCTTGGCCCGCGCCTCCTCCATGAGCCGTTCGTACTCGACCAGGTCCACCGTCAGCCCATCCTCCGCGGCCATAAGTTCCGTCAGGTCGATCGTAAAACCGAAGGTGTCGTGCAGCCTGAACGCGGCATCCCCACCGATGCGCCCCTCATGGTTCTCGCGTGCGTCCTTCGCAGCCGCGTGGTAGAGCTTCAACCCCCTGTCAAAGGTACGACCAAACGAGTCCTCCTCGTCGTGGATCAGCTCGGTCACATGCGTCACATTCTTGCCGCCGTGAGCCTCCCGCAGCTCCGGGAAAAAATCACCCATGTGGTCCACGAGTGGCACGACGAGATCCGCGAGAAATGGAGTGGTCATGTTCATGTGCTGCCGACCAAACCGCACGGCCCGGCGCAAAATCCGCCGGAGCACGTACCCCCGCCCCTCATTGCTCGGAATGGCTCCATCCGTTAGCGCGAACACCAGACAGCGGATGTGATCCGCGATGACACGGTACGACACGTCCACCATCTCCTGATCTCGAGAGGCACGCTGATCTGTGGGCTTTGGTCCGGACGGCGGTCCGGGCGCGGAAGACCTTGTTGCATCCGACGGTGCCGCGCAGGCTGAAGCCGGCGGCACAGGGGGCGCCTCCCCCGGCATCGTCCCGGCGTAGGGCGGCGCTCCCGTTCGACGTTGGATCGCATCGAAAATCGGCGTGAACACATCGGTGTCGTAGTTCGTGGTCGTAGGGAGTTCTCCGCGCTCCATCCCCTGCAACACGGCACAGATCCGCTCGAACCCCATGCCCGTGTCGACGTGCTTCGCGGGCAACGGAGAGAGCTTGCCGTCACCCGCCCGGTTGTACTGAATAAACACGAGGTTCCAAATCTCAATCACCCGCGCATCGCCGGCGTTGACCAGCGGCCCGCCCGACTTGTCCGGGGTCAGGTCGATGTGGACCTCACTACACGGTCCGCACGGCCCGGTATCGCCCATCTCCCAGAAGTTATCCTTCTTGTTGCCGGGGTGAATATGCTCCGGGTTGATGTTCGTGACCGTCCGCCATAGCTCGGCTGCCTCGGTGTCCGGCTCCAGCCCCTCGGCCTCGTCCCCCTCGAAGTAGGTCACGTGGAGCCGATCCCGGTCGATGCCCCAGACCTCGGTGAGCAACTCCCACGCCCAGAGAATCGCCTCTTTCTTGAAATAGTCTCCGAAAGACCAGTTCCCGAGCATCTCGAAAAAGGTATGGTGGTAGGTGTCCTGCCCGACGTCGTCGAGATCATTGTGCTTGCCGCCGGCCCGGATGCACTTTTGCGTGTCCGCGGCGCGGGAATAATCACGAGACCCCGTCCCGAGAAACACATCCTTGAACTGGTTCATCCCAGCGTTGGCGAACATGAGCGTCGGATCGTCAACGGGAACCACGGAGGAAGAGGGCACGATCTCGTGCGCCTTCGCCGCAAAGAAATCGAGAAACTGCTGCCGAATCTGTTTCGAAGTCATAGGTGGTATTCGTCCGGTCTTAGGGGCCACGAGGATCGTGGCATCACCCCGGCTAACGGCATCCTGACCCGGTGGAACGACCCCACACACACGCCAGCACACGGATAAGCCGCATAATGTACCCCAGCCTACGAACTGGTCCAGCATCCCAGCATAACCGAACCGGTGCATGTAGGATCGACGGCGTATCTTGACAGCCACCACCACCGACAATAGCGTCATATCACGAACTGCGAGGTGGAGCCGAGAGGCCGATCTCGCCGATTTCCAGAGTGGTGACCAATACCCGACTTCATGAGGTAGCTATCGATGCAAGTAAGCAAAATGGGATTAGCGGCCGTCGTGTCGCTCGTAACGCTAACGATCGTCGGTTGTGCGGCCCCGTCCACACGCACGACAAGCAAAAGAACTTCGACCCAGAGGACGACACACGTCGTCTTCACCGCCGAAAACAACCCGACCACCAATGCCGGTCGCGGCATCCCTTCCGTCGACGACCAATTCCGCCAGGCCGCGTGGATCTTCATGGACGGAAAAGGCGGGGAGTTCGTCGAGGAGAATGGCCAACCGCGAATTGAGTGGGTCATTAACGACGCCGTGGGCCGCACGCCCACGTTCCGGGTGGAGGCCTACACGCCTCTCGTCGGCACCCCCAGGGACTTCAACTGTCTACTACGGTCCCTGGATAACAATGACGGACCGGACATCTACTACGGCATCCAAGCCGCGCCGGGCACGTTTGAACTGGGTAAAGAATACTCGCTGCTCAGCCCGGGTAAGGGTTTCGTCATTCGCAACGGGTTCACACGCGACGAAGTATCCAAGATTGACCCGCTACCCCCCGGCCGGTACATGATCACAGGCGGCATTGGCGCACCGGACTCCGACAAGCGTGTGCTGGCGGTCTCTTACTTCACCGTGGCCGACGATTAAGAATCCGTCGGAAAAACGGTAGCGTCGTGGTGCTCCAAGCCTGCCTCTCACGAGGCCGGGTGACGCGGGTGGATCAGTGCCCGTTGGATGGGGTGGGTCTGCACGTTGATTCTCCTCTGCCTTTCGATATGCGGATAGACCTTGGACGACGGGTTAGGCCCGTCCGAACGTGGGTTACGTTTCGAAAGCAAATAGGGCTGCGGAAGGGAGATCGCATGGAAGGCGTCAAGATGACAACCCGATTCGGATGGGTCACTGTCTGGCTACTTCTCGCGGTCGGCCTACTGCTCGTCACATGGAGCGGATGCGTGGGCGTTGTCGATCCTGTCAGCGGGGTAGCCTGTGGCAACGGCGTCTGCGACCGGGGCGAAACGCCGGGTAGTTGCCCCAACGATTGCGGCCAGAGCAACGGAGCCGCTACGCAAGACAAACCAGTGTCGCTTCCCGTCTTGACGGATGTTCGGCTCTATGCGTCGGACAGCCCGCTGAACCAGAAGATTCCCCCCGGCGCGGAGATCGATCCCCATTCCTCCGATTATGTCAACCTCATCGTGCAAGCCGCGGCTACCGCTGGGTTTGTGATTGAGTTCAAACAGTATTCTTCGCCGGTCTTTTTCGCGGATTCGGACACGTTTCGCACGGATGTCTATCTGGCGTGCGGACAAGAATATGCCGGGGTTGATTATTTCAAGGATGTGCCGATCCCTGATTTTGCGGAGCCCGCTAATGATGTCGACGGCGCGGACAATCCGATTCCGTTCGGCTTGTGTGGCGGTGCAGCCGACCAGGATAACCAGATGGTCATCCTGAATCTCGAAACGAGATGCGAATACGATTTTTTCCAGGCACGACTGGAAAACGGGCGATGGGTAGCCAGTTGGGTCAACAGTATCAGCCTGGACGGAAGCGGCATCTATGAGAAAGGGTTTTCATCGCGGGGGTCCGGATTCGCCACGCTGGCCGGGCTGATTTGGCCTGACGAACTGCAAAACGGGAAAATCAATCACGCCCTCGGCTTCTCCTACCCCGGTGTCGCCGCAGGCGGTCCTGTGCCACCGGCCTCTGAAAGCGACGGGGTATCCACGAACCTCTGGGCACTGCCCGAGGGTGCCAGGCTGCAGCTTGATCCGAACCTCGACCTCGATACGCTGGCCCTCTCCCCGTACGTTCGTACCATCGCCACGGCGCTACAGGAATACGGTATGATCCTTTTTGATGACGGCTCTTCGGGTGTGTCTGTCGAGGCGATCGACCCCAAGAGTACTGTAGGAAACCCGTATGAAGGATTACTTCCGGATGTCGATTTCCCCGAACTGGAGGGCATCCCGCTCGATAGACTGCAACTGCTCACCCTGCCACCCCAGAACCCTCACGCCAACGACACGGGTGAATTGGTCTCCAGCGGTTGCGGTTCCTTTCAATAGCCGGACGGTGATCTGCGTCCTTCGAGGCGGAAATCGTACTTGGGTACAAGACGGAATCGGCGGGTGCCCTATTCTTTGCCCCAAGGCAAAGGGTGGGGGACGAAAACGGAGGCGATAATGGTTCGGGTGGCGAACGGAGTCTTGCATGCGAAGTCCGTTCCCCACCCTTCGGGAGTACCCGAAGAATGGGGCACCCACACCAACGCCAAGCCGCCAACAGTGTCTTGCACCCATCGTATCTTTCTCTCCTATTGGTTGGCTCGTCACAGGTGATACGCATCGATAAACTTCGTGTCATTCAGGATGCCGCATTGAGCGGGCCGGAGAACATGGGCCGCGATGAGGCTCTGCTGGCGTGCGTGGGTCGCGGGGCGTCTCCGCCGACGCTACGGCTGTATCAGTGGGACCCGCCGACGATTTCGCTCGGCTACTTTCAGCGTTACGCCGACTATGAGTCTCTGGCTCCGCCTGCGGGTGATCTTGCCGTCGTGCGTCGCCACACCGGCGGCGGCGCGATCCTGCACGACCGGGAGTTGACATACGCCCTCGCGTTGCCGATGGGCCACGAGCTCATGGCCGACGGTCCCAACGTCTTATATGATACGACCCACAAGGCGATCATCGCGTGTTTGGCCGATGCGGGGTTGATGTCGCAGCCGTGCGGTCAGACGGATGATTCCGGAGCGGCCAAGGGTCCGTTCTTTTGCTTTGAGCGGCGGCATTGTTACGACGTGCTGATCGGCGTAGACAAGCTCGTCGGTAGTGCCCAACGCCGCACGAAGGATGCGGTCCTTCAGCATGGGTCGATCATACTCGGCCGGCGGTTCGAGCAGCAAACCTCGGCCCGGATTGACCTGCCCCCTTCCCCGCTCATCGACACGCTTCGCAAGGTGCTTCCCGAAAAGTTATCTGTCGCGTTTGGCGTCGGGATCGAGGCCGGTGACTGGTCGGAAGAGGAACTGGAAGAAGCGATGCCGCTGGTAGAAAAACACGCGGGCGATGAATGGCTACGCCGCACCTGACGCGCTTTGTTTGGTTTCTCGTATCGCCACTTGAGTGAAAAGATATTTTTCTGGATATTTTCAAATTTTTTTCTTGACATATATGGGGGGGTAGGATTTCTTCGCAGAAGGGTAGGACCAGCGTGGCTGCTCCCAAGTCGAATCTCTGTTCAGAAGAGGAGAAGTTATGAAGATGACTTCACGCGTGTTCCTTATATAGCAAAGTCTGTTTCTGTGCATCGCTCGACCCCCCTCTTTCCCCCCTTGTCAAGGGGGGATGAAAGAGTGGTTCCGCTACACGAAAACGGAGAATGCTCTAGCCATGGTCGGATTATTTGCGTTCTGTATGGGTTCAAGTCTCATGGGGGACGCGGGTAATGAATGTGGAGCCGGTGACAGCTGCTCAGCCCCCAAAAACGAATCCTCGTGCAGTACCTGCTGTACAGGAAAAGGGGCTTGTACCCCCTGTTGCAATGCGTTACCAAGACTCAAACGTCCTCTCTGTAGACAGAATTGCGATACGGATTACCCTGGCGGATGCGGCTCTATGTGCCTGTAGGCCCACATCCATCTTCGAGATGTGGCTGGTTCGTATTTCGGGAGAGATAGGATGGCGACAACCTTGGCTGTAGCGATCTGTGCTTGCCTGTTCGCTCCGAACCCAACGGCCTCGATCACGGCGGAGCAATGGCTGGGGCGGCTCTCGCTACGTCACGCCGATCAGAGAGCATATGTCGTGCTATTCTTCGACACGAAGCATACGCAAGGCCTGCGTGAGCAAATCAAAACTCTTAACAAGCTCTCCCGTCGTCGTGACGTGCTCGTCGTGGGTATTACACCCGAACGTGAGAAAGCGGCGCGGAAGTTCATGAAGCAGTACGGCGTCAGGTTTCCAGTCGGGGTTCGGTCGCTCTCCTATAAACGATTTGGCGTCAAGCGATTTCCCCGCGTTCTGCTGCTCAAGGATGATGACGTCCAAACCGTCACAGATTATGAGATAGTCGGTGAACTGTTGGGACCGGCTCCGGAGGAAGAAGTGCTTCCGGTGGATGAACGTCCCATCGAGGAACTGAAGGCGGAGATCGAAAAAGATGAGAACACCGACCTGCTCGAAGTGCTTCGCCTGCGCATGGACCCGGATGAGTTTATGAAGTACTGCGATGAACTGGAGGAGGCTGCAAACGCAGAGGGTCCCTGGTGGGGCGGTGCCGTTCGGTATCAGAGACACCTCGCCAACAACGACGCCCCCGACAAACAACCCGCCTCGACACCCGGTTTGGAAGCGGTGCGCGACGCGATACGAGCGGGAACCGGAAAACGAAGCGAGCTGAGGAATCTCATCGCCGGCAAGACAACGTGGTCCGACGACGAGGTGTTTGAGGTCTACGCCGCGCACGCGGGTGATGATCCGGAAGATTTGGTCTATCGGTCCGATTGGATTGTGACACTGGGTGCCACGCACGATCCGCGTTTCGTCGCCCCTTTGTTGGACATGCTGGATGTGGAGCCCGATGACGGAATCCGAAGCCGAATCCCGAACGCCATCGCAAGCATTCACACGACTCACGCAATACCGGACGCGCTACGGCGGGAAACCATTCGGCGGCTCCAGGATCATCTGGAGTCGGAAGAAAACGTTCGCTGGGGGATCCCCTCGTTGGAATTGGCTCTGGACCTGCTAACCCGCGATCCGAACGGTGTACCGGAATAGGCGGATGCTCCCCGGCTGAGAGGCGAAGTGCCACCTGGTGGCACCGATCACGCTTGCATGACCATGTTCGGGTGCCCTATTCTTCGTGTCATTGCGGAACAAGTCGCGTACAAGCGGGTGCCCCATTCTTTGCCTCAAGGCAAAGGGTGGGGGACGAAACGAAGGCGATGATGATTCGGGTGGCGAACGGAGTCTTGCATACGAAGTCCGTCCCCCACCCTTCGGGAGTACCCGAAGAATGGGGCACCTGCTGGCTCGTGATTCGAACGGTGTACCGGAATAGGCGGGTGCTCCCCGGCTGAGAGGCGAAGTGCCTACCTGTCGTCAGAATGCACGTCATCATCGCATACGCCGATACGCAAAAAACCGTCCAGTGTGCCGCCATTTTCAATGTGTAGTGCCGGCGCGGAGAGTCCGCCTTTGAGTGACCCCGTCTTGGTGATCGTAGCCAGTCCGCGCGACGTGACGTTCCCCTGTACCTTACCTTTGATCGTGATCTTCCCAGCCTTGACCACTGCCACGACATGCCCGCGTTTTTCGATGACGACATCGCCACAGGTGAAAAACTCGCGGACGGCGTGGTATGACTTGACCTTGAAGTCCTCGAGGATCAGACGCTTCTTGCAGTGGGGGCAGAAGATCGACATCGCCCGCGCGGCGACCTCGGTCTCCTGGTCGCAATACGTACAGGTGACCCGCTTCACAGTAGAAAGCGGCTTGGTAGCGATTCGGGCCATTGCGGGCTCCGCCCTGACCGGCCGAGTCCGCCGGGGTTTCCGGTCACGACCCATCCAAGGTGCCTACGGCGTATCCGCCCGGTCCCTATTTCTTACCCGCCAGCGCAGGCTCTCTGTTCTTCGACGGTACGACCGCCCCGGCTGGCTTGGACGCCTCTTTGACGTTTCCGGTCTTGCCATTCACGCCGACCACACACCGCCCGATCAGCACTGCGCCCTCGGCCACCTCCAAACGCTGCGCTTGAACGTCACCTTCGAGCCGCGCCGAGGAAGTCAACGACACCTTCGTACCGGCATCAATGTTCCCGGTGACGTTGCCATCCACGCGAACGGCCCCGGCCTTGACATTACCCTGCAACGTAGCGCCGTCAGCCACCAGCAGCTCACCGCTGCTGGCGATTTCGCCCTCAAAACGACCCAACAAGCGAACGCCCTTCTCAAACCGTAGTTCACCCTTGAACACCGCGTCGGCACCGATCGTGGTGGGATAGTTGTTCGTATCGTCAGCCATGATTATCCTCTCCTGTAAGCCCGCCCCAAGGTTGAATGTCATCCCGACCTCACCGGGGCGACGCAAGCCGGGGATTATAGCGTTGCCGCGCCACGGCTCAACACGATTTTCGGGAATCTGCCGGAT
Source organism: Planctomycetota bacterium (assembly GCA_024278775.1). The sequence goes on from JAJRSP010000130.1 coordinate 28,962, forward strand.
AAGATATCACATAAGAGAGAGCGGGGCGGGAGGGGCCTATCAGAGAGCATCGACGGTTGGTTGAAATGTCGCGCCATGGCGTACAGTGCGGGATACATGAACCGAGAAAGGTGGAGCGGCCAAAGTCGAAAAAAAGACACGGGTGGCACCGGCACCCCTGCCTGGTGCCGACGCTCACCCGTGCCTCATCTCTGCGATCTCACGACCGCCGTATCGTCTTCCCCCTCCGCTTCCCCCCTGCTTCTTTCACTGGCCGCACGTGGGCGGCAATCGCGTAGTTCTCAAAAGCGCGACCGGCATGTCTCCCAGGAGACGAGTCGGCCGCGCGGATGGCAGCCTCCACCCCAAAGCCACCACCGTTCAATACCCCTCGCCGGACACCTCCGACGCCCCCGAACAGCTCCCATAGGCCTGGAGCCTGGCGAAGACTCCACCGCACCATCCAAGGCTCACGGCCTTTCCGTCCGCTGCGGAAAAGACGGTCGAGCCACTCACCCCAGGTGGCTTGGATTCGTCCTCACCAGTCCCATAAGGCATGGCCCGTGCCAGTTCTGATAACGCGGCTCACTCGGTCGAAAACCCCGCTTCATGCCTATCTCAAGGCGGTTTTTTGTGCTATTGTCGCTGGACTTGCCGCACCCCCATTGGGCAAAGCATTCCCCACTTTCCCCAACAAAGTGGGGGAAAGTGGCGAACGCGCGGTGCAAGAGTCGACCCTACGACCGTTGAAATCCTACAAGATCCGTGTGGACCGCTGTCCGAACCATTGTACGATTCGACGCATGAAGACCATCACGAGACGCCACACGTTGCTTCTGACCATCGCGCTGCTGACGCCCACATTCTGCGTAGCTGCGGCACCTGTGGGGGAGGACGCAACACCCACCACGATCCACTGGCCCCAGTTCCGCGGCCCTCATGCAAACGGCATCGCACGGGGTGCGGCCACCCCGCTAACTTGGGACGTACCCACGATGCGAAACATCAAATGGAAGACGCGCATCGAGGGCTTGGGACACTCGTCACCGATCATCTGGGGTGACCGCGTCTTCGTGACATCGAGTGTGAGCGGAAAGAGTGATCCATTGTTGCGTGTCGGGCTCTACGGCAACATCGCACCGGTGGAAGACAACACGGAGCATCGCTGGCTCGTATTTGGCCTCGACAAGAAAACCGGTGAGATTCTATGGAAACATGAGGCGCATCGTGGCGTGCCCAAGGTGAAACGGCACCAGAAAGCGACGCACGCCAACAGCACGCCCGTGACAGATGGCAAGCACGTCGTGGCCCTGTTTGGATCGGAAGGCTTGCATTGTTATGACATGAATGGCAAACCGCTCTGGCAACGTGACCTTGGCGTGCTCGATGCAGGGTACTGGATGGTGCCCGCGGCCCAGTGGGAATACGGAAGCTCGCCGATTATCTACAAGAACATGGTGATCGTGCAGTGTGACGTGCAGAAAAACCCCTTCCTGGCCGCCTTTGACATCGCCACCGGAAAAGAACTCTGGCGCAGGCCACGGAACGAGGCGTGTACCTGGAGCACGCCGACGATCTACGAGGGAAAGACGCGCACCCAACTCATCACAAACGGCTATCGCGCTATCGGCGGCTACGACCCCGCGACGGGAAAGCCGCTCTGGTGGATGACCGGCGGATCGGACATCCCCGTGCCCACGCCGATCGTCGCCCACGACCTCATATTCATCGCGTCGAGCCACACCGGACCGCGTCCGATTTACGCCATCAGACCCGACGCCACCGGCGACATCTCGCTACAACCAAACGAAACCACCAACGCCTCCATCGTCTGGAGTGACTTCGGCAAGGCACCCTACATGCAAACGCCGATCGTCTACAAGGATCTGCTCTACGCCTGTCGCGATGATGGCGTATTAGAGCATTCTACGTTATTGTGTAGCGTCATAGCCGCATCCCTGGAAGAAACCATGGCAGTCGTCAGGCGTGACCGAGCGTAGCGCGTCACCAATGGCCTTGAAAAGCGCTCGGCGCGTTCTCGCGGCGGTCCCCC
>JAJRSP010000131.1 GCA_024278775.1 Planctomycetota bacterium
CATCGGGTACTCATCGGGTACTCGATTTTTCGAGTCGTAAGTCATTGCGAATAAACGACTTACAAATGGAGGCGGGGGGAATCGAACCCCCGTCCCGCGACGGATCCAAAGATGCCTCTACGTGCATAGTCGATCTTTTGTTTCTCGGGTTGGCCGACGCCGGTCGACAGGCTTCGGCCGCCCCCAGCCCGACTGTGGCTTCGCCCCGGCGCGGTCAGGCGTCACGCAAGGGCTAGCCCACTAGCGTCGTCTCACGGAATAGTGGGCGTCTCCCGCGAGACGGACCGCCAATTCTTAGGCGGCCATGGCAAAGTTAGTGTTGCCAATTAAGGTTTTCGCCAGGTGTTTTACGAGGCCTCCTGACAACCTCGGCACGCCACATCTCCTTCACGACGCCCGGTCGAATCCAATCGCCCCCGAACTCGTCTACCCTCGTCGACAAACACCGCCGCACGAGCCACGGCACGTCCCCAAGCGGTACCCATCGGGCCACTACTCGCGCCGCAGATGAATACCGCACGATCTACTCGCACCAACAACCACTACCGCATGAAACCCGACATTCCGCCGCATCATACAAACAACAGGCAAAAACCGCGACCACACCAGGCGCACGGCCGGATTGGGGTCGTGAACCATGGCGAATGAACCCACCGGCACAGCCGGGCGAACCACCTGCCCAGCTTGATGCCGCCAGAAGTGTCTCGCACCACACCCCATGGGATCACTTGGCTACAAATACTTTCTCGGAAGTCGATCGCGGGCAATGTCCCGCTGGCCCATGAATCCCGCCATAGAAACCACTCATCAAGTCACGAGTCACTAATGCAAACACCACCCAGGTGCAATGCCCGGCGCGTCGCCGTCCAAACACCACAAAGGTTGAAGATCTCGATAAAGTACGCTGGGCTGTTTCTCGCTTCAGGCCCTTCAGTAACTCCATGCGGCCGAGAGGACTCGAACCTCCACTCCGTTAGGAACTAGATCCTAAATCTAGCGCGTCTGCCAATTCCGCCACGGCCGCTCCTTGCACCACGCTCCAGACAGATTATCGGCCCGGGTGTCGCTCTTGCCAAGCAGCACGCACACCATTCGGGTCTCTTCCCGAGACTCACAGGTCAAGACCCTTGGCTCCCCACGCTTCGTGCCGCGGCGAGGAACACATCGTAACTTGTCCGCACCTCCGTGAGTGTATCTCCACCGAACTTTTCCAGAAATGCCCTGGCCATCTCGAACGCTACCACGTTTTCGGCTACCACGCTGGCCGCAGGCACGGCCGAGATATCGCTACGTTCGTAGTCCGATCGCTCCGGTGATTTCGTTTCCAGGTTCACGCTGTCCATCCCCCGAAGCAGCGTGCTGATCGGTTTCATCGCACCCCGAATCACGATCGGCATGCCGTTGGTCATCCCGCCTTCCAAACCACCGGCATGGTTGGAGCTTCGCACGAAACCGACACTGGCCGTGTCCACGAGGGCAGGGTCGAACCCGATGGGGTCGTGTACCCGGCTACCCGGTCGGTCGGCCACAACAAACCCCGCGCCGATCTCTACGCCCTTGAAGGCCTGAATGGAACCGACCGCCTGCATGAGCCGTCCGTCCAGCTTGTCCTGCCACCGCATACAGCTACCGAGCCCCGGCGGACACCCTTCGACACGAACCTCGACCACTCCGCCCAGGGTGTCCTTGTCGATCTTCGCTTGTTTGACGCCCGCGATCATCTTCTCCGCCGCGTCGGCGTCCGGGCAATACGCCTCGTTGGCGTCGCGCAGAGAAGCCAACACCACATTGGTGCCACAGGCCGGCACTTTTGCTGCCACGCCGCCCAGCCGCACCACATACCCCACGGCATCTATCCCGAACTCGTTCAACAACGATCGCACTAGCGCACCCGCGGCTACACGCGCCGCCGTTTCCCGAGCCGACGCCCGCTCCAGGGTATTGCGGCAATCCGTCGTAAGCCATTTCAGACTCCCCGCCAAGTCTGCGTGCCCCGGTCGCGGTCTGACCACGGGCGGCGCTTCGTCGATACGGTGGTCCCGGTTCACGATCTGAAGCGTGATCGGTGATCCGATCGTCACGCCGCGCCTCAGCCCCGAGAGAATCGTCACCTCATCGCGTTCGATCTTCATTCGACCGCCGCGGCCATATCCCCCCTGCCGTCTCTCCAGTTCTCCGTTGATGATCGCTTCGTCAATGACCACACCGGCCGGCATCCCCTCGACGAGCGCCGTCACGACCGCTCCGTGCGATTCCCCGGCTGTTCTATAGTCAAGCTGTGTCATGGGTTCTATTGTACGCTTCGGTGCCAAATTGGCGACTTGCCGAAAGAACGTTCCCCCCGCAGGCCGCCTCTGCGGCGTGAGGATCCCTCAGCGGCCCCGCACACCACGCACCGTTTGTGATGGACACGCCGTCCCCCCCTGCTACACTTCGAGCATGACCGTGGAGTCGCACCAGTTTGAGATTGATACCTCGGGGCACAACGAAGTCCTCAACATCACCGACCACGTCACCCGGTGCCTCGTCGATGGCACGATATCCTCCGGCACGGCTACCGTCTTCGTGATCGGATCCACGGCCGGCATCACCACAACAGAATTCGAACCGGGGCTCGCCACGCACGACCTCCGAACGGCCTTCGAGGGGATCGCTCCCCAAAACGGACGTTACCTCCACGAAGAAACGTGGCACGACAACAACGGACATTCGCACGTTCGAGCTTCACTACTCGGTCCGAGTCTCACTGTCCCGATGATCGACCGTCAGCTCCAATTGGGTACGTGGCAGCAAATCGTCCTGATCGATTTTGATACGCGTTCCCGGCTTCGTCGTATCGTCGTGCAAGTGCTCGGAGAATGATCGGTCCGAACAGCGCGTGGCTTGGGATCTCCCAACCGGACCCACTTGGCCCCGTAACCGAAAGGCGCGACATGATACCGCCCCACCTCCAGAGCAGACGCGGTTCTCGACTCGGTGAGCCCACCCGGACATCTGAAAAACCGCACGAGTTCCCGATGGCATCGGAACAAGTTCCGTTTGCGACTCGGGCGGGGGGCACATCATGGTCACGCAAGTGTGAATCATGCCATTTATCGCTTCCCACCAAGTTGGACTTGACGGGAAGGGGTTGGTAGCGTCGCTGGCTCGGAATGTGAAAAGGCACCCGTATCTGTTGCGGGGCAAACGAACCACGTCGGTTTAATAGAGGTGGGTTGAATGAAAGATGTAAAGTTATCGATGATGTCCCTGGCCGCCATAATGTCCGCGGGGTGTTTCATCCCATGCGAAGGTGTGGGCCATACCGAAGGCCTCGATGCCACCATCGAGCGGTGGCGAGAGGACTCTGCAAACCCCGATTTTTACTGCAATGTTAGGGTCGTCGGAGCATGTACCGGGGGAAACATTGTGTTCCTGAAGACGGTTGACATCGATTCCGGTTCGACGTCGTTTTTTGATGCTTCCACGGGTCAGTTTTTGGGGTCTCAATGTTTCGGCTTCCCCTTTTTCTTCTGGATCAATTCACCCATTGCGTTCTTTTGTCAGGAAGGCATGGTGACGGAATCATTTTGCGGCGGATATGCCGTAGGAGAAACGATCCGCCCGTAATTCATTCTGAGTGCGATCCGACGTCACGCGGGCGCTGCGATGCGCACGCACCTGCCTTGTGTACATCACAGGCGGATACTCAGCGGCTACTTGGTATCCCTCAGACCAGCGTGGTGAGTGCGGCTGGATCCGAGGGGATTCGTTGGCGACGAACCAAGTAGATCAGGGCGCAGATCGCAATGAAAGTCAAATCTGCCCCACCACTTCGGAACATGTGCTTCACAATAGCACCGGTACCGAAGCCGTAGCTATGCAGGCCGATACCGAGCACATAGTTGACACCGACGTAGGTCATGATGATGAGCCAGAACGCGAGGATGCTCTTGAACGCCGTAGCGAAGGGACCTTTGGCCAGGACGAACAGCACGATCGCAAACCCGGCCGCACCGAGCGCCAACAGCTTGCCGCCGGTCAGTGGCGCAAGCGTCGGAACGATCAGTGTGAAGAGTCCTACGGTCATGACGAGCGCAACCCCATAGGCCCACTTTGGTACACGTTCCGTGTCGATCCGAACATGCAAAATCGTCAGGTAACCGAGCAGTGCGACGAGCGACCAGACCTCCTTCGGATCCCAGCCCCAATAACGTCCCCAGGACGATGCGGCCCACATACTACCGGTGGCGATACCGGTCAGGAGCAGGATCGACCCAACACTGATGTACCAATAGTGCATCCGGTCGATCGCCTCGATCCAGGCGACGCGCTTCGGAAACAGAGACATCGTCACGAGTTGGGCGTGCGCGATGACCACGCCCAGCGCCAATACCGAATAAGAGACCATGATGATCGGTACGTGGATTGCCATCCAGACCGTGTCAAGAAGCACCGGAGTCGTGGGTCTAATAAAATGATTCATCGGCAGTACGTCGGCCAGCATGAGTGCGACCGCCGCGACGAACGCCGACGTCAGAAGCACCGATCGCTGGCGGATCAACACAAGCGAGAGAATGGCAAAGGCGGCCATCCCCCAACTCAGAAAGAGAAGCGATTCGAACATGTTGGAGGCCGGTACGTGCCCCGCAATATCCCACCGCAGCCAGATTCCGTAGGACAGCATCCCAAAACCACCGACGAGCGACAAGGCCACCAGCACGTCGGCCCAGGACTTCTTGACGAAGACTGCCACACCAGCCAAGACCGCACCGGCCAGGAGCATCCACCAGGCCCTTTGGAATGGGTTCATCCGGTTGTACCACAGTTCTTCGGCGATTCGATCGCGCGTAGGGCGATAGACGGCAGGCAGCGCATCGAGCGCCGTGCGAAGCGCCGTCGCCGCAGTGGCGAACGAAGCCGCGTCATCCGCCAGGAACGCTTCACGAACCGACGCCCAAGCCGTCGACGCGGCGGCAAGCGCCGGGTCATCATCCGAGGCGTTTGGCGTCAACGCAGACCAGCGACCAACGGGGTCTTTCGCATCGGGCACGGGTCGAATCACGGTGCCGCTAAAGATACGCTGCAGGGTTCCGAGTTTTCCGTTGATCTTCCCCACTTTCATTTCAAGCGGATCGGGTTTGGCTTGCGGGTCGCGATGTGCGGCCGCATCGGTTAGCTCATGGAGGCGTTCATGCATGACCAGCTCTTGATACGAATAGACGGTCTGTGTGGGAGAGAGTTGCAACTCGCCACGCAACTCGGCGTTGCTGATTCGTATCAACGGCTCCTGCATCCATTTCCTCGGCTCAAATGTCATGGAGAGCAAAAGCAGCACGGGATCCCGACCGCCGGGAAACTCACTTCCCGTGATGGTGTCGGCCATATCGCGGGCAAGCGTATCAAACGGCGGCCAGCGGCCATCATGCTGAACCGTCATCTCGCGAATGGGAGTTACGTCGAGTGACGTCGGCAGCACGGGCTGTACGCTGGATGCACTGGACCAGACAGCCATAGTGAGTAATAGTGTCGTCATCGTGAGGAGACTCCGGGGCTACTTTTTTCCACTTGCGCGACGGAATGAGGACTGCCCGACCGGGGCAGCGCCGATGAGAACGTATCGTGTTCACCGCCGCCACCGGTGCATCGCTGTTCGGCGTGTAGGAGATCAATGCGAAACTCACCGGGGGTCGATTGGTTCGAGATGCCCTGCGCACCAGGCAGCGCCTGCCGTTGTTGCCGGGTGCGCGTGAACAGAACAACGATCATACCGCAGATCATCAGGCCATGACCGGCAAACACGATCACGGTACCTGGATCACGCGAGACGCTCAGAATGGTAATCCGCCGATTGCCGTCCAACTGGTAACTGGATTGAAAGAAAGTGTAGCGACCGTAATCCGTCGGATGGTTCATGCTGATGAGTCGAGAGAGCGCCCCCCCGCCGGCAGCATCGGTGATCGTGACGCGCGACTCAAACGACCTGGGTCGCTGCTCGCCGGGATAGTACCCGACGCGGAAACTGTCGAGCTTAATCGTGAAACCGAGCGGCACAGTCTTCGAGGTGTAACCTAATTCATACGGTTTTCGGTTTACTGTGATGGGGAGCGGTCGATCCTTCTGCAGCCAGACGGTATCGGACGAGTCACCCGTGGTGAGCCGCAACTCGATACCGGGTGATCGCTCCTTGGTCGGTGGGTCGATCGGACGAAACGTGTGCTCGAAGCGCGCGTGATCGATCGACCGATGCACGACAAGCTGACGCCCGGACCAGGGGGTATTCACGGCTTCGTCGACCTGGATCGGCGTAACGGTAACTTCGCCGTCTGCGCCCGCGAATCTCGCATACAGATCGCCCTGGGGACCACGCAATACCTCCACCGGGGTGAGCGGTGGCGATACGCCGGCCTCGAAAAGATGGGTGACCTTGAGATCGGCGAGTTCGCTGTCCTTATGCATAGAGGCGAAACCCGGATACTTGGCGAAGGCGAGACGGGTTTCCACCTCTTCGCCACCGGCAATCTCGACTTCGATAGCCGGATTGAGTGGCTTGTCCGAGGTGTTGGTGATTTGGTTATTCGCGCCGACCGTGGCGTGCGGCATAAACCGAAGCACACGAAAAGACAACCCCGTATCACCAATCGCGATGGGCAGCGTGAGGCACTCCTCCACGGGACGTTCCACCGTTTGCCCCTGGTACTCAATCCTCACGCGCCCTGGGCCGGAACCGGTAGCCTCCGCCGACGGCTTCAACAGCGTTGTTAGCTCTTCAGCAGAACGGACAATTCGAAAACTCACCGGGATCGATCCGGATGTGGCACGTTGATTCGGAAACACCCACAAAGGTGTGCGGTGTCCGCCGGCCGCGATGGAAAGTTCCACGGCTGGACGCAACAGCGGGTTGTCATCACGCATCTGCTCAACCACTTCGCTATCGGGTACGTATTGTTCGACCTGGATCGTCAGGTCGCCGACCTTGATCGCAGGGATGGCGGACGACACCACGGTACGCAGCCCGCCGACGTAAGCCGGGTCGAGATCGATCGAGGTTCCTTGTCCGCTCTTCCGGTCGAACACGGTTAGCGTTTCGGAGTCTCGCAGCACGAACTGGTCCGAGGATTGGCCCTCCGCCAGTGCAAGTTGACCATCCTCCGCAAAGTAGCGCGTGATCAATGCCCCGGTGAAAATCAGCAGGATGGCGCTATGTGTCATGACAAAGCCAATCCGCCATTTACTGAAGGGGAACCGCAAGATGATGGCGGCCAGCACATTGATCGAGAGCAGCGCCAACAGCGTCGTGAACCACGTGGCGCGGTAATACGCGCTGAGCGCGTACTCCGTCGAGTGGATGGACTCGTACACGGTCGCGCACGCCAACGAAAGTAACAGCAGGACCAATAACACGGCCGCAAACCATAGCGACCCGATGGCCCGGAGAAGGCGATACGTAGGAGAGACCGGTGAAGCTTGCATGACGTTCCTCAGCAACCCGCCCACACCGTGACGAGCGAACCCACGCCCGCCCGGAGCGGGCCCTATTCCTGTGCGACCCTCACGGCATCACCTCTCGATGTGGCAAGCCGCATACCAAATCTGAGAAAATCGCCCCCGCGCAGGCCCCCGAGCGGCCCTCATCGGGCGTGAACCGGTCCCCCGCAAGAACCTCTATCCGCCGCCCCCTGGGCCGTAACTCTTGTTGTCGTGATCCTCGCCGTGGCAGGTCAGCGTACAGCTTCCCGCGAAGCGACCCAGATCTCGAAAGACGGTCGGACCACGTCCGGGCAAGGGCAACACAATCGTCGGGTCGAAATTGATCAGGTGCGTGTGGTCAGAGGCATCCGTCGAGAGAGAGTTGATCCCGTGCGGATCGTGGCACGCAGAGCAGGGCGCTTTTTCACCCTCGATGTGTTTCTTGTGTTCCTTGAAGCTGTCGTTCGACAAGATGCTGGATCGTTCGTGGCACTTGTAACACATGGCATACTCGTTTACCGATTCTTGGGTGTCGTCGCGTACGGTATAGTTCCGTTCCAGAAGATAATCGTTGATGGAGCCGTGCGGACCATCCGGACCCGTCCCCCCGGCCCGGGGGCCGTTGTCGTTGTTGTGACAATCCGTGCATCGGATCATGGAGCCCTGTGCCAATCCGGGTACCAGACTCACAGTATCGGTGCTACCGACCGGAGTCACGACCGGATGATAACTGGGACTGCCCGACCCAAATTTGAGCCGTAGGTTCGTGGTATCCGCTTGCCGGGAAATACGGCGACGCACATTGACGGCGTTATCCGCATGACAGCGGTAGCAGACCTCATACTCATTTTGGGCCTGTGTGATTTCCGAGCCGCCCTGAGACACGCCCGAAGACATGATCAGTGTGGCACCGATCGACACATACCCACCAGTTTGTGTGGGGGCAGACACGGCGTGTGGGTTGTGACAGTCGGCACACTCCACATGGTCCTGCTGACTCGCCAAGTTCTCTGCGGCGTCGTGAATCCCATCATACCGACGAGGATCGTGCGCAGAGTACTTATCAATCTCGGTCAGGATGTTCGCCGACGCGACCGTACCCGAGTGGCACGCGAGGCAGTTGTCTTCATCGGCTGCCGCAATCTGGAGCCGCTCGCGACCGCCGGCCGTATGCGGAGTGTGACAGCTTCGGCAGCCGTTGGCTGCGACCGTATCGTATGGCCACACCACACTGGTGTTGCCGCTTACGGCGACGTTCGAGACGCGGTGACTGCAACCACTCCATCCGTTCATCATATGGCACGACACACAAAGGGCGGAGAACTCGTTGGACATCACGAGAAAATCCCCATACCGGTTATGATGTGGATCGTGGCAGGAGGTACATTGGAGCTGTGAGCTTGCATCCAGCTTCACGGTAGACGGCAACGCCGACGGTGATACGAGTTGGAGGTCGGCCGCCGCCAGCCCCGTCGTGTAGGTGAAGCTGATCGGGTGGTCGTCCGAAAGATCCGTACCCAGGTTCGTTAAGCCGGCGGGAAGGAACGATCCACCGCTCATCTGGATTTGTTCCGCACGACTCAACACGCTTCCCAACGCGATGGTGCCGTCGTGACAGCTCAAGCAGAGCTTGCTTGAGCCCGTCGGTTGCCCGGGATTCGCATCGAGGGTCGACGAGGAATAAATCTGGTACATGGTCGCAGGCATCTCGCGGTTCCAGAGCGGTCGTACCCCACTGGTGTTATGCGGCGCATGGCAGAAAATGCATATTTGTTGCTCCGATTGCGCACGGATCGTACCCGGTCCGCTCGCGGCGAGATTGTGTACGGTGCTTGCCACGCGGTCCTGAGCCGCCACGTTCACCGACATCCCACTGAGAACGCTGACTACGATAATCGGGATCACACGATGTCTGCATGGTCTGAGATCAAAGATCATGCGAGCCTGCATCTTCGTGTAACTGAGACCTTGTTGGGTGGACCACTTGTGCTTCACGGTACTTACTCCCGCTCTCTCTCACCCGACGAACGTTCATCGTCCGCTGGATCATTTTTCCTGAGATAATCGAACACCTGCACGCGGTTGTTATAGGTATCGCAAACCCAGATGCGATCTGTGCCGTCCACAAAAAGCCCGCCCGGCAGCCAAAACTCCCCTGGACCATCCCCCTCTTCACCGAAGAAGAGCAGGAGTGTCCCGTCCGAGGCAAAGACTTGTATGTTTTCGAATCGGGCGTCGACGACGTAGAGGTGACCCTCCGAATCCAGCGCGACACTTTTCGGCATCGCCAGATCACCGGGTGAGGTGCCCGCCTGCCCGAACGCCACCATCGGCACCCCATCCAACGTGAGTTTCTGTACGCGATGGTTACCCGTATCCGCGATCCAGAGCGAGAGTCCGTCAGAAGCGATTGACGTGGGATAGTTGAACTCTCCCGGCGCGCCGCCCCGCGTGCCTAACACACGCAGGATTTGTCCCTGTTCATTCAGCACTTTCACGTTGTGGTCGAGTGTGTCCACGACGTATAGCTCGCGGCGTCCCTCATGCCAGTAGGAAGCCACCGGCCGGTGCAGATCCTCTGAAAGACGCAGCGTGTTCAGCCAGGCACCGGTCTTGATCGAAAACTGATGGATCGCGACAGCCGCCGAATCGCACACCCATATCGTATCCGATGCCCCACGCGAAATGCCGACCGGTGCGACAAGTGGCGTCCCCCCGGCCGACGTGATCTTGTGGTATGCACGACCCACAAGGTCGAACCCATGCAGGCACCGTCCGCCGGGGTCGGCGATCCACACATACCGTCCATCATGGCTTGTGACGACCGAACGAGGACCATATAGCGTTTCCTCTTGCGTGGTGCCGAACAACAGGTCCGTGATGCCTTGAAAAGGTTTGGGAGCGGCCCCGACATTGGCGGAGGATGTCAACTCTCCCACATAGCGTATGCGGGCTTGCGCGGGCGGCGCGGGCCACACAATCGACACGGACGACTTCGGAAAAATGGGTCGTTGGGGACGTTGGCATCCGGTCGGCACCGTAAGGGCGACCGCACTGCAGATAATCCAATTCAAGGGTTGTTGACGCATCAGAAGTTCCGCCTCAGTTGGAGGTACAGCGTGGACGCTTCGCTCTTGGTAAAATCATCATTAAACTGCGACCATTCGTAGGTGAGCCGGAGTTCCGTATCACGCAACGTCCACTCGAAAGAGAGATCGAAATCCAGACCCTCGTCATCACGACCCTGGGAGTCCTGCTGATTACGGTACACGAGGGAGGTCTCCAAGATAAGGGTCCGGTTCACCACATGACGATAACGTCCCTCGAGGGTCAGAAAGCGGCGTGTTCGCTCGTTCGGAAAACCGTGTCGCACATCGGACCAGCGGGCTTTGAATGATGGGGTGATCCCATTGTCGAACCGGTGCGTCCAGTCGGCGGACAATCGCAACGCACGAAACGGGCTTATGGAGGAATCATGATCCTCGTACTCCCCCGTCAACCGAATCGGCCCTTTCCGATATTCCAAGCCACCGATGTGCCCGATGATGTTATCCGGCGTGATGCCACTGCTCAGCTCGGGCCGCAGCTTCTGGTCCTGGTAGCGAAAGCGATAGTATGGCGAAAACCCATTGTTCATGTCCTCTCGGATGGAAAAATCGTGGTTGATCGTTTCGAGAATCAAATCGCCCCCGGTGTGGTAGATGTAGTCAATGAGCACGGTTTCCCCATCGGCAATTCGACCGGTGGGTATGCGTTCCAATTCGAGGTAATCGCCGATGAGCCGAACGGTGTAGTCCCGACCCTGGATGTACAGGGTGGTTCGGTCCTCCGCCGTGACAAAAAGAGAAGCCTGCTGGACGGTAGGGTTGGACAGCCGAACCGGTTCCGGATCATGGAACACCCCCCGTTCGTCCAAGGTCTCGAGTTCTCGCCGCCCACCGCGCCAAGTTTCACGTCGGAATCCGTCACGAAAGGAAGCGTGCAGCTTGCCCCACCGATTCTTTTTGCGGTAGTCGAAATTCGCCTGAGAACCGTATCGCCGCACCGTCACACCGTCACCGTAGTTCTGGTTCTGGGCGAAGCCGGAAAACTGCGACACGAGACTGTCGTAAAGCTGGTGTTCGATCAACCCGGTGAATAGCCAGGACCGCTCCGTGATGGGTGCCACGCCGAACAACGCCCCCTGTGTCCGGTCGATGAGTTCGAAGCGATACCAGGAGCTTAATCTCTCGGTGTGTTTCAGACGAAGCATTTCGCGCCAACGAAACCGTTTGATGTCGAACGTGCCCCGTTGGTCATAGTAGTTGAGTTCCGACTCTAATAGGGCGTTTCCCTTCTTGCCGAGGTCAAGCCGGTGGGAGAGTGTGATTTCATCCGTGGTAAAATCCAGCTTGAACGGCTCCTCCGTTTGAACGCGAGACTCGTATGTCAGCTTCAAGGAGTTGCGGAGGCTGAATTGGTAGGCGGTGTCGATCCGGAACTCTGTTGTCTTTTGAATCCCATTAGCTTCCCGACTGTTCAGTGGATCGAGAAGAACTTCCATATCACTGAACTGCACGGTGGTCGGTGTCTTATCGTTGATGTACTGCCAGTTGAAACCATAGCCAGTCGTAGTGGTCTCGAGGCTGCTCTGAAAAGGCCTCGCCACAAGCGAACGATGTCGCCGGAGAAAGACAGATCCTGGATATTTTTTTCGCCGAAAAAACGAAGCGTTTAGATCAAACTCTGTGACCGTGCCGTCATCGTTACTCTGACGTCTCCGACCATCGAACTCATCTTCAAAATCCTGCTGCAAGAGGCCAAACAGCCCGGCCAATGTGAACTCCACGAAATTAGGGTGGTAGATATAGCCTTCGGTCTCGAACTTGATGTTTTGTTCTGCGATCTGCTCGCTCGATTTCGTTTCGCTGCCGCCGACTTTAGTATTCTGGTCCAAGCGCCGGTCGCGCCACGTGTATTCCACATAACCGCTAATGGGTTTAGCGTGAACGCGATTGAAACCGCTCAGAAACGAGCCGCCCGGCGAACGACAACCCATCAGTGGGCACCCCACGATTAGTGCAGCGGCAGCCACCCGGAGGCCGTGATGACGCACCCCCCAGGCCGACATCCTTGAACGCCGCCCCCGACTGCACCGAAATCCTGATCGTGCTCGATACATCACGTCTTCTTCCGCTTCAAAAAGAAACGGTTGTCGCCGCCATGAGGATTATGACAATTGGTGCATGTCTGAGATCCAATCGTGGCGTGATGCGAACCGATCATCAGGTCATTCATATCATGGCACTTCGTGCATACGTTATTGGGCTCATCACGAAGTTGGTACTTGAACGACGAGGTGTGATGATGATGGCAGAATGTGCAGGCAGCCACCGCGGCTGGTCCGTGAGCGAAACGAACGTCTCGGATCAACGGTGCGTGGCAGTTCAGGCACAGTCCGTCCTTGAGTGAGCGGATCAACTGGTGGGTTTTTGGATCGTGGCAACCGTCGCAACGATTCTGACGGAAAGGCGTGTGGGTGAAGACGGGTACCGCCGGTGCATTGTGGGTCGGTTCGGGCGCTGTCGGCGCGGGCGACAGCGTCGGCGCGTCACTCACCGACTTCTGAGCACCGGGTTCGGGAACACCGTCAAAGAAGAACCGGAGCATGCGGTATCGCGTGTCCGGCGCACAGGCGCTAGCAACTGCTAGCCCAACAGCCGCCGCAATGGCGATCATGAGCACTGGCCGACGCACCAACACACATTCTCCTCTCCGTCCTCACCTACCGTTCCTGGGTGTGCGGATTGGTTGGCTCGTGAACGGGCGGTTCCTCGTCGGTATCCGTGTCACTGACCGAACCGATACCTTCATCATCGGACAACGACGGAATCGTGCCCATCTCTGATTCTGTGAGTTTGAAGCCCTCGGGGAACGAACCAAACCCGTACACGTTGACGAGCCGCTGACCATACTGGCTCACCACGAACAACAACTGCTTGATCTCAAACTTTTCGTGGGCATATTGTTGGAAATAGGGTATCGACGTCCGGTCGATGGCCAGCGTCGACGGCAGACCCAACGCGCCAGGCACGTTGCCCGGTCCGCCAAAGCGCATCAGCGTCTGTCCCTCAGGATCAAACATCTGCACGATCTCTGTGGCACCATCCACCAGGTAGATGATGCCGTCCGGGTCTACCCGGATGCCACGCGGACGCCCGAACTGACCCAAGAGGTATCCAGGCGTACCCTTTGTCCACACCGGCTTCCCGTCACCCGTAAGTTTTTGGATTCGCCAGTTGTGTGTATCACTCACGTAGATGAAACCACTTTCGTCTACGCAGAGGCTGTTGGGAATCTTGAACTGACCCGGTTCGCCACCGGCAGAGCCAAAACGCCGCAGAATCTCGCCCGTCGACCGGTTCAACACGAAAATCTCCGGAGATTGGTCGTTATCCAAAACGAACAACTCGTTTTCGTGGATGGCCAGGTCCACCGGACGGCTCGGTTCGGGAATGTCGAACGCGGTGGTATATTGATCTTGCGGATCAAACACGACCACCTGCTTTCGTACGGAGTCGACAACAAACTTGAACCCGAGGGGATCAATGACGACGTTGATCGGCTTGCGAAGTCGTCCCGGCCCTCGGACGCCGATCTCGCGATAGGTATGGTTCTTAAAATCCAAGCGAGACAGGCAGAGACTCTTGGTGTCGGCCACATACACCACACCATCGTGAACGGCGATGCCATAGGGTTTGTTGATGCGTCGACCGGGCTTTTTCTCCTCTCCCAAGATAAATGACTCAAAGGAGTCTTGCTTTGGCTCCACCTCGTCGGCCCCACTCGCCCACGTCAGAAACTGAATACGCGGCTCCGCAGGAGGCGATGGGAAAAAGACGTAAGAGGGTTTTTCAACCGGTACGGTCTGACAACCCACCAGGAACGGGATGAGGGGGCTGAGCAGTCCCACCCTCAGAGACCGGCGGAAGACAGGGGTTTTCATTTTACCGCTCCATGCTGAACACGATCGCCGCCATCGCCTCACACACTCGATCGACACGGAATGACCGACCGTGACCAATTGACCTAAGCGATCCAGTGACGCACGCGATGCTATCGGCAAGCTGCGTGCCACGGGTCTCGTTTTTGAGACTCAGAACAGGCACTACTGAGATAGTCGCGGGACGGGAGTGTATCGAGAGGTTCAGTAGCTGGCAATCGTTAGCGTGACATGAATGGCAAGGTAGGAGAACCAATAAACCCCGCGAGCGGAGGCAGCCCTCGGGCCACCTCCGCATTTCTCGCGAGGGAAAACGCTAACACCGGTTACTTAATGTGGCACTGCAGACAAATGTAGCTTTCCTGCTTCGGTGCCCGGAGGAAAGAACCAAGCCCGTTGTTGTGTACGTTGTGGCAGGAGACGCATTCCACCCGCTGAACGCTATTGATCGTAACGAGCGAGACGCCCGGTCCACCACCGATACCCGGGGCGAACGTACTCGGATCGTTGAACTCCGCAGGTCGGGCCGTCGGGTACTCAATGCCGATCGGGTGGTCATTCGACAGATCAGTGCCGAGTGCGGCTTCGCCGCTCATGACGATACCCGTACCACCCGTACCACCGTAGTTGTCAAGGGCAGTGACACCATCGTGGCAGCTGAGGCAGAGCTTACTGGGGCCCTCAGGCTGACCGGCCGTGCTGGAGAACATGACAAATGTCTCAGCAGTCTCCGCATGGTTCCACAGAACGCCCGCTTCTCCGGAGACAGCCGCATTATGCGGCGTATGGCACGGGAGACAAACTTGATTTCCGGGGACGGTGACACCGGGGTAGAGGTTCAGGTTATGCGCGGTGTTGACCACACTGACCGAGGGATACGACCCTGGATCACCCGGTACAATCTGACCGAAAGCCGTTCCGGTGATCCCCAGGACACCTACAAAGACGATTGCGTGACATAGTGCGTTTTTCATGACATTTCTCCACCAAGCTTAATCCCTTGAATACTCAGCAGCACTGACTCATCTCCCCACAGTGCCGCGGCAGGCTCTCAGCCGCCGCGATTCTTACTACAACCTCCGTGCCAGTTGGAGCAGTAACCCAGAGCCCCTGTGCCCGAAAGCCCGACCGACAAGACGTAAGTCGTTATTATTAAGCAAGTTACGCATCACCCGCGCGGCTGGCCACAGGCAGATCAAGGACCGTTTTACCGAACCGCTTCCTAAACCTGAGAACAAAAGAGCAATCATTTTCTATCCGCCAGGATTTCCCACGTCGTTATCGGCACGTAGATGCGTCGTGCCACAAAGTGGCATTCAAACTGCCGTGGGTAACGGGGTAGTGGCGTCCCCTGGTCCGGATCACACGCCCCCGTCACTCGTTCGGAGTTGTTTTCTCTTCTGTGGGATTGTCTTTCTCTTCAGGACTGTCTTCGGTGGCGGGCGGGGGAATGTTGATGACGGCGTGATCCCGATCGTACTGATAACGCTTATGACACCCCGGCTGACAGGAACCACCGGTTTCGCTCGGCTGATAGTTGATGGGTATCTCCCAGGAGCCAAAAGGCACGGTTTCAGTGATATGTTTCACACGCTTACTACCGTGGACATCGTGGCAGGCCCGGCACGTACGCCCCTTGTCCTTCCGGTTGACATGAAGGTAATGCAGGTTGCGCGTGCCATTTCTGAACCCCGTGTACTCATCAGTCTCCGGCTCAAGGGCCATGTCGACTTCGTGGCAGTCGAAGCAAAGTTGGTATTGGTCTTCGTCGAACGACGCATAAAACTCTGCGGGGTAGGCTTCCGCAAGCAAGCGGAAGTGCGCACCGCCGTGCGGCACGTGACAGGCCGTACAATCGTTGTCACGAATGGGCCCATGGTGATCCGGATTCTCAGAGAGGTGTTTGGCCATGTTCCTTGTGCGGCCACCGTCTGACTCCAAGGGCTTGTCGTGGCAGGACAAGCAGAGCTTCATCGTCTCTTCCCTGAGCAGTGTAGTGTGTGGCGCGACATGAGGGTTGTGGCAATTGAGGCAAGCCCGCCCGGTGGTCACCGCATCGTGTTTGACCTCCGCATCGTCGATCGTATCGGCAAGCTCCTCGTGACAATCCAAACACAGGTCGGGAGGGGTGTTGGCCAGATTGAACCGGGTCGATCCGCCATGCGGACTGTGGCAAGCTAGACAATCCTCCAAAACCGGTGGATGCACCTGCGAAGAGCCTGCCATTCGCTCAAAGATCGCTTCGTGACAGGTGGCGCAGAGGCCGTTTCCTTCGGTGATCAGCAACGTAGCGTGGTCCGTAGCGTGCGGATTATGGCAGGCGGTGCATGCTTCCGAGGCGACAGGCCCATGCAGCGATTCAAACTCCTCAAAAGACTCTTCGTGACAATCGAGGCATGTGGCACCGACGGTCGCCGTACGCAGGAGATGATCGTGGTCGCTCCCGTGTGGGTCGTGACAAGCGGTACAGGTGCCGGCCTCTACGGGAGCGTGAACCGTCGTACCTTCAAACTCATCGTGACATTGATAGCAAAGCTCGACCCCATCTTCCGTGAAGGAAAACGTGTGTGTCCCTTCATCGTTCGCTTCATGGCACGTGTCGCAGGCCCCTTGCGCGAGAGCGCCATGCGTCACTCGCTTGCTGGTGAGCGAACCATGACAAGCCGTCGCCGAGCAACTCTGGCTATAGTCGATCTTACCGAGCTGAGGCTCGGCCGCGTGCAAAGCTGTGCTACATACCAGCCACACGCTCAAGATCAAACCACACGCAACTGTAGTACCAGTCTTCATGGATGACCTCCCGCCGGTTCACGCTCCGCGGTCAGTGTAAACGTGGCGGGACCGGTCTCTAGTCGCACGACACGCGGTTTGTCAGGCGTGAGCCAGACAGAAACGGGATGTGGCTTGGCATCCGGTGATTCGAGAAGCAGCGCAGCCGTACCCTTACGCCCTTGGGTTGTGTGATAGGTCTCGACAAGACGTCCCGATAGTATGGTACGCTTCAGCCGAAACCGATACGGCGATGCCGGCAGATCGATTGGGACACCACCGGTCGCATCAAACGTGTTGGTCGTACCCTGATGCCGAACCCACGCCTCCCATCCGATCCCATGCGTCATCACGATGGCCACGTCGGGCCGCTGCCCTTTACCTTCGGCCGGACAATCGAGCATGATCTTCCACGGGATGACCATGGGTTTATCGCTACCGTAATCCGGGAACTGCGAAAAGACCCAACGCTGCTCACTCCGACCGCCCGATCGCAACTCGACCAGCACGGCCGGATTGACACGCTTCGGTGACACGTTAACCGGTTTGTTGGTTTTGTCGCTCATGGCATAGTGTGAATAAAATTCACGTATGATGACCTGTCCGCCGAGATCGGGAAGGTCATGAACCTCCCCTGTGTCCGCACGTACCCTCGTTTCCTTGCCACCGTCGATGGATCGTACACGAAGCATGGGTGGGCGACGCAGCTCCGTACTGAAATCCGTCCATAGTTGGTCACGTTTTTCCCGGTTCTCGACCACCATAAACCGCCACGTGCCCACCAAACTGATCAAACGATTCCGTTCCGGATCACCGTCCACCAACCAGCGTGTATAAGATTGTTCCGGTCCTTCGATCGAGAGTAGTGTCATCGCGTGCCCGCCGGACGATTCACTCGGCGCGACTTCCTGGCGCAGTTCGGCATGGGGAAGGAACTCACGCGCGAAGACCGGGACCAAAGGTGACGGCAGTTCGATGCGCTGCCGTAGCTCTGCGGGCGCAGTGGACGAGGCGAGCTCCACCGGCACACGAACGGCTTTCGCTGAGGGGCCATCCCCGATCAGTATCTCGAGTGAGTAACGCTGGGGGGAAGGCGTCGCGTGGTGACCGTGCTGGATCTGCGCAACGGTGGAACGCGCCATCCCAACGAGAATCAATGCCGCCGGTAACAGTAACAGGTTTCGTCGTTTCATGCTGAATCGGTCTCCGAAGTGCGCGCGGCGTTCGCGTGACGATGATCCCGCCATCTGGCCGCCTGAACGTTATGCACCGGTGCTTTTCCAATACCAAGTTCTTCAATCTTTCGGTATAGACTCGATAACCCGATACCCAACCTTTCGGCGGTAAGGGCTTTGTTGGGGCACTCAGCCAACGCGCGCTCGATGTGTTGGCGCTCAAATTCATGCGTGGCCGATCGAAGGTCCTTCGCGTACCGTGGATTCGACGTGGTGGTTGGCGTTTCCATCGAGATGCTCAGGTCTTTGGGTTGTACCATCCGCCCATCCGCAAAGATCAATGCCCGCTCAACGACATTTTCCAATTCTCTTACGTTACCACGCCACGGACATTGGCACATGATCGCCATGGCTTCGTCGTCGAAGCCCTCACAGTGGCCATTCAGCTCCTTGTTGTATTTGGCTACAAAATGGGTAATCAAAGCGGGGATGTCTTCACGCCGTTCACGAAGTGGCGGCGCATTGATGCGAATCACGTTGAGTCGATAGAAGAGGTCTTCTCGGAAAGTACCTTCACGAATGGACGCCTCCAACTCACGATTGGTCGCGGCGATGATTCGAATGTGGACCGGTCTGATGCGGTTGTCGCCAACACGCGTGATGGCCCGCTGTTGGATGGCCCGGAGCAAGACGGACTGGCTCTGCATCGGCAGGTTTCCGATTTCATCCAAAAAGAGCGTGCCGCCGTCGGCCGCCTCGAAAGATCCAATGTGGTCTTTGTCTGCTCCGGTGAACGCACCTTTTTTGTATCCGAACAACTCGCTCTCGATAAGCGACTCAGTAAGCCCACCGCAGTTGACCGGAATAAACGGGTGGTCGCGTGTCGCGCCACTATGGTGAATCGCCCAAGCCAGAACCTCTTTGCCCGTGCCGCTCTCGCCGTTAATCAGCACATTGCTTCGGGTATGCGAAATGCGTTCCACGACTCTTTTGAGTTCTTGCATCACCGGTGACTCGCCCACGATCCCCTCCGCGGCGTGGGTCTTGTGGATCTGCTCGCGAAGCATTTTATTTTCTTTTTCCAGGCTTTTGTGGGCCAATAGGCGCTTGAGCTTAAAAATTAACTCATCGAAAATGATCGGCTTGCAGAGGTAGTCGCGGGCACCCATTTTCATGGCATCCACGGCCGTTTCCACCTGACCAAAGGCGGTGACCACAATAATACTCGCCTCCGGAGACACCTTCGTGGCGTGTTGGATGAGATCCATTCCACAGATCCCAGGCATGCGCAGATCAGTAATCAGCGCATCGACCGTGTGGTCTTTCAGCGCGCTCAAGGCTGCGGTACCATCAGCGCAAGCGATCACCGTAAAACCCTCCTCACGCAACACTTCCGTGAGATTGGTCCGAAGTGTGTCCTCGTCGTCGGCGATGACGATCGTTTTATGTTGTGACTTAATCATTCGGGTGCCCATTCCCTCACAGGTATTTCGACTGTGAACGTCGTTCCCTTTTGAGGAGTGGAGACAAAATCGATCCGTCCGCCATGTTCTCGAACAATCGTGTAACTCACGGAAAGCCCTAGACCGGTACCACGCCCCGGATCTTTTGTCGTATAAAAAGGCTCGAAAATGCGACGGCCGGCATCTTCGGGAATCCCGGAGCCGCTGTCATGCACGGCTATGGTAATGGTGCCGTCCGTCTGTGCGGCGCTCACACGCAACGTGCCTCCATCCGGCATGGCGTCTAAGGCATTTAATAACAAATTGATCAAAACCTGATGGAGCCGACCGCGGATCACAAAAGTGTTGGGCAGCGGTTCCTTGATGTCGGTTTCAATCTCAACTCCGTGAGCGCGACGATCGAAGGATATAAGCTGTACCGCGTCTTCGATAATCTCTTGGATACTCGCACTCTCCCAATGTTCGGGAGCCGGACGAGCGAGCGAGCCGAGTTGCCGAACCGTCTCTGAAATCCGATGAATGTGCGTCTGGATGAGGTCGAGCTGATCCTCGGGGACCTGTTTGGAACCCCGGCGCTTGAGTAGCTGCACAATCGAAGAAATGCTCGAAAGCGGATTCCCTATCTCGTGAGCAATACCCGACGCCATTTGCCCCACCGCGACCATTTTTTCCTTCTCCACCATCTGGGTGCGCATCTGGTCGACCTGTTCAGTCTCTTCTTCCAGTAGAAACATCATGTTGTTGAAACCCTCACCCAGCTTGGTCAGCGCATCGGGGCAGGCCCGCTGATACACCCGACACGAATGACATTGGTGCACGGATGGCGGTGGGGCATCGGGGCCACGCCAGGCACCGCGCAAAGCAACCACTTGCCAGCAACGAACCCCCTGAACGTGATAAGCCGGACACTCCGTTCGCCGGCAGCTCAGCACATCCCAACACCGTGTCAGATGGGGATTATGAAAACGTTCGCCGGCCGCAGAGTTCGTGCGGAAGGCTTCAAGCAACCCCGCGATACGCTCGGCCGTTTGAGCCACCTGGCGGTGTTGTCGGCGCATGAGCAAATACACGATCACGCTGGCGATGCCCGTGGCTACCGCCGCGCGAAGGGTGAGCCAGAAATGGTGCATGCCGATCGTAAGGGTTCCGAGCAAATGCCGCTCGGCCACCTCCGAAACGACAAAAAGTACGGCAAACGCTAGTAGCACCGCCAAGGGTATGAACAGCGGTGACATGCGGAGCAGAGGGCGGGTGGTGGCCGTCATGGACGATTTGGCCTCGGAAACTTTACTCACAACCGGAAGGGCGACATCCCGGTCACGCGCAGAGGCATGCGGCCCCCCACGGCCGATCGGCGTGTTACCGTGTTCCGATCGCAAGACTGACTGACCTGGGTCCATGCCGCCGTCCAAACACGCGGGAACCTACCTACGGCGGGTCAGGGGGGGACGCGACGCACGTCCTCACACAGCCGTACCCGCTGCAGCCGCGGCCTCGACACCTACGTGCAAGTTTCGTGCCCAAACGAAACATAGCTACTCAGGCAGGCGAGATGTGGCTATGATGCGGCGAATTCGGTGGTGGCACGAAACGTGTCACGGGAGTCTGACATTGGAACAGAGCCGAAGGAACAGCCTGGTGACGATGGTAACGCGGATTTTGGAGATTTCACAGTGAACCGCAAAAAAAATAGGCTTGCACCACTGTTGCTGCTTGTGGTGATGCCACTCATGATGGGCGGATGTCCCGACTTTCGCGATGAATCGGTTAGCGCAATCCAGACCGCCACGCAAGGCATCGTCGTGGCAGCGCTCGATCTGTTCTTCGACCAGTACCGCTCGAACTGAGCGCGCACGGTTCGCATCTTGTGATATCGGTATGACCCGGTGATGGCAAGGGAGCCTCTTGCCCATCCACGCCGGCGGAGGGGATCCGTCCTTCTCGCCGGTCAGTCCATGTCGTGGCAACTAAAGCAGAGCGCTGAGCCCTCGATGGGAACACTCAGGCGTTTCTGCTTTGTGTTGTAGAGGTTGTGGCAGGAGACGCAGCTAACCTGCCCTTTGGGCAGACGAATGGTAGCCGGCAACACCGACTCCGTCCGAAGTTTCATCCCTGATTTGATTCGGTTTTTGCGAAACGGTACGCCAATAGGGTGGTTGCGCCCTTTGTCCGAAAAACTGGCGTGGCCTCCGGAACCTCCCGTACCGTAGAGGGTATCTTGGGCTGAAACTCCATCGTGGCACGTCAGGCATCGTGTCGAGGTTCCGTCAAGGCTGCCGACCCAACTCGCTTCGCTGTCCGACTCCGGTTTGATGTGTGCGTGACGAAGGACCGTCCAATGGATTCCGGGTGAGTCGCCCGCTCTGCTGGTATCGTGACAAGCCACACAGATGTAGCCGGTGTCCGCAAACGCACCGGGCGGCTCCCGGAGGCGGGTGGGCGTTTGCTCCGAGAGCGATTCCAAAGACTCGTGACACGTCAGGCAGGTGATCGCACCGCGTGCATCCAGAGGCCAACCTTCTGGGATGTGAATGGCCGCCGATGGAATCACACCAACGGGATGATTGATCACTCCGGGACCGTTCCGAAGTACGTTGTTCGCCCCAGCTTGCTCCTGTGGCCAACTGGCAAGTGATGCCGGGGAGGCCACCTCAATGATCGCCACCACCAATAGACATACCGCCACCGGTCCACGCGCAGCATTCCCCTGCTTCCTCATCAATCCCCCCCCATAGGTGTTCCACATCGACGCCGATCTCTCGGCAGCGTGTCGCACGATTCCCCCGAATCGTCAGGCCACAGCCGGAAACACGCCCGACGCCAATGGCCTCTACTCACGCTCCGTGAGTCTTGATTTTACGATACGGTCACACCCTCACGGCTTGAGAAAACAGAGGAATCAACGCACTCAAAAAGTTTTTCACCATAACCGATAAGAGGCGCGTCCCAGGTCTTTTTTTCCGTATTGAGGGTTTGCGGGCTCAGGCTTTGAAGAGCTGACGGTGCTATCACTTCGAGGCCAGCAGCATCCCGGACAACGTGAATGTGCCCTGTCGCTTCGACGACCACCTCACGTGTTCAGTCCTATAACACGAAATGTTTGTTTCCACGGAACACGTTTCTCTGGCCGATACCGTGGGCCTGGAAACGCTACTTCGAGCGTCTTCGGGAATACCCTTCCCGGATACGAGAAAAGGTGTCGAAGTCACGATCGAGTGTTCCGCGTCGAGCATTTCCGTAAACCCCTGTCACTGAGCGAGTAACGATGCTATTGGCTATCGTCTTAGCGTATCACGAGTTCCTAATCATCGAGTGGCATAGAAGATGCCCTGAGAGCGGAGGGAGGCGTAGGCGCTACCAGGCTGGTACGTCGTCGAACGATTTGGCCTCCTATATATGGTTCGAAGGAAAGAAAGCGGTATCGGTATCAATTCCTGACGGGGGCGTTAGCGACACGCGGGCTACGACAGCCGGTGTTCTGCCCGTTCGAGCCGGTATCGTTAGGCGAAAAGGATTGTTCAAATGAGGAGGTGTTTTGTGAGAAAGACGATTGGTGTTATGACTTATGGTATCGCCACCCTGGCGATGCTGGCTCTGTGCGCGCCGAGCGCAGAGGCATTCCCCACTTACTCTCAGGCGAGAGATGCCACTAACTGTAGAGCGTGCCACGGACCGTTCTTGAGTGGTTCGCACGTCGCCCTGACCGACGGAGCCACTTGGTCGGGCGGTCTCATGGACACACACTCCTCCGCCATGCTGAACAACGATTGCAACACGTGCCACAGCTCGGGCGGTCGTTTCCCCGTGCAGATTGGCAGCTCCAGAGGGGGAACGGGCCTTCC
>JAJRSP010000006.1 GCA_024278775.1 Planctomycetota bacterium
TGATCCCCTTGCGGGCGTAGTGCATCTGGCTGACGTTCCGTCCGGGGGTAGCGCGCAACGGCAACCGACGAGCGGCCACCGGGAACCGCTCCACCTCCAACTCGCGATCCCGGCCGATCCCGTTGTCCTCGGGCTGAACGGTGCGACCCTCGTACGCCTCCACGTCCCCACGCTCCTCGATCCAGCTCAGGCGAAGCGGCGAAAGCCCCCGGCGCAGGTCGATCGTCACATCCGGGTCGGTATAGGGACCGGACGTGTCATAGACCGTCATGCTCGGATTGGGCACATCCAGCCCGTCCACCGTGCCGTACCCGGCGAACATCGACTCGGTCGGTGATTGACTGATCTCGCGCATCGGCACACGCAGCCCGGGGTGGATCGACCCGGGCACATACACCTTACGCGACGCCGGAAACGACTCGGACTCGCCGACCGGAGCCGCCGGACGAGTGCCCACCGACTCCGAAGACACATCCTGTCCGACGCTGCCGTTTGTAGGGGTTGTATCGCTTGTCACTATCGTATCGCGCTCGGTCATGACGTACGGCCTCTCGCAAAAAAACTGCCTGTGTTGCCGTGCGATTCCGTGAAGCCGGCTCTTGAGCCGGAGGTAGGACGGAGCCGCTTCCCTACGCAGGCCCGCGATCCACGGCCGCTTTTCGACGGGGATCGCTTCCTGTTCAGGTTCCGGGGCTATGTTCTCAGCCCGCACCGCGCGAGCACACCCAGCGACGCCCGACTTGTACCGCCCCCCCCACACCACGTCAACGCAAACGCCCACTCACACGTATCATGGCTGTATTATCTGACGTTGCGCTCGGATGAAATCCTTATTCAGAGGGATCGCCAAGCCGATGTGTATGGGGGGCCTTTTCAGGATAGGGGCCGTGACCAGACACCCGACGACACCGCGGCGGCGCGGAGGACGTATGAAATGGCTCGCCCGGGCTACGGAGTCTACCACCGATGAATGCACGAGTTCTTGAAACGTTAAAACGATCGGCCGCGGTCCCCTCGATGCCGCAAGTCGTGCTGCGATTCCTAGAGATTATGCAGGATCCCGACTTCGACTACGCGGACCTCGTCAAGGTGCTCTCCGCGGATGCCGGTACGGTCAGCGAGGTGTTGCGTCTGGCGAACTCGGCGCTGTTCGGCGTGCGACACAAGGTCGTCTCGACGCACCAGGCATTGACCCTGCTCGGGCCGAAACGCACGCGCTCGCTGCTTCTGGGTCGCTATCTCGTCGATTCGATGACGGACAAGCAGGTCGCCGGTCTGGACATGAGCTATTTCTGGCGACGCTCGCTGACCTCGTCGGTCATCGCGTCCAACTTCGCAGGATGCATACTCCCCCGCCAGCGTGATGAAGCCTTCATCGGTGCGCTACTGAGCAAGATCGGTATTCCGATCCTGGCAGAAGCACTGCCGAAAAGCTATGGCGAGATCGTCCAACACTTCGCCCCGCACGGAACCACCATCTCTCCGGATGAAGAGCTGGCCGCCGTCGAGGTGACTCATGCCCAGGTCTCGGCCATGGTGTTGAGCCACTGGACACTCCCCGACAGCGTCGTTCAAGCCGTCAACCTGCATCAGTCGGATAACCCCGGCGAGGGAGACATCCCCACCGTGGCCAGAATCCTCAACGCGGCCGATCAGATTGGACGTACGCTGTGCCAGGTGCCGGAAACCGACAACGACATCGCCCGCACCTGCATCCACGCCACCAATTTCGTGGGCGTCGATCCGAGCGTGCTGATTCAACTGCTACCCACGATCGAAAGCGACATCGAAGAACTGGCCGACGCCCTGCGCATCGATGTCATCGCCAGCAGTGTCTATGCCCTCGTCGCCAAGGCCGTCCAAGACAAGCTGACCGTCCCCGCCTCATAGCCTCAGCTGGCATAGAGCCTCAGCTGACATAGTGCCTCAGCCGAATGGCAGGTCAACCTTTCGCCTTGGGGCGAAAGAACGACGGGTGTAAGACGGATTCGGCGGGTGCCCCGCATAAGGAACTACCGACCCCAAAACCGCACAGCGTTTTGGAAGACGGAGAGACCGTCGGGGGTGCCGGTATGGTCGCGGCGAGTCCAGTGCGGGTGGTGCGTGTGGGCGAAGGCGCGGTCGGGATGGGGCATGAGTCCGAAGACGCGGCCGGTGGCATCACACAATCCGGCGATGCCCGCTTCACTACCGTTGGGGTTCGCGGGATAAGAATCGCAGGAGCCGTCCGCGTCAACATACCGCACGGCAATGAGACCGTCCGCTTTGAGCTTTTTCACAGCTGCGGCACCAGCCGTGACAACCTTGCCTTCGGCGTGTTCGACGGGCATCTCCAACTTGGAGCCGGGGGTGAGGAACGGGCATTTGTCGGTGCAGACCTCCAGCGTGACCCAGCGCGCCTCGAACTTGGCTGAATCGTTGTAGGTAACGGTGACGAGTTCGCGACTATCGCTGCCGCCGGGGAGCAAGCCGGTTTTGACCAACGCCTGAAAGCCGTTGCAAATACCAAGGATGCCGCCGCCGCGCTCGACGAGCTGCCGGAGTGCGTCGGCGGATTCGTGCATGATACGCTGAGCGAGGATCTGCCCGGCCGCGATGTCGTCACCATAGCTGAAACCGCCGGGGATCGTGACGATGTTGTACTGGTCGAGCATGTGGGGGCACGCGGCTAGTTCGTTGATGTGAACGAGGGTCGGCGACGCGCCGGCCAGCCGCCAGCAGTGCATCACCTCTTCGTCACAGTTGATACCCGCACACCGCAAGACCAGAACCGGCACCTTCTTCATGGCTTGCTTCCTCCCCCGCCAGTGATCGGCCGACGCCAGGCATCGGCCAGCGCTGACACCGTGAGGTCAATGTCCGGTTCGCCCTGTTGTTGAAGGCGCAAGCGCGGTGCCGGCTCGACGGTACCGATGATGGGCAGCCCGCTGTCGGCCGCGGCGGCTTCGTTCATTTCGAGCAGGTAGGTCGTGGCGACCGGCTCGAAGATGCCTGGAGCGTAGCAATCCGGTGTGATATCGACCGTCGCACCACAGCCTCCCGCAAGACACATCTCCGCGATGGCCACCGCGAGACCGCCATCGCTGATGTCATGGGCGGCGCAGACCTTACCGCTTCGGATCAGCGCGGAGGTTTTGTCATGCATGGCCTTGGCGGCTGTCAGTCCGACGGCCCGCACCGGTGCGGAGGCCAGCACGAGCTTGTGGCCGGGTATCTTAAGGTCCATCGAAACGCATTTGGTAACGTCGTCCACCATGGCCAACGCGCTAATCAGCAGCGTATAGGGGATGGCGATGTGCTGCGGCAGACCCGTTCGCTTCGCCTCGGCTTCGGTCATGGAGAACTGGTTGTTGAGCGAGTCTTTTCCGGAGACAAACGGCAAGCCATAGGCGACGGCCGCATCGTACGCGCCCTTGCACGTACGCACGAGCGCGCCGAGCGATCGTTCGTGGTCCACCTTGGGCCAGCAGAAGTTGTCAAGGATCGCCGTGTGATTCGGATCACCACCGACGCAGATGACGTTACGCAACGCCTCGTCGATCGCGCCGATGGCCATCAGGTACGGATCGACGTCGGCCAGCTCCGGGCACATGCCGCAGGCGATGGCGATACCGCGATCGCTCTCATATCGCGGGCGAAGGACAGCCGCGTCGGACGGACCGAAGCCGGGACCGACGAGCGACTTAATCACGCTACGCCCCTGGACCTCGTGATCGTATTGACGGATAACCCACTCTTTCGAGGCGGTGTTCAGCTCACCCAGCGCCGCAAGCAAACGCTCATTCGGCGTTGCGGGTTGATGCTGTTGTTGCTCGCGCGGTGCCACGTCCGTCAACACACGTTCCGATTGCGGCGCCGCATTCTCGTCGCCGACGGATTGCGGATCGGAAGACATGTTCGCTGCGTTCTCGTTGTTTGCGATCCACACGGCCTGAAGTGCAGGTTGCGGGATGCCGCCGTGAAGAAAGGACATGGCGATTTCGCCGACGATCGTACCGTCATAACGGACGCGGAGTTGGCCGTCACCGGTAAAGGTGCCGATGGCCGTGGCTTCCACCTCCTCGGCCGCGAAGATGGCGAGGAAGGCCGCCAATTTTTTCGGGGGAACGGCGAACACCATGCGCTCCTGCGCCTCGGATATCCAAATCTCGTCGTAGCGGAGGCCGGCATATTTCAGCGGCACGTGGGAGAGGTCTACGTCTGCGCCGGTCTCTTCGCCCATTTCGCCGACGGCGCTGCTCAGACCACCCGCACCGCAATCGGTCACGGCCGAGTAGAGGCAGCCGTCTTTGTGGTCGCGGGCCAGCAGCATGGCATCGAGCACTTTTTTTTCTTCGACGGCGTTGCCGATCTGTACCGCGTGAGAAAACTCATCCGCGTGATCCACGGTAAGTTCGGCCGAGGAGAACGTCGCACCGTGGATACCGTCGCGTCCGGTTTTGCCGCCAGTAACGACGATGCAATCGCCGGGGTGTACCTTTTTTTCCACGAAACGGCGCGGAATCAGCCCGACGCATCCGCAAAACACGAGCGGGTTGGCCAGGTAACGGTCATCGAAGAAAATCGCACCGTTGACCGTGGGGATGCCCATGCGGTTGCCGTAGTCCCGCACGCCGCTGACCACACCCTTGAGCACACGGCGTGGGTGGATCACATCTCTGGGTAACCGTTCCGGGTCGAAGTCCGGCGTGGCCACGCAAAACACATCCGTCGAAGCGATCGGTTTCGCGCCAAGTCCGCAGCCCATGATGTCTCGGATGCAACCGCCGATGCCGGTGGCCGCACCGCCGTAGGGTTCAATGGCCGACGGATGGTTATGGGTTTCGGCCTTGAAAGCGATCCCGTATTCATCGTCAAACGCGATCACACCGGCGTTGTCGACAAAGACCGACAGGCACCAGTCGCGGTGAAGATCGTGCGTGGCTTTGGCGATCGTATCCTTGAGCAGGTTGTCGATGGTGATATCGACGGTGCCGGGTTTTCCAAAATCGTCACCGCGATAATGGTAGGTGCTCTTGAGCGTCTTGTGGACGCAGTGCTCCGACCAGGTCTGCGCCACCGTCTCAAGCTCAAGATCGGTCGGGTCGCGCCCCAGTTGCTGAAAGTGATTGCGAACTTCCTGCATCTCCGCCAGCGAGAGGAACAGGTGGCCCGATCGAGAAAGGCCCGCCAGCTCCTCATCACCCAAACCGTCGAGCTTGATGGTTCGCAACGCGAACGGTGCCGTCGACGGCGTGGGAAAGGCCTCGGCGATGGCGTCGTCGCGACCGAAACCGCGAAGGTACCAGGTTTCGATACAGGCGTTACCGAGCACGCCCGATGCGATCGTCTCCAGTTCGTCGATACACCGTGCGCCAATGATCTCATATCGCCGTGCGGTTTGGACTTCGTCGACGGAGCCGTCTCCGCCGGTGGCGGCCACGAATCGCGCCACGGCTTCCAAGGTGCTGATGGCGACCGGGTTCATCACGCCGGGTTGCGAGTGAATCTCGATGGCCGCTCCGTCACTCGCTCTCGTGGTGAGGCCGGGACCGAAGGTCATCTCTTCCGACACGTGATCCGTGAGTAATTCGTCGGCGATTCGTCGAACCATGGCCTCGGACAACCGCCCGCGCAGGAAATATAGGGTGGAGGACCGCACACCCTCGATGTGGGATAGCCCCGCCTGACGAATGTCGTGCAGTGCGGCGCGACCGTGGCCGTCAAGCTGCGCCGTTTTTCGTGAGACGCCTATGTGCCAGTAGCTTCGGCCGCTATCGGGCATGCAGCATTCGCCTTGCATACAGGGTTTTCGAGTCGCGTCACAGCCAAGACGCTCTCGGCACACGACGGCGACGAACCTACCACGCATTTGCATCCTTCGCCAGTCCCGTCTAAGGTCCAACCCGTGGGTCGGCTTGGTCCGTTGGCGTCTTCGACTTGTATCGTTGTGAGATTTGGAGCGATTCCTGGTGCGGTTTGCTTCGTCCATCACATTGGCCACCGAAGCGACGCAGGCCGTCGACGAACTCCTCACGCCGATCGACGGACGTGTCACACCCGGCATGGTTGATCTGGCGCTGATTTTTCTTACCTCACACTACGACGATGATCTTGAAGATATCGTGGAGCGTATGGGGGCGGCGATGCCGCATGCCGTGCTTCTCGGGTGTACGGCCGAGGGGACCATTGGGGTGAACCGCGAGATTGAACGACGCCCGTCGGTGGCACTTCTAGCCGCGAGCTTACCGGAGGTGTGCGTTCGCCCCTTCCACATCACGCAAGACGAGCTGGACCGCATGACGTCACCTGGAAGTTGGGAGCGAAAGACCGGCGTGTCGCCCGACAGCGAGCCGATTTTTGTGGCCATGACGGACCCCTTCCGTCTTGATACCAACGCGTTTGTCTCCCGTGTCAACGAGCGTTACCCGGGTGCGCCGCTGGTCGGAGGCATCGCCAGCGCGGGTCACAAACCGGGTGAAAACCGGCTCATCATAGCCGGAGATGTGGTCGAGGAAGGAGCCGTGGGCGTAACACTTTCCGGTGATCTTTCCGTGACGACGATCGTCTCACAGGGGTGCCGACCGATCGGTGAATCGTTTGTTATCACCAAGGGGACTCGTAACATCGTGCAGGAAATGGGCGGTCAACCGGCGCTGGCGAGGTTGCACGGTGTCCTGGTGGGCTTGTCCGATGAGGATGAACGACTGGCGCGTCGGTCGCTCTTCGTGGGTCGCGTGATTGATGAATACAAGGGACAGTTCACGCGAGGGGATTTCCTCATTCACAACATCATCGGTGTGGACCGCAAGAGCGGAGCGATCGCCATCGCCGGGCACGCGAAGGTGGGGGCGACGGTTCAGTTTCACGTTCGCGACGCCAAAAGCGCCGACGCCAACCTACGCAAGATGATCGCACCACACGGCGGCAAGCCAATCGCCGGTGCGATGCTGTTCGGATGCAATGGCCG
Source organism: Planctomycetota bacterium (assembly GCA_024278775.1). The sequence goes on from JAJRSP010000006.1 coordinate 6,950, forward strand.
GGGTACGAATATGTGGCCCGAACCGGGTCACGACATCGGCGTGATGCGTGAGTTGTTGGGGGACGTTCCGGTGGCCGGATTCTTCTGCGGCGGAGAGTTCGGTCCGGTGGGTGGCACCAACTTCGTCCATGGTTTCACGGCCAGCATCGCGCTATTCCACGGCGAGGATTGAGCTGCCGCACCAGCGTAGGTCCGTTCCGATCATCACACTATCGTGGTCTCAATACGCAAATGCCAAGTGAACAGGAAGGTACTTCGTGTGTGTCCCCCACGGGCCTCGCGTTCTCGGTTCCGCCCCCCACTACACCCCTCGCGGTTCACATATTGTAATCCCATCGAAAAAAAGGAGTGGCATTGGTCCTCCGGTTTGGGAGCGATCACCGGCTGAGGCTACGCTCCTGGCCGTTTTTTTACCTTGGGACCCCAGCATATCGGACCATCAACGTTTTTTATTGACTCGGAGTGGGAGAATCCGTTAGAATACCAGCCCTGCCGAGGCCTGCCGGTTTTCCTTGGACAAGGGGTATGTCGCCCTTGCGTGGTGGCTGGCGCGCGGGCCGCTGCTCCAGGGGGTTTGTTTGTCGATCACGGATGGGATCGGGAGGTTTACTGTGCTGTTGAAGAAAATCGCATTGTTGGTTGCTGGTGTGGTGATGTCGGCCTCATGGACGCTGGCGGCGACGTCGACGGACGAGTTATGGGTCTTGCGTGATGGGTCCGTCACGTTCCAACCAAATGAGAGCGGTCTGGCGCATCTCGGCGTTCACGTGGAAGTCGTCGGATTAGCCGCTGGTCAAGAGCTCACGCTAGGCGTGGACGGCGTGTCCGACCTGGCCGCGGTGGTGCTCGGCGATACGGTGGAAAGCCTCCAGGTTGACTATCTGGGCCTGAATGGTGCGTTACGTTTGTCGACCTCATCACGCGAGGTGCTGGTCGTGGGGCTTCTGCTCGATGAGCCGTCTCTTGGTGTACGTGCCGACGTGGCGTTGGCACGTGGGGTGGTCGGTGATGATGCGGTGCTTGTGTTGCGCGGTCTTCGTGCGGGCGTGGATCGCCGTGTCGGTCGGATCACGTTGCCGAGTATGACGGTGGTCATCTCTCCGGCATTGGCCGAGGCACTGGGTGATCCCACGTTGAGCGGTGAGTCGATTGGTTCGGCGGTGGTACGAGGTATGGCGACCCCCGTGGGTGATACTCACTATCAGCCGATGAAACCGACCGTCAGTGAGCTTCGTCAGACGGAAGGACTGGGCAGCGTGGCCGCGGGTGGTGCGGATATGACATTCTGCCAGTTGTTCGACCTTCGTCAATTCGGGCGTACCAGTACCACGCTCGGTCTCGCCGTGGCGACGACCTCCTGGAATGTGGGTACGGCCGACCTGATGTGGTTCCAGAACCCAGATGCACGGCATCCTTATATCGTGTCCAACCTATACCGGTTAAAGGACGATCGGTTTGAGCAGATCGGACAGTCGTGGATCAAGCATGGCTTCTTTGCGCTAAGCAGCGAGCAATGCGGCACGACCTGCACTTATGAACCGGGGCACGGGGTGGGGGATTGGCTCGGCGTGGGATGCACGGACACCTATACCTCCGGTTTGAATGCCACACAAAGCGGTCTCGGCCCACGGTATGAAATCAATCCTTGGACGGGTAATTATCGCTATGCGGGCTCGCACCTGAGTAGCGGCCACTCACATGACGCAATCGAACATCGGTTACAAGTTGCCGAGGCGGACTTGATAGACGGAACATTACCTCCGGCCCAGTTTTTCGTGGATGGGTATTATGTCGTTCGGGACGATGTAAACCACACGAACAGCGTGTCTTGGAAGCCGGTATCCCCATCCGGCGTACCGGGGGGAACATGGTCGTTTGGCATGAGCAATGAGGGCGTGAGGCCGAATACCGGCTACGCGCTTGACGCTTGGGTCGGTGCCCGCCAAACCGTGATCGCCCAGGACATTCCCCCGGTCGAGTTTGTGTCTCCGGATGGTCGGTGCATTCTGGCATCCAAGGTGACGAATCTGGGTGGAGGCATGTGGCATTATGAATACGCCCTCTACAATTTTGATATGAATCGAAAGGTTCTGTCGTTTTCCGTTCCCACCGCTCAATCGGCCAACATCCAAAATGTTGGATTTCACGCCGTCCAATCGCATAACGAACCGTTTTCGAATACGCCGTGGACGGCTTCGATCCAACCGGGTTCGATCACATGGAGCACGGTCGACAATCCGATTCGCTGGGGCACCATGTATAATTTCCGGTTTGATGTAGATGCCGACCCCATCGATGTAACGGTCACCCTCGGCCTGTATGAACCAGGGACACCGGACCACCTCACCGGCATCACGGATGGACCCAATACCGCCGGGGCGACCTGCTCGGCTGCGGCACCGCCCATCGCTGATATCAGCGGTATTGCCAACAATCGCTTCCTGTCGGTCACCCCGGGCAACCCGGGACAGCTCACAGCCATTCGCGTCAGGCTAAGTTCGCTGCTGCATCCTCCCGCTCCGATTCCTCCGGGCACCCCGGACTACTCGGGATTCGAGGGGCAAACGATGTGGGTTGGTGCGCCCGTCGAGTTCGCTGATACGCCGGCCGGGTCCGGCACGTTCATGGCCGCGATGCTTCAGTGTACTCCGGAGTTTCGCGATTGGAGTACCTTCGGTGAAATCCATATTTACGGCCCGGAGATCATGCCGCATTCAGTCTACGACGTTCAAGAAATCCACACGAATTGCCAGGCGTCCCTAAACCTTGAAACGGCTTACTCACCGCCGCTGGTTGTCCCGACCGCCTATTGGGGCGATGTGGTTGCGCCCTTCGCCGGCGATCCAGGAGCCGGTCTCCCGGTGGACTTCAACGACATCACCGCCACCGTATCGAAGTTCCTGGGCGATCCTGAACCCGGTAAGGTGCGGACGAAACTCACTCCGGGAACTGTCGATCCCGCTCTGAATGTGGATTTCAAGGACATCACGGCCACCGTGCAGGGATTCCTCGGGAACCCCTATCTACAGGACGGTCCTCGTACCTGCCCGTAGCGCCTCACGGATATAGGGTCGCGGCTCTCACCGTCTGCTGCAGCTGGTCACCGTGTGCTGTGGCTGGGGGCGGCGGTCTGCTCCGGCGACGGAGAGTAGGAGTGAGCACGTACGACGGTAAGGCTGGTGTCTTTGGCCAGGTCTACAATTTCACCGGTGTACAATCCGGTGTCGTCGATGAGTTCCACGACGGGCCGCGTGTGTTGATCGACATTGGCACGGAGCACTTTGGCCAGTAGCCCGGTGTGTAGCTCAACGACACTTCCGATGGGAAACAGCGACACGGTGTTGAGGAACGCGCGGACGATGTTGAGATCGAAGCGTTTCGCGTTGCCATCGGTGAGTATTTTCTTGGCGGCCTCATAGGGCATCAGCGCTTGCCGATGCGGGCGGGGGCGCGTCATGGCAGCGAAGGCATCGGCCACGGAGACAATCGACGAAAGGGGATGGATTCTGCCCGCTTTTTTACCGCGGGGGTAACCGCTGCCGTCGGCACGTTCGTGAGCCTGATAGCCAATCACCTTCGCCGACGGGGGAATGCCCGGTACGCGATCCAACATCTCCAAAGTGTGCATGGGGTGCCGCTCTATCTCGACACGCTCTTCCGGGGTCAGCACGCGCGGGGCCAGGCGAATGTTACCGGGCACACGTAGCATACCGATGTCGTGAAGCAGCCCGCCCAACGCAACTTCCATTAACTGTTCATGATTGAGCCCGAGCTGCGCACCAATGGCCAGCGCGATCATGCTGACGTTGGCGCAATGATCGAAGAGGTATTCGTCTTCGGTGCGTTGCATACTGACGATCAACGGCAAGATGTCGAAGTCGAGTGTGACCATGTCCACAAACGACTTCACAGACCCACCCAGGCTCTTGGCCGAAACTCGACCACCAACCAGAAGGGTCTCTGTGGCGTTGGCGATGGTGGAGCTTACTTCCGCATGACGTTCGAGCCCCTTGGACGCCTCTTGTCGAAAATCCGCGATAGGTAAATGGGGACGCCGCCAGGCCCGCACGGGATGGAACGAGGGCACCATTCGCAGCTCGTCTTCGACAAGCTGGATCGTATCAGCCTCCAGCTCGGCGTATTCGACCACATGCGGGCTCGTCTCCATCCCCGACGAACCATCCTGCGGAGGCGTAATGGGGTCCGTCTGGCTCCCGATCCGAAGAACGGTGATCTTTCGTTTCTTGAGCAGCTTGAGCAGGCGCGAGGTGATACGCATCCCTGCGGCCAGAAGCAGCACACCGGACTGTTCGAAAAGATCCTGCGCTAAACGCATTCCGGGACGGAGTGATTCGACGTCGATGAGGTCAGGCTTTTGGATTTCGTTTAGCTGTTCCTCCGTCGGCTCCGCTTCCGCAGCAGAGGGCGTCGGCGTGTCTTGCGGCATAGGCTTGAGCATGTCCGCCGGCCAATCCGCACCGCCCACGAGATCTTCGGAAGAAAGCGTTTCCAGCAGTGTGACATGCGCTTCGGTAAGCTCGACACCACGTTCGATCAGCACGGAGCCGGTACGATCGCAGATCGTGCCGGGCAAGCTGACACCCGTTTTGAGAAGTTACAATGGTATCGTCTGTTGCATGACGTACTTCGCACCGGTCGCCTGGTCGAGGCGGTGGTTCCCTACGACTTCCACGGACGCATCGGCGTCCAAGCAGAGGGGCTTAACCGGCAGCAGTGGACTATAATCGGCGGGTGGGTCGGCACGTGAAGTCGTTGTTATGGGAAGCATACGCGGTTATGGGAAGCATACTCGGTTATGGGAATCACAGTAGAAACCACCTGTGATCGCGTGGTCACTACCTACCTACGGCAAAGAGGGATGCCTGGCAACGCTGTCACACGTCCCATAGATGAATATCAACAAGAACTTTATTGACAACGAGCTTATCCAGTTTATGATGCGCGGAGGTTTTTTGTATAACTTGGTTACTGGCAAGGAGGTCAATCAGATGCGACGGATCGCGACATGTCTTATTCTTTGCGCTTTTTCAGTTTTGAACGTCGGGTGTAAGAGCAACGGAGCCGGTGGGCTGTTCGGATCACGTAGCCACGAGGCGACGACCCCACCCGATCCGTACTTGGCCTCTACGGAGGCCGCTGCGTACGAGCCGACTGGTTTCCCCGCCTATAACCAACCCGCACCGGTGGATAACACCTACGCCCCCCCGCAGGAGGTTGAGGAGATTCCTGTCGCCGCCAACCCGACCACGTCACGCTATTATACCGTGGCCAAACGTGACACACTTTACGCAATCGCCCGCAGCTACTACGGTGACCAACGCCGATGGAAGGAAATCTACGAGGCGAATCGTGCCGACATCAGCGATCCGAATCGGATCCGCGTAGGCCAGCGTCTGCTCATCCCGTAGCGGATCATCGTGAAGCACACACGCCGCAGCCACCTCTCTTCTCGCCGAGGGCTTTTTCGATAGGGCGGCATGCCTGGACGATGCTGGGTGCCCGAACGGTACTGTGTGCTCGGGCAGTACTGCATGCCCAGTCAGTACTTCATGCCCGGGCCGTACTGGGTTTCCATGACATCGAGCCGGGTGTAATTCCCCTGTGCGGTGTAGGAAGGGGACGATGACGAACCGCCTGACGCTCTCGACGCCGGTGCAGTTTTTGCGAGGCGTGGGTCCGGTTCGTGCGATCGAGTTCGGCAAGCTCGGCGTCATCACGGTCGGCGATTTGCTGGAGCATATTCCGTTTCGGCATCAGACGATCCCCCGATCGAAATCCATCGGCGAGCTGGAACTGGAAGAGACGGCCACCGTAGTGGGCGAGCTGCGGCGTGTGCGCGGCAACCGGGCGTTCACCAAACAAAGCATCACTGCTGATCTCGTGGACGGTACGGGCACGTGTCGCGTGCGTTGGTTTAACTCCCCTTTCCTGGCAGACAAGCTCCATTTCGGAAGCATCGTGCGCGTAACCGGCAAGGTGGACGCGTGGCGCGATCGTGCGGCGTTCACGAATCCACGACTCGTGGTGTTTGACGAAGACGAAGATCCTTTCGCTGATGATCGTGAACGTTTTGAGCCGGTGTATTCGGGCACGGCACTGCTCCCATCGCGGCACATCGCCAAAGTGGTCGCCTCGGTGTGGGACGACGCCATCGCCGAAGTATCGGACTGTGTTCCGGAGGCGCTTCGGCGTCTCCGTTCCCTACCCTCTCGGGCATCGGCTTTGCGACAGTGTCACCACCCCACCTCCCTGGAACATGTGGCCGTGTCGCGGAAACGGCTGGCGTACGAGGAGTTTCTTATCTGTCAGGTAGCGGTACAGATCGTGCGTCGGCGTCTGCCCCAACGCCACGCGACCGCCCTGGTGATCGATCGAACCCTCGACGAGCGTATCCGTGCACGGTTTCCGTTTCGCCTGACGCCCGGACAGGACGAGGCGGTGGCTGAGATTTCCTCGGACCTGTCGAAGACACGCCCGATGAACCGCATGCTGCAGGCCGATGTGGGCGCGGGGAAGACGGCCGTAGCCGTCTACGCCGCCTTAGCCGTGATCGCAACGCGACAGCAGGTGGCGATCCTCGCGCCGACCGAAGTGCTCGCCGCACAACACCGCGACAAGGTCGCCCGGTACCTCCAAGGAAGCCGCGTCCGCACCGCTTACCTTTCGGGATCGACCTCTGCCGCGGATCGGTCACGGATCCTGCCGGCGCTGGCGAAGGGGGAGGTCGATATCATCGTGGGTACGCATGCCCTGCTGGAACCCAATGTGCGTTTTCGTCATCTCGCGTTGGTGATTATCGACGAGCAGCATCGGTTCGGCGTCGCACAGCGGGCGGCGATGCGCCGTAAGGGAAACGCGCCGCATTCGCTCCTGCTCACGGCCACACCAATTCCCCGAACATTGATGATGGCCGCCTTCGGTGAGTTGGATGTGTCCACGATCCAGGGTTCGCCGCCGGGTCGCACACCCGTCGAAACCAAATTGGTCTGCTCGTCGAATACCGCGGCGGCGTGGCGTTTCGTCCGTCAGCGCATCGACCACGGCGCACAGGTCTACATCGTCTACCCTTTGGTGGATGAATCGGAATCGCTTCCGCTGCGAGCCGCAACAACCGAGGTGGAGCGTCTGCGAAAAACGGTGCTGCGAGATTGCACCGTCGAGTTGCTGCACGGACGGATGAACACACGAGAAAAAGAGTCCGTGATGGATCGATTCCGAACGGGTGAGACGCGGGTGCTCGTGTCCACCACGGTAATCGAGGTCGGCGTGGACGTCCCCGCAGCCACGGTCATGGTGATCGAACACGCCGAGCGGTTTGGACTGTCGCAGCTTCACCAGCTTCGCGGGCGGATTGGACGTGGCCGAAAGAAATCCTATTGTCTGCTCATGTCGGATTCTGAGACCGCTGAGATGAACGCGCGGCTGCAGATTGTCTGTGAGACGTCCGACGGTTTTCGTATTGCGGAGGAAGATCTTCGGCTTCGTGGTCCGGGAGAACTTCTGGGCAAGCAGCAGCATGGTATGCCGACGTTCAAGATAGCCGATCTCACGGTGGACGGTGAACCGCTTGAACAGGCCCGAGAAGATGCCGCTCAGGTGCTTCTTGTGGACCCGAAGTTGCGCGATCCGAAACACGCTGCGTTGCGGCGGGCGGTGATGGACCAATACGGGGAGGTAATGGGCCTTGTGGACGTGGCCTGACAAAACCAGCAAGGTGCGATCGTGACACCACCATCTGCGTCTCCCGGTCATGAGGCGAAAGTGCCTCCGTTGATCGGTGCACCGCACGGCTTTCGCCGGGGGCTGGAGCGTACGGTGGCTCCGCTGGGAGTGCTGGCGATCATCTCCCTGGCGATGGAGTTCGGTTTTTACAACCCACCGATACCGGTGGCGTATCTGCATGTCGTACAGCTTCTGGCGGTGGCGGTATATGCCGTGTGCCGCGTGCTTCACATCGTTCACGCGCCGCAACGCGTGGCTGCACTTCGGGGGCTTTGGTACGATCTGGCGATCGTAATCGGTGCGGCCGTGGTGGTGGTGCTCGATGTGGAGTTTTCGTCCGCGCCACTGATCGCGGTTTCGGCGATGTACGTGGCGACGTTGCAGCTTGCGCTCGGCGCGCGGGTGGTGATGAAGGCCGTGCAGATCAACCTGCTGCTGTCCCAACGAGTGCTTCAACCGACACGGTTTGTGCTTCTTGCGTTTGTGACCCTTATTCTGATCGGCACGTTGGCGTTGGCGCTGCCTCGTGCCACCGTACCGGAGCTGTGGGAGCGCGACGGCTTTTCTCTGCTCCGACACCTGATCAACTGTGCGTTTACGGCGACCAGTGCGACCTGCGTCACCGGACTCGTCGTCTATGACACGCCCACCGATTTTACCATGTTCGGGCAAACGGTGATTCTGGTCTTGATCCAGCTCGGCGGATTGGGCATCATGGTCATCGGCAGCGTGCTGGGGATCCTTGCGGGCCGGCAGCTATCCCTTCGCCATTCGTTGGTGTTGCAAGACGAAACGAGCCACAACACACTCGGCGAAATGCGCGGACTGGTCACGTTCATCGTGCTGTCCACGCTTGCGATGGAGGCCATCGGTGCCGCCGTGCTCTGGCCGATGTTCGCCGGAGTATCTTGTCCGGGGCAACGGCTGTTTTTTTCGGTGTTCCATTCGGTGAGTGCTTTTTGCAACGCCGGTTTTTCACTTCAGTCGGACAGCCTTCTCACGTTTCGACGTGCGTGGCCGGTGTATGTCGGCATCATGCCCTTAATTGTCATCGGTGGTCTTGGATTCCCCGTGCTGCGGGATCTCTGGCATGGTCTGCGGGGATGGCTGGGCAGTGCCCGGAAGGGTCGAACGGCGGTGCCGCTGGGGGCCGCGCCGCACAAACGTTTTTTGTCGTTGCACTCACGTGTGGTGCTTGTAACCAGCGCGTGGCTTGTGGTGGTCCCTACAGTGATGTTTCTCGTGTTTGAAACTTTTTCACATGTCGGTGGGGCGCACGGCGGCGGTGGTTCGCTCGTCCCGATGGCCGCCACCGATTCTTTAGGGCGGCTGTGGGATGCGCTGTTTCTCTCCGTGACATGCCGGACGGCCGGTTTCAACACGGTACCGATGGATACGGAATCGCTCACACCGGCATCGCATATGCTGGCCGCGCTGTTGATGTTCATCGGTGGATCACCCGGCTCGACAGCCGGTGGCGTCAAGACGGCCAGCCTGGCGGTGATGGCCATGGGAGTGTGGGCCACGCTTCGCGGACGTCAGCATGTGGAGGTGTTCGGTCGGCGCATTCCGGAGATCATCGTCCGGCGCAGCGGTGCCTTGTTTGTGGTGATGGCGGCGCTGATCAGTATCGTCACCCTGCTGCTTTGTTTTACCGAAGGCGTATCGCTTCGGGAGGGACTGTTTGAGTCAGTGTCAGCGGCTGGCACCGTGGGGTTATCAACCGGTCTGACACCGGAGTTGACGTACTGGGGGCGTGTCGTAATCATGGCGACGATGTTGGCCGGTCGGCTCGGTCCGTTGACCGTGTTGGTGGCGATGGCCGGCACGCCGCGACCGCTGCGTTATGAGTATCCGGCAGAGGCGGTTATCATCGGGTAGTGTCGCGTGGTGTGGATGGAATCATCATGGATAAGTTTGCAGTCATGGGATTGGGACGTTTCGGGGCCGGATTGGCACGGGCGTTATCGGCGGCCGGTGCGGAGGTCATCGCCATTGATCGACATACCAAACCGGTCGAATCACTGCGTGATCTGGTGACTCTGGCGGTGAAACTGGACAGCACTGACGTCGAAGCGATGCGGTCACAGGGTGTCGCCGAGGTGAACGCCGCCATCGTAGGAATCGGGGAAGATTTCGAGGCGAGCGCGTTGACCGTTGCCATACTGAAAGGGTTTGGTATCCCCTTCATCGTGGCCCGGGCGGAAAACGCCATACAGGCGCGGATTCTGCGTTCCATCGGTGCCCATGACATTGCATCACCGGAAGAGGAGTCGGCCGTACGCTGGGGGCATCGGCTGCAGCTACCCGCTCTCGGACAATACGTGGAGTTGGGCGAAGACCATAGCCTCATCAGCCTGGCCGCACCGCCGGTCTTTGTCGGGAAAACGCTCATCGAACTTCACCTGCGAAGTGAATACGGCGTCAACCTCATCGCCATCGAGCGTCCCGCCGGCGGTGCGGATGCCGGGTTGGAGCAGAAAGCTCGCCGGGCGACGATTGTGCCGTCGGCCACCACGAAGATCCAAGCCAGTGATGTGCTGGTTCTCGTCGGTGCCAATGAAGCCTTCAAGGCCCTTCCGCGAGACTAACCTCCCCTTCCATGTGCTCGTTCACTTTCGGACAGCCGGGTGGCATGGCCAAGCAACACGCGGCCATGTGTCGCGCCGGGGTTCATGCTCGCGCCCCCGGCTCGGGCATATCACACCCTATCGGACGTTATGGTTTCGATTGAACCGGTTGGCTCGATGGCCTACTATATGGCGAAGGGGAGTCTACCGTGATCGCTGGGGTCGGTGGATTGGGTGCGCCGTCTCCGGTGTGCCGTAAACGGGGAGTTGTCGTGGAAAAGCTTCGTGATGCCGTTGTCGCAGTCCTTGTGTCGTCGGCCGTGGTGCTGCCGCCGGTAGTGCTGGCCTACTCTACCGGTGCGAATTCGGGGTTAACCAATGGTCCGGGGGCCAACGCCGATAACTGCATAGTGTGCCATGAGTTTGGCACGGGTGTCGGCGGCGCGGATATCCTCGGCGCACCGCGCCGCTACCTTCCGGGGCGCACGTATGATCTTTCGATGCGCGTCTATGACCCCGACCGGAGCGCGGCCGGGTTTGAGATCAGTGCGGAGAACGCCACCGGGCATGTGGGCACGTTTATCATTAGTGACGCAGTGAACACACAGTTTGCGGATGGATTGCCCCAATACGTCACACATACGATTGATGGGTATCTCGCGGCGCTTTCCGGCTGGGCGGCCAACGGCAGCTCGCATGAGTTTGGCTTGCAGTGGCTTGCACCGGGTGTTAACTCAGGCACCGCCACGCTTTTTGCGGTGAGCATCGCATCCAACGATGCCGCTTCGCTCGACGGCGACCATTTCTATACCCACTATGAGATCATCCCCTATGCCGAACCGGGTGATGCCGATGGGGATAGGGACGTGGACCTTCGCGATTTCGCTACGTTGCAGCAGTGCTTTGGTGTGCCGGCCGGTCTGCCATCGGCCTGCGCCTTTGTGGATGATGATGGTGACACTAATGTGGCACTGGGCGACTACGGGGCGATGTTTGATGCCATGCTCGGACCGACCGCGCTGGATCCGCCGGAGTTTGTGTTGGCCGACGATGTGCGTGGGGCCCTGCTTTATGACAAGTGGTGGGCTCAGGCGAAGCTGCCCGTCCCGACAAGCGACCATCCCCTCTGGGCGACGCGACCCGATTCCGTATCGAACACACGAACCGGATCCACCACGTGGCGATGCAAAGAGTGCCACGGATGGGATTACAAAGGCGTGGATGGTGTGTACGGTAGCGGCAGTCATCGGACGGGCATCGCGGGCATCTTCGGCACCACCAAGACCTCAGAGGAAATCTTTAATCTGCTTCGTGATCCGAACGGCCATTCGTACACCACTGCGGTGACGGGGCTAACCGACCAAGACATCTGGGACGTGGTCAAGTTTGTGCGGTCCGGTCAGGTCGATACGGATATCCACATTGATGCGGGCGGTACCTTCCTCGGCAGTAGTCCCTTTGGGAGCTTTTGGTACGGGCGGGCATGCCTGAGCTGTCACGGACCCGATGGCACGTCCCTCAACTTCGGCACACCGACCAACCCGGAGTTCGTCGGTACGGTGGCCTCATTCAACCCGTGGGAGTTTCTACATAAGGCACGTTTCGGACACCCCGGATCGCCGATGGTGGGCACGGAACTGCTCCAGTGGGATATCTCCCGCGCGTCCGATATTGGCGCTTTTTCCCAGAACCTGCCGACGCAGTAAGACCCGGTTCAGATCGAGGCTGTTTTCTTGACTCAGGTCTTTGCCGGTAGCCGACCCTTGGCGTATCATGGGGCGGAAGCGTGGCGTCGGCGAACGCCATACGAACAGAGTCCCAGCGGAGTTGATGGGCATGCTCTTCCAGCCACCGTTACCCCCCCGGTATCTCGCGATGAGCGAAGATGAAATCGAGGGCTGCATCCGCGCACGGAAGGCCGAGTTCGGCGAGCGCCTCGTCATTCTTGGCCATCATTATCAGCAGGACGAGGTGATCCAGTTCGCCGACTTCCGGGGCGATAGTCTCAAGCTCTCCCAGATCGGCGGTCAACAGACTCACGCGGAGTTTATCGTGTTCTGCGGCGTACACTTCATGGCCGAGTCTGCGGATATACTGACCGACGACCACGTAAAGGTGATCCTGCCGGACCTCTCCGCCGGGTGTAGCATGGCGGATATGGCCGAGTTGGATCAGCTCGAAGACGCCTGGGACTACATCGTCCAGGAGTGCGGCCAGTCGCTCATTCCGATTACCTACGTGAACTCGGCCGCGTCGATCAAAGCGTTTTGCGGCGAGCATGGCGGCGCGTGTTGCACCTCCAGCAACGCCGGTAAAGTGCTCGAATGGGCGTTCGATCAGGGTGAGAAAGTCATTTTTCTTCCCGATCAACACCTCGGTCGTAACACGGCCTATGCGATGGGCCTCCCGCTCGATTCGATGGTGGTGTATGACCCGCATCAGCCAAACGGCGGTCTCACGCCGGCGCAGGTTCGCTCGACCAAGGTCTATTTGTGGAAGGGGCATTGCAGCGTTCACGAGTTGTTCACGCCCGAACAGTGTGACGAGATTCACGGCTCCGACCCGGCGTGCCGGGTGATCGTGCATCCCGAGTGTAGCTGGGAGGTCGTGCAAAAAGCGGACATGGCCGGTAGCACGGAGTTCATTATCAAGACGGTGCGTGACTCACCCGCCGGGTCGCGATGGGCGATCGGGACGGAGGTTCATCTGGTCAATCGTCTCGCCCGGGATCACGCCGACAAGGCCATTCGCTCACTCGCGGGGATTCAGTGTCTCTGCTCGACGATGTACCGCATCGACACCAGGCACCTGCTCTGGGCGTTGGACGAGCTGGCCTCCGGGCGCGTGTCGAACCAGATTAAGGTAGAGCCCAAAATGCGGCGTTTCGCGATCATCGCGCTACAGCGCATGTTGGACAACGTCTCCGCGCAGCCCGTGGCCGTCAAGTAGCTCGGTCGGCGACCGGTCCCGACATCACCGCGCACGCATCGGAAGCTGAATCGATGCGGGTGCCCCATTCTTTGCCCCAAGGCAAAGGGTGGGGGACGAAAACGGAGGCGATCATGATCCGGATGGGGAACGGAGTCTTGCGACAACGGAGACAGTAATGGTTCCAA